>DATFHM010000318.1:0-12634 GCA_035248385.1 Nocardioides sp. | reverse complement strand
GAGCCGGTTGAGCTCGAGGGCGTACTCCATCGGCAGCTCCTTGGCGATCGGCTCCACGAAGCCGCGGACGATCATGGCCATGGCCTCGTCCTGCTCCATGCCGCGCGACATCAGGTAGAAGAGCTGGTCGTCGGAGACCTTCGACACGGAGGCCTCGTGGCCCATGGACACGTCGTCCTCGCGGATGTCGACGTAGGGGTAGGTGTCGCTGCGGCTGATCTGGTCGACCAGCAGCGCGTCGCACAGCACGTTGGACTTGGAGCCGTGCGCGCCCTCGTTGACCTGGATCAGGCCGCGGTACGACGTCCGGCCACCGCCACGGGCGACCGACTTGCTCAGGATGGAGCTCGACGTGTTCGGGGCCGCGTGCACCATCTTGGCGCCCGCGTCCTGGTGCTGGCCCTCGCCCGCGAACGCGATCGACAGCGTCTCGCCCTTGGCGTGCTCACCCATCAGGTAGACGGCCGGGTACTTCATCGTGACCTTGGAGCCGATGTTGCCGTCGACCCACTCCATCGTCGCGCCGGCCTCGCAGACCGCGCGCTTGGTGACGAGGTTGTAGACGTTGTTCGACCAGTTCTGGATGGTCGTGTAGCGGCAGCGGCCGCCCTTCTTCACGATGATCTCCACGACCGCGGAGTGCAGCGAGTCGGAGGAGTAGATCGGCGCCGTGCAGCCCTCGACGTAGTGCACGTAGGCGTCCTCGTCGACGATGATCAGGGTCCGCTCGAACTGGCCCATGTTCTCGGTGTTGATCCGGAAGTAGGCCTGCAGCGGGATGTCGACGTGGACACCCTTCGGGACGTAGATGAAGGAGCCACCCGACCACACGGCCGTGTTGAGCGCGGCGAACTTGTTGTCGCCGACCGGGATGACGGTGCCGAAGTACTCCTTGAAGAGCTCCTCGTGCTGCTTCAACGCGGTGTCGGTGTCGACGAAGATGACGCCCTGCTCCTCCAGGTCCTCGCGGATCTGGTGGTAGACGACCTCGGACTCGTACTGCGCCGCGACGCCGGCGACGAGGCGCTGCTTCTCCGCCTCCGGGATGCCGAGCTTGTCGTAGGTGTTCTTGATGTCCTCCGGCAGCTCCTCCCACGAGGTGGCCTGCTTCTCGGTGGACCGCACGAAGTACTTGATGTTGTCGAAGTCGATCGCGCTGAGGTCGGAGCCCCACGTCGGCATCGGCTTGCGGCCGAAGAGCTTCAGGCCCTTCATCCGCAGGTCGAGCATCCACTGCGGCTCGGACTTCTTGCCGGAGATGTCCGCCACGACGGCCTCGTTGAGACCGCGCTGCGCGTTGGCGCCGACGTCGTTCTTGTCGGCCCAGCCGAACTCGTAGCGGCCGATCCCCTTCAGCTCGGGATTCAGTTCTTCGATGCTGGTCATGAGGTGACCTTCCTATCGGCGGTAGAGCCTGTCGAAACCGGGATGCACGTCGTGCACACACCGTCGCCGTGGGCGATGGTGGCGAGTCGTTGGACATGGGTGCCGAGGACGCGACCGATGGCCTCGGTCTCGGCCTCGCAGAGCTGCGGGAACTCGTGGGCCACGTGGGACACCGGGCAGTGCTGCTGGCAGAGCTGCTCCCCCACGACCGGGAGCTCGCGCACGCTGGCGGCGTAGCCCTCGTCGGAGAACACCATCGCCAGGACCTCGGCGGGCGTCGCGCCGGGGTGGGCCGCGGACACCTCCGGGAACTTCTGCTCGATGAACGTCGCGCGGCGCTCGGCGAACGCCTTGACGGCCTCGTCGCCGGCGGTCTCGCGCAGGAAGCGCAGAGCCTCGGCCGCGAGGTCGTCGTACTGCTTCTCGAAGCGGTCACGACCGCGCTCGGTCAGCACGAACACCTTGGCCGGACGGCCGCGGCCGCGGTGGGCACCGGGGCGCGGGTCACGGGCCTCGACGGCTCCGTCCTCGAGCAGCTGGTCGAGGTGGCGTCGTACGGCGGCGGCGGTCAGGTCGAGCCGCTCGGCCAGCTCGGCCGCGGTCGACGGACCCGCCTCCAGGATGAACCGCGCGACGCGCTCACGGGTCGGCGCGTCGATGACGCTGCCGCCCTGCGAGACCCGATCCACGATTTCCACAACACAAGTGTGGCGTTAATGCTTCCCCGGCTTCAAGGAAGGTCAGCCTTAGTTGCCCTCAGCCACGCGATTCCCAGGAACGGGAGCACCAGCGGCACGAAGCCGTAGCCCTGCCCGAAGTGCGACCAGATCGTCTGCGTCTCCCCCAGGCCGGACACCACGAAGCTGAGCGCGCCCACCCCCAGGACGCCGACCGCCTCGACGGCGACCGACACCGACGCGACCCGCCACGCGGTCCGGCTGCCGACCAGCAGGCAGGCCGTGGCCACGACGTACAGGACGGCGGCGAGGGCGGAGAGCAGGTAGCCGACCGGTGCGCTGCCGAAGTCGGTGGCGATCTGCACGGACGATCGGCCGACGGCGGCGACCACGAAGACGCCGTACAGGAAGATCAGCGCTCGGCCCCAGCCGCTGCGCATGGCGTTGTGGCTGCGCGTCGGCGTGCCCGGCATCTCGGTCTCAGGCATGGGCGCCGTGCCAGATCGACCAGAGCCGCGCCTGGAGGGCGGCGACGGTGAGGACCGAGACGAGGAGCACCGCGGTGCCGGCGCGGTTGCGCTCGGCCAACGACCAGAACGCGCCGATCGGCGCCGCCAGGCAGATGCCCACGAGGTAGGAGAAGAACAGCACGCCCGAGACGTCGCGGTCCGTCGTACCGAACGCGATCGCGCCCCAGACCAGCTGGACGACCAGCGCCACCTCGAGCACGCCGAGGATGACGAACATGCCGTCCTCGACGGGCCGGTCGCGGACCAGGTGCACGACCGCGACGACCGCGGCCAGGGCGGCGACGGCGAGCACCACGCCGGAGACCACGGGATTCACCCCCGCAGCGTAGGGTCCTGCAGCGGAGCGGAACAAAGCGCGCGTCATGTGCGATCCGGCGCAAGATTCTTGCTCCCAGGCGCAACGCAGGCCGGTTACGTGACGCCGATCACTCCACGTACGTTTCTCGGCGTGACCACCACCGCTCCCCCGGCACCGCCCGCCCGCCGCGTCCCGCTGCGCTCCCAGCTCACCCGGTGCAAGCCCGTCGAGCACCTCGTCGCCGACGCCGGCTCGGGCGAGGGCGGCCAGCTGCGCCGCACACTCGGCGTCGGACACCTGACCATGATCAGCATCGGCGCGACGCTCGGCACCGGCATCTTCGTGGTGCTGGGCGAGGCCGTCCCGGTGGCCGGTCCCGCCGTCGTGATCTCGTTCGTCCTCGCCGGCGTCATCGCCCTGCTCTCGGCGCTCTCGTACGCCGAGCTGGCGGGCATGATCCCGGCCGCGGGATCGTCGTACTCCTACTCCTACGCCACGCTCGGTGAGCTCGCGGCCTGGGTGTGCGGGTGGTGCCTCGTCCTGGAGTACGGCGTCTCGGTGGCCGCGGTCGCGGTGGGCTGGGGGCAGTACGTCAACGAGCTCCTCAACGCCACCCTCGGCATCACCATCCCCGACACCTGGAGCCAGCCTCCGGGTGCGGGCGGCTACTTCAACGTGCCGGCCCTCGTGGTGGTCGTGCTCGCGACCCTGGTGCTGCTGCGCGGGGTGAGCGAGAGCGCGCGCGTCAACACCGTGATGGTCGTGGTGAAGATGCTGTCCCTGCTGCTGTTCTGCTCGATCGCGTTCACCGCCTTCAAGGCCGGCAACCTGACCCCGATGTTCCCGCTGGGCCTGGCCGGGATGAGCTCGGGCGCCGCCACGCTGTTCTTCTCCTACATCGGCTTCGACGCCGCCTCGACCGCCGGCGAGGAGGCGCGCGACCCGCAGCGTGACCTGCCGCGCGCGATCATGCTGTCGCTGGGCATCGTGACCGTCCTCTACTGCCTCGTCGCGCTCGCCGCGGTGGGTGCGATGCCGTGGCGCCAGTTCGCCGGCACCGAGGCCGCCCTGGCCCGGATCGCCGACCAGGCGGGCGGCGGCTCGGTCGTCGTCGGGCTGCTCTCGCTCGGTGCGGTCGTCGCCATCGCGAGCGTCGTCCTGACCGTCCTCTACGGCCAGATCCGCATCCTGTTCGCCATGGCCCGCGACGGGCTGGTGCCGCCGGTCTTCGCCCGCATCGACCGCCGCACGGGCGTGCCGCGTGCCAACACCGTGATCGTCGGCGTCTTCGTGGCGATCCTCGCCGCGTCGATCCCGCTGGGAGAGCTCGCCAACGCGACGTCCATCGGCACGCTGTTCGCCTTCGCCCTCGTGAACATCGCCGTGCTGGTGCTGCGGCGTACGCGCCCGGAGCTGCCGCGGGCGTTCCGCGTCCCCCTGGCACCCGTCGTACCGATCGCCGGCGCCCTGCTCTGCTGCTACGCGATGCTCAGCCTGGGCACGTCGACCTGGGTCGTCTTCCTCGGCTGGATGCTGCTGGGCCTGGGCCTGTACGCCGGCTACGGCCGCCGCCACTCCCGGCTGAACGCCACCGCCACGGAGTCGCTCGCTCCGACAGAATGACGGGCATGCAGCTCGACCAGCTCGACCGTCAGATCATCGGCGCCCTCCTGGACGACGGCCGCGCCACGTTCGCCCAGATCGGCGACCGCGTCGGGCTCTCGGCGCCCGCGGTGAAGCGGCGGGTCGACCGGCTCGTCGCCACCGGCGCGATCTCCGGGTTCACCGTGCGCGTCGACCCGTCGGTGATCGGCTGGACGACCGAGGGGTACGTCGAGCTCTACTGCCAGGGGTCCACCTCCCCCGACGACATCCGCCGGGCCGTCGAGAAGCACCCCGAGGTCGCGTCCGCCTCGACCGTCACCGGCGAGGCCGACGCGATCCTGCACATCCTCGCCACCGACATGCGGCACTTCGAGCAGGTCGTGGAGCGGATCGCGAGCGAGCGCTTCACGATCCGGACCAAGAGCGTCGTGGTGATGTCGCCGCTACTGCGTCGGGAGCAGGGCACGCTGCCGGCGGAGACAACCTGAGCAAGAAACCGAATGCTTCTCCGCGGCACGCGCAACAGATCGGCGCTGATGGCGAACGCGAGCGTCTGGATCGTGCGTCACGCACGCCCTAGCGTTCAGGCATGACCACCGCGCAGACCACCCCCGACGCTCCCGCCCTGCACGACGCCGGCGTGACGATGCTCGGCCCCGACTTCCCGTTCGGGTACGACGAGCTCCTCGCCGACCCGGCCGGGCTCGGGTTGGTCCCCGCCGAGCACCACGGCCGCGAGGTGGCCATCGTCGGCGGCGGCCTGTCGGGCATCGTGACGGCGTACGAGCTCATGCGGCTGGGGATGCGACCGGTCGTCTACGAGGCCGACCAGATCGGCGGGCGGCTGCGCTCCGAGCCGTTCGGCGGGCCGCAGGGCCCGATCGCCGAGCTCGGCGGCATGCGGTTCCCGCTGTCCTCCAAGGCGCTCTTCCACTACATCGACCGCCTCGGCCTGCGCACGTCCCCATTCCCGAACCCGCTCTCGGAGGCGACGCCGAGCACCGTCATCGAGCTCGAGGGCCGCTCGCACTACGCCCGCGACTACGACGACCTGCCCGACTTCCTCAAGGACGTCGCCGACGCCTGGCACGAGGCGCTGGGCGAGGTCGGCTTCGCCGAGATGCAGCGCGCGATCGTCGAGCGCGACGTGCCGCGGATCAAGGAGATGTGGGACCGGCTCGTGCGCGAGCTCGACGACGAGACCTTCTCCGGCTTCCTGGCCACGAGCAAGGCGTTCGCCACCCGCTCGCACCGGCATCGGGAGGCCTTCGGCCAGGTCGGCTTCGGCACCGGCGGCTGGGACACCGACTTCCCGAACTCGATGCTCGAGATCCTCCGCGTCATCTTCACCAACGCCGACGAGGACCACCAGATGATCCACGGCGGCGCGCAGCAGCTCCCCGTCGGGCTCTGGCAGGACACGCCCGACTGCGCGCACTGGCCGGCCGGCACCTCGCTCGAGAGCCTGCACGGCGGCGCGCCGATGCCGGGCGTCGCGCGGATCATGCCCGCCGCGGGCGGCCGGTTCGAGGTCACCGACCGCTTCGGCACCGCCCGGACGTACGACGCCGTGGTCGTCACCTGCCAGGTGTGGCTCCTGTCGGCGCGGATCGACGTCGACGAGTCGCTGTTCTCGCCGGAGCTGTGGATGGCGATGGAGCGGACCCACTACATGCAGTCGTCGAAGACCTTCGTGCGCGTCGACCGGCCGTTCTGGAAGGACGTCGACCCCGTCACCGGCCGGCACGTGATGAGCATGACGCTGACCGACCGGCTGAACCGGGCGACGTACCTCCTGGAGGACGACGGCGCCGCCTCGATCTGCCTGTCCTACACCTGGAACGACGACGCGCTGAAGTGGCTCGCCCTGCCGATCGAGGAGCGGGTCCGCCTGCAGCTGCACTCGCTGCGCAAGATCTATCCCGACGTCGACATCGCCTCGCACATCGTCGGTGCGCCGATCACCGTGTCGTGGGAGTCCGACCCCAACTTCATGGGTGCGTTCAAGGCGAACCTGCCCGGCCACTACCGTTACCAGCGGCGGCTGTTCACCCACTTCATGCAGGACGACCTGCCCGCGCACCGGCGCGGGATCTTCCTGGCCGGCGACGACATCTCGTGGACCGCAGGGTGGGCCGAAGGGGCGGTCACCACCGCCCTGAACGCGGTGTGGGGCGTCGTGCGCCACTTCGGCGGCGCGAGCGCGCCCGGCAACCCCGGACCGGGCGACCGGTTCGCCGAGCTCGCGCCGGTGGAGCTGCCCGGCGGGTGAGTCGGGACCGGTTCCTGCCGAGCTGCCCGGCGTTCCTAGACTGTGGCCGTGCCATCCGCTTCTGACCACGCTGTGGAGGTCGACGGCCTGGTGATGCGGTACGGCGACAAGACCGCCGTCGACGGGCTCTCCCTCACCGTCGGGACCGGCACCATCACCGCTGTCCTCGGCCCCAACGGCGCCGGCAAGACCACGACCCTGGAGACCTGCGAGGGCTACCGGCGCCCGCAGGGCGGGTCGGTCCGCGTCCTCGGCCTCGACCCGGTGCAGCAGCGGCGCGAGCTGCTCCCCCGCATCGGCGTCATGCTGCAGGGCCAGGGCGCCTGGTCGGGGGTCAAGGCCGTCGAGATGCTGCGCCACGTGGCGAAGCTGCACGCCCACCCGCTGCCGGTCGACGAGCTGGTCGAGCGGCTGTCGCTGGACGAGTGCGGGCGTACGCCGTACCGGCGGCTGTCGGGAGGCCAGCAGCAGCGCCTCGGGCTGGCGATGGCCCTCGTCGGGCGTCCGGAGCTGGTGTTCGTCGACGAGCCGACCGCCGGCATGGACCCCGCGGCCCGTCGTACGACGTGGGAGCTGCTCTCCGAGCTGCGCGCCGCCGGCGTCACCGTCGTGCTCACCACGCACTACCTCGAGGAGGCCGAGCGCCTCGCGGACCACGTCCACATCATCGACCGCGGCCGGCTGGTCGCCTCCGGCACCGTCGAGGAGCTCACCCGCGGGGCGTCCGCGACGGTGCGGCTCGTGGTCGACCGGGAGCTGGGAGCGGCCGCCGAGGCCGCGCTGCGGTCGGCGGTGAACACCTGGAGCACCGAGCACGACGTCCACCTGGAGTCGATGAGCTTCGCGTCCCGCACGCTCGAGGACGTCTTCCTCGAGCTCACCGGCCGCGGGCTGCGGGAGGCTCCCCATGACTGACTTCACCCCCCGGCCGGGAGCCGCTCCCCTGCTCCGGCAGGTCCTGGCCCAGGCCTCGATGGAGTCGCGCCTGGTGCTGCGCAACGGTGAGCAGCTCCTCATCGCCGTCGTGATCCCGGTGATCGTGCTGGTCGGCGGCGTGGAGGGTGGGGCGCACCTGAAGCTGCAGGAGTCGCGCCCCCTGGTCGACATCTTCACGCCCGGCGTGCTCGCGCTGGCGATCATGTCGACGGCCTTCACCTCGCTGGCGATCGCCACCGGCTTCGAGCGCCGCTACGGCGTGATCAAGCGCCTCGGCGCCTCGCCCCTGCCGCGGCTCGGTCTGCTCGCCGGCAAGGTGCTGGCCCTGGTGATGATCGAGGTCCTGCAGGTCGTCGTCATCGGCGGTGTCGGGTTCGCCCTCGGCTGGTCCCCGACGATCTGCTTCGCAGGCGTCGTGGGCTTCCTGCTGACGACCGTCCTCGGCACCGCGGCGTTCGCTTCCCTCGGCCTGTTCATCGCCGGGGTGCTGCGCGCGGAGGCCACCCTCGCCGCCGCCAACCTGATCTACCTGCTGCTCATGGCCGCGGGCGCCGTCGTGCTGCCCGCGTCGACGTACGGCGGCTACGGGCACGTCGCCCGCTTCCTCCCCTCCGGCGCCCTCGGCGAGGCGATGCGCCGCGCCTTCCAGGACGGACGCGTGGGCTGGGCCGACCTGGCCGTGCTGCTGGTCTGGGCCATCATCGGCTCGACCCTGACCGCAAGGACCTTCAAGTGGGAGTGAGTCTGGCGGGGTTCACCGAGCACCCGCGCACCGAGGCGGCGGTCGAGTGGCTGCGCGCCCACGTGGTGGGGGTCGCGATCGCGGACGTCATCGCGAACATCATCATCGTCGTGACCGGCGGTGTCGTGCGGCTGACCGGCTCCGGGCTCGGCTGCCCGACCTGGCCGCAGTGCCAGGGCGGCGACCTCGTGCCCCACGGCGCCCTCAGCATCAACAAGTTCATCGAGTTCACCAACCGCACGCTGACCTACGTGCTGGCCGCCGTCGCGATCGCGGCCGTCATCGCCGTGTGGAACCGGCCGGGCAAGGTACGCCGACTCGCCGTCGGCATCGCGCTCGGCATCCCGCTGCAGGCCGTGATCGGCGGCATCAGCGTGCTGACGAAGCTGAACCCGTGGGTCGTCTCGCTGCACCTGCTGGCCTCGATGGCGATGGTCTGCCTGTGCGTGTGGTTGCTCGACCTGCTCTCGTCGCCCTCGCGTCCCGAGGCGCCGCGGCTCGCCACCGGGCTCGCGGCAGCCACCTTCGTCGTCGGCTGGGTCGCGCTCTGGCTGGGCACAGTCACCACGGGCTCCGGCCCCCACTCCGGAGACCTCGACTCCAAGCGCACCGGCCTGAACCCGGCGCACGTGGCTCTCGTCCACTCCTACTCCGTCGACCTGCTCGTCGCGCTCACGGTCGCGCTGCTGGTCGTCGCCTGGCGTACGCCGTACCTCCGCCTGGTCGCCGCCGCCCTCCTCGCCGTCGAGGTCGGACAGGGCGTCGTCGGTTGGATCCAGTACGAGACCGGACTTCCGGCCTGGGTCGTCGGCCTGCACATGCTCGGCGCCGCCCTCACCGCCGCCGGCCTCGCCCGCCTCGTCCTCGCCACCCGCCCCCACACCTGATCGCCGAAACCCGGGCTTGTCACCGCCGAGACCCGGACTTGTCACACCCCGGACCCTGGTCTGTATCGCATCGTCCGCACCTCCAGCACCACACCGCGCGCGCTGACGTCCAGGACGCTTGTGGATTCCCGCTCCGGTCCACAGGATGCCCAGCTCCTCGAGGCGCCGCGCGCGGCGACCCGCGACCGTGTCCGTATGCCCTCCCTCATCACGCAGCGACCGTTCACGGTCCGTCAGGCCGAGGCACGCGGGATCACCCGCCAACAGCTCCACCGGATGGTCACGTCGCGGCTCGTCCGCCGTGTGCTCACAGGGGTGTACGTCGCCGCCGACGTCCCCGCCAGTAGCGAGCTCCTGCTTGAGGCCCTCGCGCTCGTCGTGCCCGCCGATCACGTCATCACCGACCGCACGGCAGCTCTCGTCCACGGCGTCGAGGTGTTCTCCCCTTCCGAGCGTGGAGCCGTGCCGCGCATCGAGACGTGCGCCCTGCGCGGCCGACATCCCACACAGCGACCTCAGACCAGGTCCGGAACGAGGACGCTCCTGCCTGTCGACGTGATGAACCTCGGCTCACTGCTCGTGACGACGCCGCACCGCACGGCCTTGGACCTCGGTTGCCATCTCCGTCGACGAGATGCAATGGCCGCCATGAACGCGCTGGCCCGCCTCCATGAACTCACTCCAGCGATGCTCGCCCTCAGTCTCCCGCGCTATCGGGGTCGGCGAGGTGTGGTCCAGTTGCGTCAGCTGATTCCGCTGGTGGACGGTCGCATCGAGTCCCACCGCGAGTCATGGGCGTGGCTCGAGCTCGCTGATGCCGGACTTCCCCGGCCCGAGCCTCAGCACTGGATCGAGATCGACGGGATTCCGACGTACCGCCTCGACTTCGCCTACCCGCATCAGCGGGTGGCCGTCGAGTACGACGGCGAGGACTTCCATGCTTCCGACGAGCAGAAGCTCGACGACGAGGATCGCCGTCGGTGGCTGCGGCGCAACGGCTGGACCGTCGTCGTCGTACGAAAGGGCGACTTCACCGGCCGACGCCTCGACGCGTGGGTACGGGAGGTCCGCGTTGCGCTGCGCGACCAGTCGACGAACCGCCGCTGGTGACAAGCCACCGGTCCTCGGGTGCGACAAACCCGGGTTTCGGGTGCGACAAGTCCGGGTGTCGGCGGCCGGGTCAGCGGAGGAGGGGGTCGATCGCGACGGCGACGAAGAGCAGCGAGAGGTAGAGGTTGCTGCTGTGGAACAGGTGCATGGGCTGGATCCTGGAGAGGTCCTCGGTGCCGCGGGTACGGGCCAGCATCCGGTGGGCCTGGACGAGGAACACGGCGCCCAGCACGCCCGCCGCGGTCGGGTAGAACCAGCCGGTGGAGGCGATCGGCCACAGCGACAACGAGACCGCGACCATCACCCAGGAGTAGGCGACGATCTGCCAGGCGACGTTCCGCGCCGACTTCACGACGGGGAGCATCGGCACGTCGACGTTGGCGTAGTCCTCGCGGTAGCGCAGCGCGAGGGCCCAGGTGTGCGGCGGCGTCCAGAAGAACACCACGAGGAAGAGCACGACCGGCGCCCAGTCGAGGTGGTCGGTGACGGCGGTCCAGCCGATGAGGGCCGGGAAGCAGCCCGCGATGCCGCCCCACACGATGTTCTGGGTGGTACGACGCTTCAGCAGCATCGTGTACACGAAGACGTAGAACGCGTTGGCGCCGACCGAGAGCACCGCGGAGAGCGGGTTCACCCACAGCGCGAGCACGACGGTCGACAACACCCCCAGCACCGTGCCGAAGACGAGAGCCGAGCCGGGAGTCACGATGTGCCGCGGCAGCGCCCGGCGCCGGGTGCGGCGCATCTGCTCGTCGATGTCGCGGTCGTAGACGCAGTTGAAGACCGACGCGGAGCCGGCCGACAGCGTGCCGCCCACCACGGTGGCGACGACGAGGCCGAGCGACGGCACCCCGCGCGCGGCGAAGAACATCACCGGCACGGTGGTCAGGAGCAGCAGCTCGATGACGCGCGGCTTGGTGAGACCGACGTACGCCATCACGACGTCGCGGAGCCCTGCGCGCTCGTCGGCGGCGACGGCTCCGTTGACTCCAGCGACGAGCCTGCGGTCGCCCAGATCGGGGCGCGCGGGATCGACTGCAGTCACAGCGAGCGAGTGTAGCCGTGATCGCCGCTCGTCCAGCCTTCGAGGCCCTGTTGGGTTCCCCACGCCGCTCGATAGGGTCGTAGTCATGACGCCGGAGCTGCAGTGGACCGACCTCGACAAGAAGGCGGTCGACACCGCCCGCGTGCTGGCCATGGACGCCGTGCAGAAGGTCGGCAACGGTCACCCCGGTACGGCGATGAGCCTCGCCCCGGCGGCGTACCTGCTCTTCCAGAAGGTGATGCGGCACAACCCGAACGACCCGAGCTGGATGGGTCGTGACCGGTTCGTGCTGTCGTGCGGGCACAGCTCGATCACGCTCTACAACCAGCTCTACCTGGGCGGCTTCGGGCTCGAGCTCTCCGACATCGAGGCGCTGCGCACCTGGGGCAGCAAGACCCCGGGCCACCCGGAGTACGGGCACACCGCGGGCGTCGAGGTGACGACCGGCCCGCTGGGCCAGGGCGTCGCCAACGCGGTCGGCATGGCGATGGCCGCCCGTCGCGAGCGCGGCCTGCTCGACCCGGACACCCCGGCCGGCGAGTCGCCGTTCGACCACCACGTCTACGTCATCTGCTCCGACGGCGACCTGGAGGAGGGCGTCTCGAGCGAGGCGTCGTCCATCGCCGGCACCCAGGAGCTGGGCAACCTGACGGTCATCTACGACTGCAACCGGATCTCGATCGAGGGCGACACCGACGTCGCGTTCAACGAGGACGTCGCGAAGCGGTACGAGGCGTACGGCTGGCACGTCCAGACCGTCGACTGGACCGACGGCGGCAAGGCCTACTCCGGCAGCGGCTACCACGAGGACGTCCCGGCGCTCTACGACGCGATCCGCCAGGCCGACGCCGTCACCGACAAGCCGTCCCTGATCGTGCTGCACACCGTGATCGCCTGGCCGGCCCCCGACGCGCAGAACACCGAGGCGGCGCACGGCAGCGCGCTCGGTGCGGACGAGGTCGCGGCCACCAAGAAGGTGCTCGGCTTCGACCCCGAGAAGCACTTCGAGGTCCCCGCCGACGTACTCACCCACACCCGGGAGCTCGTGGCCCGCGGCAAGGCCGCCGAGGCCGAGTGGCGCCAGCAGTACGACGCGTGGGCCGCCGCGAACCCCGACGCCGAGAAGATCCTCGCCCGGATGCGCAC
>DATFHM010000317.1:0-5685 GCA_035248385.1 Nocardioides sp. | reverse complement strand
CGACACGACCGCGATCAACATGCACATGGGCTTCATGGGCTCGATCGTCCTGTTCGGCGTCCTCATCCTGGTCCCGCTGGCCGCCTGGCGCCTGGGCGCGAACGCCGTGGTCTGCTTCTGGGCGGCGTACTCGCTGACCCGGCCGCTCGGCGCGAGCGTCGCCGACTGGCTCGCGCACGCGAAGGACCAGGGTGGTGTGGCGCTCGGCACCGGTCCCGTGACGGCCGCCGGCCTGCTCGCGTTCGTCGTGCTCGTTGCCTACCTGTGGCGCACCCACGGCGACGAGGAGGGCCACCACGCCCTGGCCCACGCCGAGCCCGAGGACGTCATGGGGCACTCGGCAGCAGAAGACGTACGCCGCGCCAGCGACCCTCGCTGACGAGCTCGAGCCGCCCGCCGGCCGCCTCCGCGGTCGAGCGGGCGATGTCGAGCCCGAGGCCCGTCGACCCGCGGTCGCTGCGGCCGCGTTCGATCGCCGTGGGCGGGATGCCCGGGCCCTGGTCGAGCACCTCGATCCGCCATGAGTCGCCGTCGGCGATCACCTGGACGCTGATCGGCGCCCCCTCCGGGGTGTGCGCGATGGCGTTCTCGAGCAGGCCGTCCAGCGCGCCGCCGAGGTCGTCGGCCACGAGCCGCACCTTCGCTGGGGTGTCCGGGACGGTGACGGTGCAGGTGCGCTCCTGGTCCTCGGCGAGCGGCTTCCAGAAGGCCACCCGGTCGCGGACCACGGCCGCGGCGTCGCAGGCCGGGTGCAGCCCCTCGCGGTCGCCGCGCCGGGCCGCCCGGATGAGCTGGGTCAGGCTGCGCTCGACGAGGGCCACGTGCTCCTCGAGCTCGAGCCGCTGCAGCCCGTCGGGCAGGGCCTCGACCCCCAGGCGCACGGCGGTGAGCGGGGTGCGGAGCCGGTGGGAGAGGTCCGCCGCGTTCTCCCGCTCCATGGTCAGCAGCTCCTCGATCCGCGCGGCGAGGGCGTTCAGCTCCTCGGCGACCCGGGCGACCTCGGGCGGGCCCGACACCGGTGCCCGCGCGTGCATCTCGCCCCGGCTCAGGGCGCTCGCGGTGTCGGCGGCGAGGCCGAGCGGGCGAGTGATCCGCCGGCCGACGAGGTCGGCGGCGAGCCAGGCCAGTCCGAGCAGCAGGAGGGCGACCGCGCCGATGCCCAGGTTCTGGGTGCGGACCGTGCTGCTCACCGAGCCGTAGTCGACGCTCGCCACCACCCGCGCGCTCCCGCCGCCGGCGGCGCAGAACACCTGGACCACCTGACCGTCGTCGATGGTGGTCGTCTGGGGCCGCGACACCGCGCCGAGGTCGTGGTTGTCCTGGTCGTGGTCGCCGAGGTTCGGCTCGGGCACCTGCAGGGCGGCGGCGCGGGCATCGTCGCTCAGCGGCGCGCCGGCGACCTTGCCGCCGGGCTCGATCACGGTCACCGGCGTGGTGACGCGCTCGTTGAGCCGCTGCAGGTACAGCTCGAGGGTGGGGCCGTTGTAGCTGCTCGTGGTCATGTAGTCGGCGGTGCCCTGGGCGGCGTACGTCGCCCGCTGCTCGGCCTCGGCGTACGCCTTGTTGCGCAGCAGCAGCGCGATCGGGATGCTCGCGAGCACGATGACGAGGGCGGCCGTGCCCACGCCGAGCACGGTGACCTGGGTGCGCAGCCTCATTGGGGCGCTCCGGGATCGACCAGCTTGACGCCCACCCCGCGCACGCTGATCAGGTAGCGCGGCTCGGCCGCGGTCTCGCCGAGCTTGCGGCGCAGCCAGGACAGGTGGACGTCGACGGTGCGGTCGGCGCCGCCCCACGGCTGGCGCCACACCTCGGCGAGCAGCACCGGCTTGGTGACGACCTCGCCCGCGTGCTGCATGAGGAACTGCAGCAGGTCGAACTCCAGCCGGGACAGCTCCAGCGGCCGGCCGGCGAGGGTGGCCTCGCGGGCGCGGCCGTCCAGGCGGATCTCGCCGACGGCCAGCTGGGTCGAGGCGTCCTGCGACTGCGACGTACGCCGCAGCACCGCGCGGATCCGGGCGTCCATCTGCGCGACCGAGAACGGCTTGATCAGGTAGTCGTCGGCGCCCGCGTCGAGCAGCCGCACGACCTCGCGGTCGTCGTCGCGGGCGGTCGCCACGATGACGGGTACGTCGCCGAGCGCGCGGACCACGCCCAGCACCGACTCGCCCTCCATGTCGGGCAGGCCGAGGTCGAGCACGACCACCTCGACCGGGGCCGCGGCGAAGGCGCTCACCGCCTCGGCGCCGCGCGAGACCGGCGTGACGACGTGCCCGAGAGAGGACAGGCCGCGCGTGAGCGCCTGCCGGATCGCCCCGTCGTCCTCGACCACCATCACCGTCGCCACGCCTTGAATCTAGTGATCCTCAGCAGCCTCTGGGCGATCCTTGACGTGCTCTTGACGCGGCGTTGGCGCGGCCCTGAGCCGGGGGCCGCGAGGCTGGGCCCATGTTCAACGTGATCAACGGCCTGCCCGTGCACCCCCTCGTCGTCCATGCCGTGGTCGTGCTGCTGCCGCTCGCGATCCTGGGCACCATCGCTCTTGTCGTGCGGCCCGCCTGGCGCCGGTCCTACGGCCTGCTGCTGGTCGGCTGCTCCCTGGTCGCCACGCTGCTCATCCCGGTGGCGACGTCCAGCGGGGAGTCCCTCGAGACCCACGTCGGCGACCCCGGCAAGCACGCCCAGCTCGGTGACCAGCTGATCTGGTTCGCCCTGCCGCTGCTGCTGCTCGACGTCGTGCTGGTCGTCCTCGACCGGCGCGGCAAGGTCGGCAACCCGCTGAAGGTCGTGGGCGTGCTGGCCATCGTCGCCGCGCTCGCCGCAGGCGTCCAGGTCTACCGTGTGGGTGACTCCGGTGCGCGTGCCGCCTGGGGAGACCAGGTTCAGAACACCGTTCCCGCCAGCGCCGCTGGCAACTGAGGCCACTCGAGGAGAGACATGACCGACAACGCCGTTCCCCGCCGTAGCGTCGTCGCCCTGGCCGGCGCAGGCGCCGCGATCCCGCTGCTCGCGGCCTGCGGCAGCAACAGCAACAACCAGGTGGCCGGTGACCCGAACACCCCCACGCCGACGGCGACAGGGACGGGGAAGGGTGGCGGCACTCCCGGCACCCCGCTCGGCGCCACCTCCGCCATCCCGGTCGGCGGCGGCGCGGTCTTCGCCAGCGAGTCGGTCGTGGTGACCCAGCCGACCAAGGGCCAGTTCAAGTGCTTCAGCTCGATCTGCACCCACGCCGGGTGCGCGGTCGCGGCGGGGGCCACGCTGGACTGCCCGTGCCACGGCAGCAAGTTCTCCATCACCGACGGCTCGGTGCTCCAGGGCCCGGCCGCGACGGCGCTGCCGGAGAAGCAGATCACGGTCTCCGGCGGGGAGATCTTCCTGCAGGCCTGAGCCGTTACTCCGACTCGGGCGTGAAGTCCGGGTCGGCGAGCAGGTAGCGGGTGAGCCGCCCGTCGCGGCTGTGCGTGGCGGAGTGGACCGGTTCGGGAAGCATCCGCCCCTCGGCGGTGTCCCAGAACCGATCCACCCTGCGGGCGACCTGCCGCGCCGCGCGGCCGGCGAGGCCCCGGTGCGGCAGGTAGGGATGTGGCCGGCTCGGCGCCCGTGACTCGTCGGCGTAGAGACGCTGCGCGATGCTGCGGCGTACGTCGGGGGAGGCCGCCAGTCGCTTGACCAGGGACTCCTCCATCGCGAACCAGGCCTCCAGCTCGTCGTGGATCTCGCCCCATACCGAGGTCCACGGCGTGCGGATGTAGTACGTCGATCCGTACAGCTTGCCCTTCGCCTCAGCCAGCGCCGCCTCGAACCGACGGCTCTGCCGGGCGAACTCCTTGGCGAACTGACGCCCCTCGGGGACCTGTCGTGCCACCGCAGGAAGCAGCACGGCGTTGGCCGCCGCGACGTGCCGGCTGGCGCTGGCCAGGAACCGGTCGGTCGCGGGGAATCGGTCACGGGGCCGGTCCCGGGTGGGCCTGCTCTGCCGGGCGTGGTCCAGCCGCGCCGCGAGCACCTCGTGGGTCAGTTCGACATTCGCTGAGAGTTCGTCCTGCATCTCGCCGTCCGATCACTATCCCTGTTTTTCAGTGTGCTCCGCTCACTGGGAATGCGCAACGGCCCGGCTGCTCCGAGGAGCGGCCGGGCCGTTGCGGCGTCGTACGTGCTCTACAGCTGCGGGAAGGTCGGGTACTCGACGCCCGAGATGTACTGGACCGTGCGCAGCACCTGGCAGGAGTAGCCGAACTCGTTGTCGTACCAGACGTAGAGGATCGCGCTGTCGCCGTCGACGATCGCGGCGTTGCCGTCGACGATCGAGGCGGCGCGGGCGCCGACGAAGTCGGTCGAGACCGCGTCGTTGGCCTGGGTGTAGTCCAGGGCACGGGCCAGCGGGCCGACCAGCGACGCCTTGCGCAGGTGGTCGAGGACCTCGTCGCGGGTGGTCTCGCGCTTGAGCTGCAGGCTCAGGATCGCGATGGACACGTCCGGCGTGGGGACCCGGATCGAGTTGCCGGTGATCTTGGCCTGCAGGTCGGGGAGGACCTTCGCGACGGCCGACGCGGCACCGGTCTCGGTGATGACCAGGTTGAGCGGCGCGGAGCGGCCGCGGCGGTCGGCCTTGTGGTAGTTGTCCAGCAGGTTCTGGTCGTTGGTGAACGAGTGCACCGTCTCCACGTGGCCGCGGATGATGCCGAACTCGTCCTCCATCGCCTTCAGCGGCGGCACGATCGCGTTGGTCGTGCAGGAGGCGCAGGACAGGATCGTCTCGTCGAGGTTGGTGTCGAGGTGGTTGACGCCGTGCACGATGTTCGGGACGTCGCCCTTGCCCGGCGCGGTCAGCAGCACCTTGCGGATGCCGGGGCGCAGGTGCAGCGAGAGGCCCTCGCGGTCGCGCCACTTGCCGGTGTTGTCGATGAGGATGGCGTCCTCGATGCCGTACGCCGTGTAGTCGATCTCGCTCGGGTCGTTGCTGTAGATGACCTGGATCTCGTTGCCGTTGGCGATGATCACGTTGCGCTCCTCGTCAACCGTGATCGAGCCGTTGAACTGGCCGTGGATCGAGTCGCGGCGCAGCAGCGAGGCGCGCTTGGCGAGGTCGCCCTCGCCGCCCTTGCGGACGACGACGGCACGCAGGCGCAGGCCGTTGCCCGAGCCGGTCTTCTCGATGAGCAGGCGCGCGACGAGGCGGCCGATGCGGCCGAAGCCGTAGAGGACGACGTCGGTGCCGGCCGGGGTCTCGTGCTCGCCGATCGCGCCGGCGAGGGCGTCGGCGGTGAAGGCGGCGACGTCGGCGGGCTCACCGGCGGCCTTGTAGGCCTTGAGCAGCAGCGCCAGGTCGATCTTGGCGGCGCGCACGTCGAGGTCGGCGATCGCCTCGAGGAAGGGCATGGTCTGGACGACCGAGAGCTCCTCGCCCTCGATCTGGCGCGCGAAGCGGTGGATCTTGAGGATGCTGACCGCCGACTTGTTCATCAGCGACCGGCTGTGGAGCAGGATCGTCAGGTCCTTCTCCCGCTGCAGCTTGCCGATGATCGGGATCATCGCCTCCGCGGTCGACTCGCGGTTCTTCCAACGGTCGAAGATGTCCTCGTTGACAGTCACTGCATCCCCTTCGGGCTCCGGAAACTCCCCGCGATCGTAGGGGAGCGCGGCGGGCCGCGGGGAATCAGCGTGAGCGTGAGATGGCGGACA
>DATFHM010000316.1:0-8479 GCA_035248385.1 Nocardioides sp. | reverse complement strand
GGCGCTCGGCGCGGCCGTGGGCGCGCCGCAAGGACGGCGACGACGAGGTGCGCGCGACGCTCGAGGCGCTCGCCGAGATCTCGCTCCCCCAGCGCAAGGCGGTCATCCTGACCCAGCTCGCGGGCGTCGACATGGAGCAGGCGGCGCGCGAGATCGGCGTACCGATCGAGACCGCGGAGCGCGAGCTCGCCGCGGGTGCCGCGCTGTTCGCCCACGACCGGCAGATCCCGACGACCGGCATCCACCAGGTCCTGGTCGACCTCGAGGCTCTGACCCGCACGGTCACCTGGCCGCGAATCACCATCATCCGCCGGGCCGGCGGTGCCCGCCGCCGGGCCCACACGCTGATCGGCGCCACCGCCGCGGTCGCCGTGTTCGCGGCCGCCGGGGCGGTCGTCACCGACGGCACCGGCCTGCGGCCGACCCTCGACCGCGAGGCCCGCAAGCTCGCCGCGTCCGGCGGCGTCCACGGCACCGAGGTCGACCTGCCCGCGAGCAGCCTGCTGTCCGCGGCGTCGGTGGCGAAGTCGCTCGGCGGCAAGGGCTGGACCCTCGACAGCACCAGCGACAACTCCACCGGCAACGGGCTCGTCCAGCCCTGCCAGAGCACCCGGTACGCCGACCCGCACGGCACCGCCGCGCTCGTGCGCCGCTTCCACGCCGGCTCCGGCGCCCGCACGACGTCGTACCTGCAGTCGACCGAGGCGTCGACCTCGACGACCGCGTCGCAGCGCGCCTACACCAGCGCCCTCGCCTGGTTCACGGCCTGCGAGCCCGCCAAGAACCAGGACGTCGCGAACCTCCCGCAGACCCACCTGGTCAGCACCGGGGTCGTGAAGGGCCTGGGCGACCAGTCGGCGATCGTCGTGCTGCGCACGACCGCCCCCACCGCGACGTACGTCGTGGGCGTCGCGCGGACCGGTCAGTTCACCACGATGACCTCGCTGCGCAGCTCCGTGCCGCCGGAGCACGCCGACCGGGCCGGGCTGGCCGCGCTGCTCGGCACCGCCGTCGACCAGCTGTGCGCCCTCCCGGGCGGCGGCAGCTGCGCGCCGACCCGCACCAAGGTCACCGACGCGCCCGCCTTCCCGATCGGCAGCGCCTCGGCGTTCCTCTCCGCGATCGACCTGCCCGCGGTCGGCACCGACCACGGACGCCTCGTCGGCACCACCCCGAAGAAGGTCACGACCGGGCGCGAGGACACCAACGTCCTCGGCTGCGACGTCGTCCACCTCGTGAACTCGTACGCCGGCACCCCGATCCACTCGAACCTCACCCGCAGCTTCGTGTTCGTGGCCAGCGATCTGCCCAAGCAGACCGGGCTCACCCAGGTGGTCGGCGCGCTGCCGGTCCCCCGGGCCCGCGCGTTCGCCGCGAAGATGGCGGAGCAGCTGACGAAGTGCCCCGGCCGCAACAAGTCCATGGGCACCCACGTCGTCGAGCTCAGCCACCACCACGACGCCCGCACCGACCTGCACGCGTGGCGGATGAGCACCGAGCTGTCCGGCAACCGCAGCGTCGAGTACGACGTCGCCATCGTCCGCTCCGGCGGCGCCCTGTCGCAGGTCATCTACGTCTCGGCCAAGGGCGCCCGGATGCAGGACCCGGACTTCGTGGCCCTCGCCCAGCGGGCCCTGGAGCGGATCAGCGAGCTTCCCGCCTACTGACGTGCAACCTCGCGGGCGGCTCACGCGTATCCACCTCTGACACACCAGGATCGGGAGCCCGGAAGGGGGCAGGTGGTGGAGGAAACGGAGTTCGACGAGCTCTACGCGGCGTCGTTCCGACGTCTGACCGCGCAGGTCTACGCGATGATCGGGGACGCCGACGAGGCCGCCGAGTGCGTCCAGGAGGCGTTCGCCCGGGCCTGGGCCCACCGCCGGAAGCTGGCGCGGTCGGAGTACCCCGAGGCATGGGTGCGGACCACGGCGTACCGGCTCGCGGTGAGCCGCTGGCGACGACGCCGTACAGCGCAACGGCCACCGGACCGCGCGCTCGGCTCCTCGGGCACCATCCCCGGGATCGACCCGTCGCACGTCGCGCTGGTCGCCGCGCTGCGCCAGCTGCCCGCGGAGCAGCGCCAGGCCCTGGTGCTGCACCACATCGCCGACCTCCCCGTGCAGCAGGTCGCTGCCGAGGTCGGCGCACCCGAAGGAACCATCAAGGCCCGGCTGAGCCGCGGCCGCACCGCCCTCGCCGCCCTGCTCAGCGATGAAGCCGGCGGCATCACGGGAGGAGTGACCCATGTCTGACCCGCTGGAGCAGCTCGACCGATTCCGCTCCGAGGTCGAAGGAGCACCGATGCTGACCGCTGCCGAGGTCCGCCGCCGGGGCGACCGGATCCGCCGTCGCGGCACCGCCCTGAGGACCGGCGCGGCCGCGCTGGCGGTGGCCGCGGTCGTCGTACCGCTCGGCCTGCGGGGTCACGCCTTCGACCGTGACTCGCACGTCGCCGACCACACGCCGGCCGGCACGTCGGTCACCGCGCAGAACGTCCTCGCCGACGGCGACACCGTGGGCGACGACGGGGGCCACTGGGTCCGCGAGTACGACACGGCCGGCGACGGCCAGGACGCGTTCAACCCCTGCGCGCGGCAGGCGCTGGCCGACCTCGGCGCCACGTCGGTCTACCGCCGCAGCTGGAACAGCAGCGGCTCGCAACGACCCGCCGGCCTGGACTGGCTCGGCGAGATCGTCGCCGGGTTCGGCAGCACCACCGACGCGACCTCCGCGGCGGACCGGGTCGGGACGTGGCTCGGCGCCTGCACCCAGGGCCCGGGGCTGTACCTGGTCGGAACACCGACGCACGTGGACCTCGGCGGCGGCGCCACGGGGCTGCTCTACCGCAACGACGCGGAGACGACGGGCTCCTCCACCGAGCTGGTGGAGACCGGCGTGGTCGTGTCGGGCGACCGGGTCGCGGTCCTCACCTGGGTCTACCACGGCCAGGACTTCACCGTGTCGCCCTCTCCCGTCGAGCAGATGATGCCGACCGCGGCGGCCCGGTTGGTCGCCGACGGCGCCACGACCGGGGCGCAGCCCGGTTGCGGACTTCATTGCCCGTCGCCGACCACGACCTCCAGCACACCTGGAACCGTCAGCTACCCGATGACCACGATCCCGGACGGGTTCCCCCTCGACAGCGGCTGGCAGGACGACCAGCCCGAGGGCCCCAACAGCCGGCTCGCCCCCAGCCGGACGCGCAAGGTCCCGGAGCTCAACGCGTGCGGGACCACACTGCCGTGGCCGGCGTACGAGGACCGATTGAGCGCGGCCTTCCACAACCCCGAGGACAGCCGGGACCACGTCCTGATGACCTACGCCGACGCGGACACCGCCGTGGCCGCGACGAAGGCGATGGTGGACCTGTTCCGGGCCTGCCCGACCGAGCCCGGACAGCCCGACGGCTACGTCTTCCACACCCAGGTGAGCCGGACCGACACCAGCGGCGACTCGTGGCTGATCTCGAGCTACTACACCTTCAACGGTGCCCCGGCCATCGGGTTGATCGACATCGAGGTGGTCCGCGTCGGGCTGGGCGTGCTGGTGATCACCCACGGCAACGAGGGCGGCAAGGAGTCGATCCCGATGGACAGCAAGGGGATGGAGACGGAGGCGGCCGACTCGATCGCGGCGATGTGCGCCTTCACCGAGGCCGGCTGCTGAGCCGGCACCCCGCCTACGCGAGTCCGGCCCGTCCCGCAACCAGCGGGGCGGGCCGCGCGTCTGTTCGGGTATGAACAAGCTGCCCGCCGTGCTCGCGGCCACCGCCCTCGCGACGGCCGCACTCGCCGGCTGCGGCGCGCGTACGGCGGTCGCCCCGGCCGCCGCCCACCCCTCCACCGCAACGCTGTTGTCCACCCTGGGCCCGACCGGCTACGGCGAGGTCTCGATCGGGATGAGCTACGTCGACGCACTCGCCACCGGCCAGGTGACCTCCCAGGCCGTCGACGGCGGCCACGTCCTCCACCTCACCGGTCATCCGGACGCCGGCCTGTGCCTGACCCGGGCGGACGGCGTGATGGCGATCTTCGCGGGCAAGGGCATGCACACCCCCGAGGGCCTGCGGATCGGCAGCACGGCCGCCGACCTCGTGAAGGACTACCCGAAGGTCCGCTCCATCGGCCCGGACGGAGCCGTGGGCGATGCCGGCATCTTCCGCGCGGACGCGCACGGTGGAGCCTGGTACGAGATCGACGTGAACAGGCAGCGCGTGGTGACCACGATCATCCTGCGCCAGGACCACCAGACCTGCTTCGAGTGAGGAATACCCCTAGGGGGTATGTTGTTCGTGACCGGCGAACACCTCATCGAGGAGGGCCTGATGTCCGCGCACGAGCACCATCACGAGCACGACCACCACGAGCACGACCATGGCCAGCACGGCGGGCTCAACGCCATGGCGGCCGCCGCGACCCTGCACTGCCTCACCGGCTGCGCGATCGGCGAGGTGCTCGGCCTGGTCATCGGCACCGCGGCCGCCATCTCCAACAGCGGCACCGTCCTGCTCTCGATCGCCCTCGCGTTCGTCTTCGGCTACACGCTGTCGACGCTCCCGCTGCTGCGCAGCGGCCTCGCGCTGGGCGCGGCGCTCGGCCTGGTGGTCGCCGCCGACACGCTGTCCATCGCGACGATGGAGGTCGTCGACAACCTCGTGATGACGGTGATCCCCGGCGCGATGAACGCCGGCCTGACCAACCCGACGTTCTGGATCGGCATGCCGATCTCGCTCGTCGTGGCGTTCGCGGCGGCGTTCCCCGTGAACCGGTACCTGCTGCAACGGGGCAGGGGCCACGCGCTCACCCACGAGCACCACGGAGCGGCGGCGCCCGTCACCGGCGTACGACGCCTGCTACCGGCCATCCCGCCCGTCGCGCTGGCCGTGACCATCGCCGCCTTCATCGCCGGCGGGCTCACGGTGTCGATCGCCGACCGGCTGTCCTGAGGCAGCACGAAGGCCCGCCCCCGAAACAGGGACGGGCCTTCGCGACGCTCTGAGGAGATCAGAGAGACTTCATGATCTCCCGCATCAGCTCGGCGGTCTCCGACGGCGTCTTGCCGACCTTCACGCCGACGGCCTCGAGGGCCTCCTTCTTGGCCTGGGCGGTGCCGGACGAGCCCGACACGATCGCGCCGGCGTGACCCATGGTCTTGCCCTCCGGCGCGGTGAAGCCGGCCACGTAGCCGACGACCGGCTTCGTGATGTGCTCCTTGATGTACGCCGCGGCGCGCTCCTCGGCGTCGCCGCCGATCTCGCCGATCATCACGATCGCCTTGGTCTCCGGGTCGTCCTCGAAGGCCTGCAGGGCGTCGATGTGGGTCGTACCGATGATCGGGTCACCACCGATGCCGATGGCGGTCGTGAAGCCGAAGTCCCGCAGCTCGTACATCATCTGGTAGGTCAGCGTGCCCGACTTGGAGACGAGACCGATCGGGCCCTTGCCCGCGATGGTGTGCGGCGTGATGCCGGCCAGCGACTCCTCCGGCGAGATGATGCCGGGGCAGTTCGGGCCGATCATGCGGGTGCTCTTGCCCTGCAGGTACGACCACACCTCGGCCGTGTCCTGGACCGGGACGCCCTCGGTGATGACGACCATCAGCGGGATCTCGGCGTCGATGGCCTCGATGCAGGCGTCCTTGGTGAACGCCGGCGGGACGAAGAGGACCGACACGTTCGCGCCGGTCTCCTTCATGGCCTCCGCGACGGAGCCGAAGACGGGCAGCTCCTGGCCGGCGATCTCGGCGGTCGTGCCGGCCTTGCGGGCGTTGACGCCGCCGACGATCTGGGCGCCGGCGTCGAGCATGAGGGCGGTGTGCTTGGAGCCCATGCCGCCGGTCATGCCCTGGACGATGATCTTGCTGTCCTTGTTGAGGTAGATGCTCATGTTTCTCTGCTCTCTATCTCAGGCGTTCGCCAGCTCGGCGGCCTTGTCGGCCGCTCCGTCCATGGTGTCGACCTGAGTCACCAGCGGGTGGTTCAGCTCGTTGAGGATGGCGCGACCCTCCTCGACGTTGTTGCCGTCGAGACGGACGACGATCGGCTTGGTGGCGCCGTCGCCCAGGATCTCGAGCGCGCCCTTGATGCCGTTGGCGACCTCGTCGCACGCGGTGATGCCACCGAAGACGTTGACGAAGACGCTCTTGACCTGCGGGTCGTTGAGGATCACGTCGAGCGAGTTGGCCATGACCTGGGCGTTGGCGCCACCGCCGATGTCCAGGAAGTTGGCCGGCTTCACGCCGCCGTGGTTCTCGCCGGCGTACGCGACGACGTCGAGGGTCGACATGACCAGGCCCGCGCCGTTGCCGCAGATGCCGACCGAGCCGTCGAGCTTGACGTAGTTGAGGCCGAAGTCCTTGGCCTTGGCCTCGAGCGGGTTCGCCTCCTCGCGGATCTCGAACTGCTCGTGGTCGGGGTGACGCACCTCGGAGGCGTTGTCGTCGAGCGACACCTTGCCGTCGAGGGCCTCCAGCTTGTCGCCCTCGAGGCGCGCCAGCGGGTTGACCTCGACCAGCGTCGCGTCCTCCTCGACGAAGACCTTGTAGAGGGCCTCGATCATCTCGACGGCCTGCTCGAAGACGGGCTCCGGGAAGGCGGCCTCGGTCGCGATCTCGCGCGCCTTGGCGGCGTCGACACCCTTGCCCGGGTCGATCGCGATCTTCTTGACGGCGTCGGGGTTGGTCTTCGCGACCTCCTCGATCTCGACACCACCCTCGACCGACGCGATGCACAGGTACTGCCGGTTGGCGCGGTCGAGCAGGAAGGAGAAGTAGTACTCCTCCTGCGGCGGCGTCGCCGGCGTCACCAGGACGCGGTTGACCGTGAGGCCCTTGATCTCCATGCCCAGGATCGCGGTGGCCGCCTCGAAGGCGTCCTCGGGGGTCTTGGCGAGCTTGACGCCGCCGGCCTTGCCGCGACCGCCGGCCTTGACCTGCGCCTTGACGACGCAGAAGCCCATCTCTTCGGCGGCTGCCTTCGCGTCCTCGGCGGTCTCGACGACCTTGCCGAGCGTGGTGGCCACGCCGTGCTTGGCGAAGAGCTGCTTCGCCTGGTACTCCATCAGGTCCACTGATCAGTCCTCATCTTTGTGTGCGGGCGCGGCGAGGTTCGTGGCTCGCCGGTGTTCGACCCGCCGTGCAGGAGTCGGGTGCGCCACTCGAGGTAGGTCGATTTAGCACACGTCCTCGGGCACCCTAGACCTGCTCGGCGCGTACGACGAGGGCTACCCCTGGGTACGTGACCCGGGTTACACGAATTCGGGGTGTTCCCTCACGCGCTCACGGGACGGGCCTCTAGGATTCGGCTGGCGGCGAACCCCCGGGTATCGTCGCTGCGGATCTTGAGAAGGAATGTTCACCTCGTGGCCATCCGGCCGAGGTTGAGCCAACCAGACGAAGCCGAGCAGGGAGCAAGCGACAAGATGGGTAACCACCGCGCCGAGCCCGGCAAGCGTCGGGCCTCCGTCACGGTCGACTCCACCGCTCCCACCCAGCCGTACGTCGGCCGCCGCGTGGCGAACCGCCCGGTCGACGCCGACTCGATGACCGGGGAGATCCCCGTCGTCACCGCCGGGCTGCTCGCCGACCCGGCGTTCGTGGAGCCCGTGGTCCGGCGTACCTCCTCGACCGTGTCGCCCTCGCCGACCGTCGAGATCCCCGTCCTCAGCAAGCAGGAGCTGATGGCCGCCACCGGCGAGATCCCGGC
Source organism: Nocardioides sp. (assembly GCA_035248385.1). Classification (GTDB taxonomy): domain Bacteria; phylum Actinomycetota; class Actinomycetes; order Propionibacteriales; family Nocardioidaceae; genus Nocardioides. The sequence goes on along the minus strand of DATFHM010000316.1, from coordinate 777 downwards.
GGTCAACGGCAAGCGTCGCGCCGTCGCCCACGCCGGCAGCCGCAAGTCCCTCTTCAAGGGCCTCCCCTCCGCACCGGTCCTGGTCGGCGCCGCCACCCTCGTGGTCGCCATCGGCGGCGCGGTCGGCACGGCCAACACCGGCCTGGCCAGCCAGCCGACCGCCTTCGCGGCGCCCAACGCCCTGAGCGGGTCGTTCGGCACGGGCACCCTCGGCGGCGACCGGGGGCAGACCGTCAGCCGCGACTCCGACCGGCAGACCCTGCAGGCCGCCACGGCCACCACGCTCGTCAACGAGGCGGAGCGGGCCTCCGCGCAGCGCAACTCGGCCCTCGGCGCGCTGGCCAAGGACGCCGAGAAGAAGGCCGCGCAGATCGCGGCCAACCGCTGGATCCTCCCGATCGACGCCGGGGTCTACCACCTGACCGCTCGGTTCGGGCAGTGCTCGGGCCTGTGGTCGTCGTGCCACACCGGCCTCGACTTCGCCTGCTCGACCGGCACCCCGATCCACGCGATCGCCGACGGTGTCATCAGCTCGGCGGCCTGGGATGGCTCCTACGGCAACAAGACCGTCGAGACCCTCGATGACGGCACCGAGATCTGGTACGCCCACCAGGTCGCCTTCAACGTCAAGCCCGGTGACCACGTCACCCAGGGCCAGGTCATCGGGTACGTCGGCTCGACCGGCAACACGACCGGCCCGCACGTCCACATCGAGGTCCGTCCCGGTGGCGGCGACCCGGTCGACCCGGACCCCGCCTTCGTCGAGCACGGGATCTC
>DATFHM010000315.1:0-4223 GCA_035248385.1 Nocardioides sp. | reverse complement strand
GGCGCCCCTCTCCCTCCCAGGGGCGCCACACAGCAGCTGGGGGCTGCCAGGCATAGCTCCGACGCGGATCTCGAGGCCTGCCGGTCCTCCGGTGGCACTCCATGACGGGGCCTTCCGGAGGGGCTCCCTCCGGCGGTGTATCGAGATCCGCGTCGGTAGTGAGAAATCTACGGACCCGCCGACCCCGGCGAATCGGGCAACCGACCTTTACGTTCTAGTCCTTTGTGACTAGGAGGGCCGGGCGAGGGGTCCCTACTTCGCCAGCGACCGCGACGACGCCGAGGAGTGCCGGCGCTTCTTGTTGGTGCCGATGGCGGCCGGCTTCTCCGGCTCGGGCTCGGGCTGCGGAGCATCGGTGGACCAGCGGGCGACCCACTCGTCCATCACCAGCCAGGTCGTACGCCGGGCGGCCCGGCCAGTGAGCATCCCGAGGTGCCCGCCGGGCACGATCTCGAAGCGCACCTCGGGCACCCCCGTCAGCAGGGGTACGACGGCGCGGACCGACCCGACCGGGGCGATGCCGTCCGTGGAGCCCGCGAACACCAGCGTCGGCACTGAGATGTCGCCGAGCGAGATGGTCCGGTCGTCGAGCTCGAACTCGCCGGAGGCGAGCTGGTTGCCCTTCGCGAACCGGTGGTAGAGCTGCCCGAACGTGCGGCCGGGGTAGGCGATCATGTTGTCGGTGAACCGGTCGACCGCCTCGATCTGCGCGAGGAACTCCCGGTCGTCGATGTGGGTGGCGAGCGCGATCGGCTTGGTGATCAGCTTCTGCGCGGCGGAGAGCTGGAAGGCCCACTTCACCAGCGGCTTCGGGGCACCGCCCATCCACTGGTAGCCCTTGGTGATCGGGCCGCGACCGTTGAACCAGTTGAGCAGCGGCCGCAACGGCGCGATCAGCGGCACCTGGGTGATGTCGACGGGCGAGCCGATGACGGTCAGCGAGGCGACGGGCAGGTCGCCGGAGCGCTTGTCGGCCAGGGTGAGCATCGAGAAGATGCCGCCCAGGCTCCACCCCATCACGTGCACCGGGCGGCCGCCGGCGTGCGCCGACACCTCGCGGATGGCCGTCGGGACAACCTCGTCGATCCAGTGCTCCATGCCGAGGCTGCGGTCCTTGAAGGAGACCTCGCCGTACTCCACGAGGTAGGTCGGCCGTCCCTCGTTCACGAAGTGCTCGACGAGCGACGCTCCCCGACGCAGGTCGTAGCAGATCGCGGGCGCCGCGAGCGGCGTCACCAGGAGGACGGGGTCGCCCTGCTCCTTGACGGTGCCGACCGGGCGGTAGTGGTAGACCTCGCGCAGCCGGCCCTCGTCGATGAGGGTCCGCGGCATCGGGCGCAGGTCCGCGAGGCCGCCGTACAGGAACTTGTGGGCGACGTTGGAGGCGGCCGCGACGACCTGGTCGGGCCCGGGGGTCACCCGGCTCACCAGGGACGCGGGAGCCGACGTGAGGGAGCGCACGGGCACGAGGTCCATGGGGCGAAAACTACCCCCGGACCTCCTTGCTGTGCAGGAAGTGTCCGTCGTCCAGCTCGGTCATGAAGCTCTGCGCCCAGGCCTGTACGTCGTGCTGCCGGATCTGCTTGCGCATCGCCTTCATCCGCTTGGTCAGCTCCGCCTCGTCCGCGGTGTACGCCGACAGCAGCGCCGACTTCATCCCGTCGATGTCGTAGGGGTTGACCAGCCACGCCTGCCGCAGCTCGTCGGCGGCGCCAGCGAACTCCGAGAGCACGAGCGCGCCGTCCTCCTCGACCCGGCAGGCGACGTACTCCTTGGCGACCAGGTTCATGCCGTCGCGGTAGGGCGTGACGACCATGATGTCGGCGGCGCGGTAGAAGGCGGCCATCTCCTCGCGCGGGTAGGAGGAGTGCAGGTAGCTGATCACCGGCTTGCCGATGCGCCCCAGGTCGCCGTTGAGCCGGCCGACCAGGCGGTCGATCTCGTCGCGCAGCAGCCGGTACTGCTCGACCTGCTCCCGGCTCGGTACGGCCACCTGCACGAAGACGGCGTCCTCGACGTCGATCGCGCCGTCACGGATCAGCTCGCCGAATGCGCGCAGCCGGGCGTAGATGCCCTTGGTGTAGTCGAGCCGGTCGATGCCGAGGAAGACCTTGCGCGGGTTGCCGAGCAGCTCGCGGATGGTCTTCGCGCGGGCCTCGACGATGGGGGAGGCGGCGAGCTCCTCGAAGCCCGCGGCGTCGATGGAGATGGGGAACGCCGCGGCCCGGACGGTGCGGCCGTCGGGCAGGTAGACCAGGTCGCGGTGGGTCTTGTGGCCCACCCGCTGGCGCACCAGCCGGATGAAGTTCTGCGCGGCACCGGGGAGCTGGAAGCCGACGAGGTCGGCGCCGAGCAGGCCCTCGAGGATCTGACGGCGCCACGGCAGCTGCTGGAACAGCTCGGCCGGCGGGAACGGGATGTGCAGGTAGAAGCCGATGCGCAGGTCCGGCCGGAGGTCGCGCAGCATCTGCGGCACCAGCTGCATCTGGTAGTCGTGCACCCACACCGTCGCGTGCGGGTTGGCGAGCTCGGCCGCCTTCTCCGCGAAGCGGCGGTTGACCTCGACGTACTCGTGCCACCACTCGCGGTGGAACTCCGGCTTCGCCACGACGTCGTGGTAGAGCGGCCACAGCGTGCCGTTCGACATGCCCTCGTAGTGGCGCTCGATCTCCTCGGCCGTCATGGTCATCGGCACCAGGTTCAGCCCGTCGATCTCGAAAGGCTCGAGGTGCTGCTCGGTGCCGCCGGGCCAGCCGATCCACACGCCGTCGCCGGCGCGCATGACGGGCTCGATCGCGGAGACGAGGCCGCCCGGCGAGGCGCGCCACGTCATCGTCCCGTCCGGGCCGGCGACCCTGTCGACGGGAAGTCGGTTGGCGACGATGACCAGATCGTGGGCCACGTCGTCACCCTACCTGGGCGCGCAGGTCGTCGAGCTGACCCAGCACCGCGAGCGTCTGCGCGTGCGGGACCCACGGCGACTCGGTGAGCCCCTGCCGCAGGCAGTCGCCGACGTGCGCGATCTCGTTGCCGTAGCCGAGGCCGACCACCGGCTCCGGCGGGTCGAACCGGGTCACCTCGACCGGCGCGTGGCGGGCGGCGATGGAGTGGAAGGTGAAGGACGTCGGCGAGTGGAAGTCGCCGGGCACCTCGATCCAGCCCCGGTCGGTGGCGATCACCGCCGTGTTGGGGGAGTACGACGTCAGGCTGCACTTCAGCTCGGCGAGCACGTCGCCCGGGTAGCGCCCCGCGACCGCCACGTCCACGTCGACCAGGCCGGCCGGGTCGAGCACCCCGGTGGCGCGCAGCTCGAGCGGCTCGCCGAGCATCACCTGCGCGAAGGTCAGCGGGTAGATGCCGATGTCCAGCAGCGCCCCGCCGCCGAGCGCGGGGTCGAGCAGCCGGTGCTCCGGCCCGACCCCGGCCGCGAAGGACAGGTCGGCCGACAGGTGGCGCGGCGCCCCGAAGTCTCCGGCACGCAGCCGGGCCGCGAGGTCGCGCCAGACCGGGTTGCACGCGCTCCACATCGCCTCCATCAGGAAGCGGTCGCCGGCGCTCGCGACCAGCTCCGCGGCGGTGGCCCGGTCCAGCCCGAGCGGCTTCTCGCACAGGACCGCCTTGCCGGCGGCCAGCGCCAGGCCGGCGTGCTCGACGTGGAGGGAGTGCGGCGAGGCGACGTACACGACGTCGACGGCGGGGTCGGCGACGAGGGCCGCGTAGTCGTCGTACGCGCTCGCTCCGGGGCCGTGCTCGGCGACGAACGCCTGTGCGCGCGCCAGGTCGCGGGACGCCACGGCCGCAAGCCGTGCGTCGGGGACCAGCGCGAGGTCGTGGGCGAGCTTGGCGGCGATCCGGCCGGGCGCGAGGATCCCCCAGCCGATCGGACGGGTGGCTCTCGAGACGCTCACCCCATCGACCCTAGCCGCACCGGCGTGGGAATGACATCGGTGTGATTCGGTCGCTACAGTGGGAGGCCAGACCACGCGTAACCGATCCTTGGGGGACAGCACGCGATGAATGCGGAGCGGAGCACCCAGCCCGAGCTGGCCGACGGCGCGGTCGAGGGCGCCCTCAGCGAGCGTGATCGGGGCATCCTCGAGTTCGAGCGCCAGTGGTGGAAGTACGCCGGCGCCAAGGAGACCGCGGTCCGCGAGCAGTTCGACATGAGCTCGACGCGCTACTACCAGGTCCTCAACGCGCTCATCGACCGTCCCGAGGCGCTC
>DATFHM010000314.1:0-5976 GCA_035248385.1 Nocardioides sp. | reverse complement strand
CGCAGCAGCCACAGCCCGGAGACGCCCGTGCCGGTGCCGATCTCGACGACGGCGCGCGCCTCGAGCACGGCCGCGAGGAAGCGCAGCGCGGCCCCACCGCCGGAGCCGATCGAGACCACGCCGACCTCCTCGGCGCGGGTGCGCGCCGCGGCGAGGACCTCGTCCTCGGCCACGTAGTTCTCGGCGTAGGTCCAGCTGGTCTGGTTCATCGGGGTGACGGCCACACGCTCACCCTAGTGTCAGCAGTGCCGATCAGGCATGAGGCGAGCCCGCGCGGGGAACATCGAACCCACGTCGTTCGTTGATCGTCTTCACAGGGAAGTCTCAGGCACCACTTCTAGCGTGAGGGGAGCGATCAGGTTGGTCGTGCGGAAGAAGAGGTTGGTAGCCATGTCGGCGCAGACGGTGGACGGCTCGGAGCCCGAGGTGCGGACCGACCCCGACGCGTGGGCGCAGATCGTCGAGGAGCACTCCGACCGCGTCTTCCGGCTGGCCTACCGGCTGACCGGCAACCGGCACGACGCCGAGGACCTCACCCAGGAGGTCTTCGTCCGCGTCTTCCGCTCGCTGCACACCTACACGCCCGGCACCTTCGAGGGCTGGCTGCACCGGATCACCACGAACCTCTTCCTCGACCAGGCCCGCCGCAAGCAGCGGATCCGCTTCGACGCCCTGTCCGACGAGCGCGCCGCCCGGCTCGCGGCCACGACGGCTGCGCCCGACACGGCGTACGCCGACGGCACCTTCGACGACGACGTCGAGTCCGCCCTCGCGGCCCTGCCCCCGGACTTCCGGGCGGCCGTGGTGCTCTGCGACATCGAGGGCCTCAGCTACGAGGAGATCGCCGAGATCCTCGGCGCCAAGATCGGCACGGTCCGGTCGCGCATCCACCGCGGCCGGGCCTTGCTGCGGTCCGCGCTGGCGCATCGTGCGCCGGCCGCGGGCCGCACCAGGTTCGCCGGCCCGCTACCGCAGGTCGCCGGCGCATGATGGGCCACCTCGGCTCGCGGGTGAGCGCCCTGCTCGACGGGCAGCTCAGCCCCGCCGACACCGAGGAGGCCTGGCGGCACGTCTACGGCTGCCACGCGTGCCGCGACCTCGTGGAGCGCGAGGGCTGGGTGAAGTCCCGCCTCGCCGGCCTGGCCGGTGGCGCGGACGACGCGCCCCTGCACGACCTGAAGGGCTCGCTGCTCAACCTGACCCCCGGCGACTGCTACCTGGCTCCGGGCCGGGAGAGCATGGCGCGCCGGGTCGGCATCGGCGCCGCTGCCGTCGGCGGCGGGGCCATCGGCGCCGCGCTGCTGGGCGTGGTCGCGCTCGGCATGGCGCCCGGGTCCGGCGCCGGCGACGTCCGTCCGCCCGTCTCGCAGATCGGCAACACCACGCCGGCGCCCACCGCGACCGCCGTGGCGCGCCAGCGACGGCAGCAGTCCAGCCGGGCCTGGCTCGCGCAGAAGGGTCTCGACCAGATCGTGGTCCGTACGCTCCACTGATCCGCGGCTGGGTCCCATCGGTCATGATGGGGGCGTGAGCGACGAGCAGAACCCGGCCGAGGAGACGCAGCCGATCCTGCCCGAGCCCGCGCAGGAGTCCTCGCCGTGGGCCCCGCCCGCCGCGGGTGCGAGGCCGCTGACCCCGCCGGTCGGCGCGGCCGAGGTCGCACCGGCTCCGCCGGTGCCCGAGGACGCACCCGTCGTGGCCCCGCCGGTCCCGGAGCAGCCCCCGGCCGCCGTACCTCCTGCGCCGCCGTCGCCCACCCGCTACCTCACCGTCGGGGGCGGCTTCCCGCCGCCGCCCGACCGCCCGCGTCGTCGTACGCCGGGATGGGCCTGGCCCGCGGTCGCGCTGGTCGCCCTCCTGGTCGGCCTGCTCGGTGGCGTCGGAGGCGCCGCGCTCTACCACCACTTCTCGAGCCAGGGCGGACAGGTGTCCGCGGGACTCGACGGCGTCGACCTGGCCACCGACCCGCCGCTGCCCAAGGGCGGATCGGTCGCGGCCGTGGCCGCCGCCGTCCTGCCCAGCACCGTCCAGATCGTCGCGGAGTACGGCGGCGAGGACGACGGCGCGACCGGATCCGGCTTCGTGCTCGACACGCAGGGGCACGTCATCACGAACAACCACGTGATCCGCGCGGCGGCGGTCGACAACGGCCCGATCACGGTCATCTACCAGGACGGCAAGCGCTACCCGGCGAAGATCGTCGGACGCAGCACCGTCTACGACCTGGCGGTCCTCTACGTGAAGGACGCGCCCAAGGAGAAGCCGGCTGCGCTCGGCGCCTCGAAGGCGATGCGCGTCGGTGACCCCGTCGTCGCGATCGGCTCGCCGCTCGGCCTGGACGCCACCGTCACCTCGGGCATCGTGAGCGCCCTGCACCGGCCGGTGCAGACGGGCGAGAGCGCCACCGACCAGTCGTTCATCGACGCCATCCAGACCGACGCGGCCATCAACCCCGGCAACTCGGGCGGCCCCCTCGTCAACATGCGCGGCCAGGTCATCGGGATCAACTCGGCCATCGCCACCAGCGGCGGCACCGGCACGACCTCGGGCCAGGCCGGCAACATCGGCCTGGGCTTCGCGATCCCGGTCGAGCAGGTGCGGGTCACGGCCGACCAGATCCTGCGCAACGGCAAGGCCCAGTACCCCTTCATGGGCGTGAAGCCCACGGTCGAGAAGGGCCTCAACCTCGACGGCGTCACCGTCGACACGGTCGACGCGGGCACGGGGGCCGCCGACGCCGGTCTCAAGCCGGGCGACCGCATCACGAGCATCAACGGACAGCCGGTGACCAACAACATCAGCCTCTACGTGCTGGTGCGGACCTTCCAGCCGGGCGACACCGTGAAGGTCACCTACCAGCGCGGCGGGGCGGAGCGCACCGCGGACGTGACGCTGGGCGGCAAGGTCGGCTGATCACGCCTCGACGTCGCTCGTGCTCTCCTCGAAGGGGTGCTCGGCGACGAACTGGCGGGCGTCGGCGTACATCCGGGCGATGTAGTCCTCGAGCTTGTCGGCCTCGACCCGCCACTGTCCGCGGCCGCCGATCTTGATCGCGGGCAGGTCGCCTCGGCGTACCAACGCGTAGACCTGGGCGCTGGAGGTGTTGAGCACCTCGGCCACGTCGGCCAGGGTCAGGAAGCGGGGGGTGCCTGCCATGCCCCCATCGTGTCACCCCGCACCCCCGACCGCGGGACCGGCGCGGCCCGCTGTGGACAACGTGCGTGACGGATCGGCGCGCGCGGCGCATGATGTCCGCGTGTCCAGTCTCGGGAGTCCGGGCACGTCGACGCCCCCTCCGGCCCAACGGGTCGGACGGGCCGGGTGGCGTGACCCCAGGTTGTGGATCGGTGTCGTGCTGGTGACCGCCTCGGTGGTCGCGGGCGCGCGGTTGCTGGCGGGGGCGGACGAAACCGCGCGCGTGTGGGCGCTGGTCCAGGAGGAGGGTGCGGGCGCGCACCTGACCTCCGCCGACCTCGTCGTACGCCGGGTGCGGTTCGCCGACACCGGCGACCTCGACCTCTACTTCTCGGCGGACGACGACCTGCCCGGCGACCTCGTCCTCGGCCACACCGTCGGCGCGGGCGAGCTGCTCGCCCGGTCGGCTGTCGTCGCGGCGGGAGAGTCCGACACCGTGCGGGTCTCCATCGAGGTCGAGCCGGGCCGTGTCGACCCCGACGTGCACGCCGGATCGGTCGTCGACGTCTACCTCGACGACAAGGGCGCCGGCTCCGGCCCGTCGTCGGACGGCAAGGCGCTCGCGGCCGTGACGGTGCTCGCCGCGCCGCCGTACGACGAGACGTACGCCGTCACCGGCGACCGGCAGCTCGTCCTGGCGGTGCCCGCCGGGCAGGTGGAGCGCTTCGAGCGGACCCGCGCCGCCATGCAGTCACCCGAGATCAACGTCGACGTGCACTGATGGAGGCCATCGGGTGATCGTCGTGGTGATGGTGGAGTCCGGCGCCGGCTGGGAGCAACAGGCGCTCGCGACGCTGTCGGCCGATCCGGGGATCGTGGTGCTCAAGCGCTGCGTCGACGTCGACGACCTCGTCGCGACGGCCAGCACCGGGCAGGCCGAGGTCGCGGTGCTGGGCGCCGACCTGGCGGGGCTGGATCGCGCGGTGGTCGACGCCCTCGCCGCCCACGGCATGCGGCTGGTCGGCGTCGCGCACGACCCCGACACGACCCGGGTCCGCGCGAGCCGGATCGGGCTCGAGGCGCTGCTCGCGGTCGACGACCTGGCCGACCTGCCGGCGGTCGTGCGGGAGCCCGCGTCGGCGACGCGGCCCGCGGTCGTCGTACCGGAGGAGCCGGAGGTGGTGCCGACGACGCCGGTCGGGCGCGACGGCCGGGTCATCGCGGTGTGGGGACCCGCCGGCGCTCCGGGACGTACGACGGTCGCGGTCGGCCTCGCCGCCCAGCTGGCGCGCCGCGGGCTGAGCACCGTCCTCGTCGACGCCGATCCGTACGGCGGCGCCGTGGCCCAGCACCTGGGCGTGCTCGACGAGGTCTCCGGCCTGCTCGCGGCGGCGCGGCTCGCGGCGTCCGGCACCCTGGCGACGAGGTACGCCGAGGTGCCGCGCCGCCTCTCGGACCGGCTCCACCTGGTGACCGGCCTGCCCCGGCCGGATCGCTGGCGGGAGGTGCGCCCCGGCACCCTCGACGAGCTGGTCGGCTGTGCCCGCCGAGGTGCGCAGGTCGTGATCGACACCGGCTTCGACCTCGAGGTCGACCCGATGGCGGACCCCGGCGTCCGCCCGGAGCGCAACGGGCTCACCTTCGAGGCCCTGGCGCTCGCCGACGAGGTCGTGGTGGTCGGGTCGGCCGACCCGGTCGGGCTCGCCCGCCTGGCGCGGGCGATCCGCGACCTCGCCGAGCACCGCGAGCGCGAGGGCACGGCGCACGCGACCGTGCGCGTGGTGGTGAACCGGATGCGGTCCAGCCTCGGCTGGCGCGAGGCCGACGTGGCCACGATGCTCGCCGGCTTCGGCGCGGCGGGTCAGGTCCGCTTCCTGCCCGACGACCAGCCTGCGGTGGATCGCGCGCTGGTCGCCGGGAGGTCGCTGGTGGAGTCGGGAGAGTCGCCGCTGTCGAAGGCCATCGCATCCCTGCTGGACGCGATGGCCGGCGCCCGCGGAGCGCCCGTCAGCCGCTGAACAGCAGGTAGAGCCCGCCCGCGGTGAAGCCGACCATCGCGAGCAGCACCGGCAGCTGCCCGAGCACGTGCCACTTGCGCGGCAGCACGACGAGTGCCCGGTCGTGCGACGAGGCCGCGGCCGTCACGTGCCCGATGACGACGGCGACGACCTTCATGGACGCCAGGAACGTCGGGTGGTAGCTGAACCAGTAGTTCGACGTGAAGCCGTCGGTGCCGAAGATGTCCCAGCCCTTGCCGAACGGGTCGCTCACCCGCGCCAGCGTCTGGATGCCGTTGTCGATGAGGAAGGTCAGGTAGTGGGCCATGATGTACGCCGCGATGATCGGCACGATCGTGTGCGCGAACTGGCGCGGCAGCAGCCGCTGGGGCGTCGTACCGCCCGGGGTGAGCAGGCAGGCCACGGTGAGGACGAGGCCCGCGGCGCAGCAGAAGCCCAGCAGGCCCAGGTTGTTGATGACGGTGCCGCTGATCGAGGCGGTCTGGATCATGTGGATCCACTGGTTCGACTCCTTGAACGAGTCGAACGCCGTCGAGCCGAAGAGCACCGCGACGACGGCGACGAGGCCGGGCCGGGCGGGCAGCGTGGCGAGGTTGGCCAGCGGGCTGCGGACCACGAGCCGGCCGTCCTGCTTGGCCCACACCGAGAGGTGCGCCATCGCCGTGGAGTAGACCTCGAACGGGTCGGCGCGCGCGAACCAGCGCTGGCCGAACAGCATGCCGCCGACGAGCATCGCGCCGCCGTACACCGCGCACCACAGCCGCAGGCTGTTGAGGTCGGTGGGGTTGCTGGCGACCAGCTCCTGCCACACGAACGCGAACAG
>DATFHM010000313.1:0-11607 GCA_035248385.1 Nocardioides sp. | reverse complement strand
CCCGGGACGTCCTTGATGCCGCGGAAGATCGTGACGTGGCCGTCGTGCTCGCCGACGTAGTACTGCCGCTGGGTCCAGGAGTACGCCGCCGCGCCGGCCACCCACAGCAGGCCGAGCGCCACGAGCAGCAGCATGAACCGGCGCGCCCACGCGAAACGGCGGGGCGCGAGCGGGGCGTAGCGGTAGGTCTCGGGGTCGACCGGGTCGGCGCGCACGGCGCTGGGGAACCCGGTCTGGATCGGTGCGAGCTCCTCGTCGATCGGCTCCAGCTCGCCGGTGTCGCCGGATCGGTGCCCGCGGAACAGCGCGCGCGGCAGGCGGCGGCGCAGCTCGGCGGCCGCGCCCACGACCTGGGGCGGCTGCGGCGGGACCGCCGGGTCGACGGGGACCACGTCCGCGACGATGCAGGTGACGTTGTCGGAGCTGCCGGCGTCGAGGGCCGCGCGGACCAGCTCGATCGCCGCGAACTCCGGGGTGCCCTCGGCGAGGAGGGCGGCCAGCCGGTCGTTGTCGAGGACGCCGCAGGCGCCGTCGCTGCACAGGAACAGCCGGTCGGCGGGCTCGACCTCGATCTGGAACAGGTCGGGATCGACGTCGTGCATGCCGTCGAGCGCCTTGAGGATCAGGTTGCGGTGCGGGTGGACCCGCGCCTCCTCCTCGGTGATCCGGCCCTCGTCGATGAGGCTCTGCACGAAGGTGTGGTCGGTGGTGAGCTGGGAGAGCCGGCCCTCGCGCAGCAGGTAGGCGCGGGAGTCGCCGACGTGCCCGAACCCGAACCGCTGGCCGTCGAACAGCGCGAGGACCACCGTGGTGCTGGTGCCGTTGATCGACGGGTCGTGGTCGACCTGGCTGCCGATCGACTCGTGCGCCTCGTGCAGGCCGTCGCTGATGCGCACGACGAGGTCGGAGGTCGGCTCGGCCTTCTCCGGGGGGATGTCGAGCTGGCGCAGCTCGTTGATGGCCGTGCTCGACGCGATGTCGCCGCGGGCCGCGCCGCCGACACCGTCACAGACGGCGAGCAGCCACGGACCGGCGTACCCGCTGTCCTGGTTGTCCTTGCGGACCCGGCCGACGTCGGAGACCGCGTGGAACCGGAGGGTGAGGTCGGGCAGCCCGGGCTCCACGTCGGGAGCCGGGCTGGTCTGGTCGACCTGGCCGGTCGTCTCGGAGGACTCCACTTACTTCCTCAGCTCCAGGATGGTCTTCCCGATCCGGACCTGCGAGCCGAGGCCGATCGGCGTCGGCTGGGTGATCCGCTGGGCGCCCAGGTAGGTGCCGTTGGTGGAGCCGAGGTCCTCGACGAACCACTGGTCGCCGGAGGACACGATCCGGGCGTGCCGCGTCGACACGTAGTCGTCGTCGAGCCGGATCGCCGCGTCGTTGCCGCGGCCGATGAGCACCGGCGCGGAGGCAAGGTCGGCGCTGATGCCGGCGTTGGAGCCCTGCACCACGGTGACGTGGGTGGGGTTGCCGCGCTTCTTGGGCTGCTTCGGCGCCTTGGTGGGCTTGGCGCTGCGCGGGGCGCGAGCCGCCGTCGCCGTCGGGACCCGGGCACCGAACATGTCGGAGCGGATCACCGAGATCGCCGAGAGCACGAAGATCCACAGGATCGCCAGGTAACCGATCCGGACCAGGAACAGGGTCAGCTCAGACATCGGTGCCTCCCTGCAGCCGGAGGACCAGCGAGGTGTGCCCGACCTGGACCCGGGAGCCGTCGCGGAGCTGGGCACGGGCGACCTTCTGGCCGTCGACCCTGATGCCGTTGGTGGATCCCATGTCGTGCACCTCGATCTGGGGCGCACCGCCGGCGGCGGTGGTGATCAGGAACTGGGCGTGCCGGCGGCTGACGCCCGGGTCGTTGATCCGGATGTCGGCCTCGCTGCCGCGGCCCACCACGATGCCCGGCGGGGCGAGCGGGTGCTCGGTGCCGTTGACCTCGATGACGGCGCGGCTGGGCCGGTCGGTGTGCCGGATGCTGCCGACCACCGACGCCTCGGCGCGGCTGAGCACCGTGAACCGCCCGGTGCCGAGGTCGTCGTCGGCGCGGAACTCGATCCGGATCGGACCGGGGAACACGTAGCCCTGGTTGTCGGCGTGCTCCTGGAGCTGGTCGGCCAGCTCCTGGGACAGCGAGGTCGTGTACGGCGCCATCCGCTCGAGGTCGCCCGCGGACAGGTCGACCTGGAACGCGTTCGGCACCAGCCGGCGCTGGCGCGAGAGCACCTGGGCCTTGTTGTCGAGCTCGCGCTGCAGCGCGGCGGCGATCTCGACGGGCTGGACGGCGGAGCGGAAAGTGCGGGCGAAGGCACCCGAGATCGCCCGCTCGAGTCGTTGCTCGAAACGCTGCAGTCCACCCACGCGGGCCTCCTCTCCTGCTGTCGACAGCGGTCACCCCCAGCGCGCAGCCACAGCGCACCAGGCGTCCTCGATCGTATCGGTGGCCCGGCAGTGAGCCCCGGATGCCGCGCTTTGGCCGTCGGTTTGGGGCGTGTGGACGAGGTGGGATAACCTTGCGGCGCTTCACGCGCGAGTGGCGGAATAGGCAGACGCGCACGGTTCAGGTCCGTGTGTCCGAAAGGACGTGGGGGTTCAACTCCCCCCTCGCGCACAGGAGCGAAGCCCCGGGTCGTCGACCCGGGGCTTCGTCGTTCCCCGGCCCTCAGCTGCACGCGGGTGCCTCGGCGGGGTACCGGTCCGCCATGACGACGTACGACATCGAGCCGCAGATCGCGCTCTTCGGCGACCTCGAGGTGCGGTGGGACGAGCGCGTGCTGCGGCCGCGGCTGTGGACCACCGCGCAGAGCCACTGGGCCGCGGCGCTGTCGCCCTCGTGCCCCGAGGGTCCCGTGCTCGAGCTCTTCTGCGGGGCAGGGCAGATCGGGCTGCTCGTCGCCAGCCTGACGGGGCGACGGCTGATCCAGGTCGACAACCACGCCGTGGCCACGGCGTACGCGCGCCGGAACGCCGAGGCGGCCGGGGTCGCCGCCGACGTACGGACCGCCTCCGTGGAGGACGCGCTGGCCGCTGGCGAGCGGGCCGCCCTCGTGGTGCTCGACCCGCCGTGGGTGCCGACCGAGCAGGTGGGGCTCTTCCCCGAGGACCCGATCACCGCCATCGACGGGGGCCCGGACGGGACCGGGCTGCTCGTCCCCGGCCTCGAGGTCGCGCTGCGTCACCTCCTTCCGGGAGGCCACGTCGTCGCGCAGGTCGGTCACGCCGACCAGGTCGAGGTCGTACGTCGGCTGCTCGCGCGCCCCGACGCGTCGGGCCGGTCGTGGGTCGTGCGGGAGACGCGCGCCTACCTGCCCGACGGCATCCTGCTGGACATCGGTCCGGCGTGATGCGCTGAGTTCACCTGCGGCACCGCGGAGTTCACCCTCGCGACGTGTGGTGGCCAAGCGGCTGGAGGACGCTGCCGGAGGCTCGGATCTCGGATCGACCGCCGGGCTGTCCGTCCTGCCATCCCGAGAGGCACCCCGTGAACGTTCGACCCCGTACCCGCCTTGTCGCCGGCCTCGCCGCCGCCGGCATCACCACGGCCGGCATCGCCGCCGGCATCACCACGGCCGACGCCGCCCGCGACGACTTCCGCGTCACCGACGTCCCGACCGCCAACCCCCGGTTCGGAGTGGAGAGCAACGCGCTCACGCCCTCGGCGACCGAGACCTCGGTCGCGTGGGGCGGCCTGCCGCTGGCCAACCCCGACACGGCCAACGGCGTGACCCGCTACGGCTACAACACGGCCAACGGCGGACCGCTGACGCAGGCGACCAACGAGAACAACAAGACCGAGCCCGACAAGAACGTCTACCTGACCTTCAACGGCCACCACTACCTCTACCAGGGGCACGAGGGCGGGCCCCGGGGCTACGTCACCCGCATCGACCTCGACCAGACCGATCTCTCCCAGCGGGTCACGCTGATCTCCGACGTCGACGCCGCCGGGAACGCCTTCCCGACCATCGACGGCATCACGTGGGACCCGTTCAGCCACCAGCTGCTGCTGACCGCCGAGGCCAAGTCGCCCGTCGGTGGTGTCTTCGCCGTGGCGTTGGACGCGAACGGCAACGCGGTCGACGGCAACGCGGTGCGGCTCGACGCGCTCGGCTCCGGCGGCTTCGAGGGCGTCCAGAACGACAAGGACGGCAACGTCTGGCTCGTGGAGGACATCGGCGGCGCCGCGGTCGCGGGCGGCAAGGTGCCGAACAGCTACGTCTACCGCTTCACGCCCACGGACAGGACCGACCTGACCGCGGGTGGCACTCTCCAGGCGGTCCAGGTCCTGCGCGACGGCGGCGCGCCCGCGACGGCGACCCAGCTGCAGGCCGACCCGACCGACCCGTTCATCGCGCAGCTGCACACCTACGGCACCTCGTTCAAGACCCGCTGGGTGACCGTGCACAGCGGCGCCCCGGTGGCCTTCAACGCGACCGCCGCGGCCAAGGCCGCCGACGCGACGCCGTTCAAGCGTCCGGAGAACGGCGTCTTCCGGCCGGGCACCGGGTTCGGCGAGTTCTACTTCACCGAGACCGGTGACACCACGACCACCAGCAGCCTGCCCGGCGCGTACGGCGGTGTCTTCCGGCTGACCCAGTCCGGACCGGGCGCCAGCACCGGGCGGATCTCGGTCGTCGCCGTGGGCGACCGCGCCCACACCGGCTTCGACAACATCGCCTTCGCCACGAAGGACGACCTGCTCGTGGTCGAGGACGCCGGCGACGGGCTGCACCAGCAGCGCAACGCCCTGGACTCCGGCTACCTCTTCGACCTCGAGAGCGCGCGGGGCGGGCAGGCACCGCAGCCGGTGCGCTGGCTGGCCGAGGGCCGGGATGCGTCGGCGACGTTCGATGCGGCCGGCGGCCCGTCGTACAACGACGGCGACAACGAGATCACCGGCATCCACGTGTCCAACGGCGACCCGACCGCGGCCGGCCTGCTCGGTGCGCAGGTCCCCGACCCGCGGAGCAGCTCGTGGCGCACGTTCTGGACCCAGCAGCACGGCGACAACACCACCTGGGAGGTGCACTGGCTCGACCAGTGACCCCGGCTCCGGAGAGCGCGGCGGCGGGTCAGCCCTGGAGGCTGGCCCGCTCCGCGCGCCAGGCCGCGATGCCCTCGACGGTGCAGAAGCCGGACCGGGACCGCTTCACGCAGACGAGGCCCAGGAGGTCGCCGGCGTCGTCCACGACGGCCAGGCGGCGGGCCCCCGCATGATCGAGGCGCTCCCACAGCTCGGCCACGGTGTCGGTGGGGCGGGCGGTGCGGTCCTCGAGGTGGGCGTGGTCGCGGGCCGGTGCGTCGTCGGCGACGTCGTCCGGGAGGTCGTCGGCCGCCAGGGTGCCGACCAGGTGCCGCCCCTCGACGAGCAGGACGAGGTGCTGCTTGGGCCGGGCGAGCGACGTACGCGCGACGCCCACGGTGATGCCGGCGTCGAAGGTCGTGGGCTCGGTGATCATCACCTCGGCCACGGTGGCTTCGCCGTCGTTCACCCCGCCATTGTGGCCCAAGTGGTGGCCCAGGTGGTGGCTCAGGCGTGCGCGGCCGCGGGCACGCTGCACGCACCGACGACCTCGTCCACGAACTCGACGATCGCGTCGAAGGCGGCCCGCGCCTCCGGCAGGAACAGCGCCGCGTGGAAGACGTGGATGTCGGTCGGGTACAGCTGCAGCGCGTGCGGGACGCCCTGCTCGCCGAGCAGCCCGGCGAACGCGACCACCTGCCGGCGCAGGGTCTCCCCGGCGCCGACCTGGAGCAGGATCGGGGGCAGCGTCGGCCGCACCGAGTGCATCGGCTGCGGGCGCGTCGTGGCCGCACGGGACCACCGCGACAGGCTGCGGATCGCGCGCGGGCTGAGGATCGCGCAGCCGGCCGTGCCGGGCTCGTCGCGGTCCAGCTCGAGCAACGGCGACAGCGCGACGACCGCGGCGGGGGCGGGCAGCCGCTCGCCGGGCAGCCGGGCGGCGAGCTGGATGCTCAGGTAGCCGCCGGCCGAGTCGCCCATCACCACGATGTCCGCGGGGGAGACGCCTTCGGCCAGCAGGTGGCGGTACGCCGCCAGCGCGTCGTCGCCCGAGTCGTCGATCGAGTGCTTCGGCGCCTTGCGGTACTCGACCGCGAAGATGCGGGCCCCGGTGCGGCGGCCGAGCTCGGAGAGCATGTGGCGGTGCAGGTGCCAGCCGCCGACGATGAACGCGCCGCCGTGCAGGTAGAGGATCACGCGGCCGTTGTCCTCGCCGCCGGTGATCCACTGCGCGCGGCAGTGCGGCAGTGCGACCTCCTCGAACAGGATCTCCTGGCTGAGCCGGGTCAGCCGGCCGGCCTGGTCGGCGAGCGCGTAGGGCCAGGGCAGGTCGGGCGCGGTCGCCCACGCCTCGACGACGGGCTTGACCGTGCACCGCAGGGCGATCCCGAGCGCGCGTGCCTGGAGGCTGGGCCGGTCTCCGCGGATCACGGGAGCCCCCGGGTCGAGCGGATGCATGACATACCCCCAGTTATGTTCAGGATGAGCGGAAGTCAGTCTGCGGTGGACCACGCCCGTCGTCAATCACCCGAACGGACGAATCTTCAGCACTGATGGGCCATTACCCGTTTCAGGCGCCGTTCAACAGCCTGCGCAGCTGATCGACCAGCGCGGTGACCGGCAGGTCGGGGTCGAAGGCCCGCTGCACGCCCAGCCCGATGCCGAGGGCGAGCAGGTGCACGGCCGCGTCCGCGGCGGGGACGGGCAGGGTGATGCCCAGCTCGGCTGCCTGGAGCTCCAGGAGGGCGGCGAGCCCGTCGGTGACCGCGCGCCGCCGCTCGGCCAGCTCGCCGCTGATGCCGGCGATCCGGCGGGTGCTGGTCGCGAACTCCACCTCGAGCGCGGTCCAGCCGACGTCGCCGATGTTGCGCTCGGCCCACTCGGCGAAGGCGTCGATGCGGGTCTCGGCGGTCGGTGCGGTGGCGACGGCCTCGGCGAGGGCCCCCGCGCGCGTCGCGTGCACGACGTCGAGCACGGCCAGCCCGAGCTCGTGCTTGGTGGCGAAGTTCGAGTAGACGGCGCCCTTGGAGTAGCCCGCCTCGGCGGCCACCTTGTCCAGCGACGTGGCGTTGTAGCCGTCGGCCAGGAACAGCCGGAGGGCGGTCTCGACGAGCCGGTCGCGCGTCTGGGCGTGCGTCTCCTTGCGCGTCAGCCGGGCCACGTGGCGCACCTTACCGGATTCGGGCTACCGCTGGAATCCGGATACCGTTAGTATCCGAGACGTGACGACACGACGCGCGCTCGCCATCGGCTGCGGTGGCACCCTCGGCTTCGCCTGGACGGCGGTCGCCCTCCGCGAGGTGGAGCGCCAGCTGGACTGGGACGCCCGCACCGCCGCGGTCCTGGTCGGCACCTCCGCCGGCGCGGAGGTGGTCGCGGCCCTCGGCTCCGGCCGTACGCCGCAGGACCTGCTCGACGCCCTCGACGGCCTGCCCGGCGCGGACCCCGTGCTCGCGCGGCACGTCGGCCTCCACCCGGGCCACCTCCCGCCGGTGCCCTTCCCGGCGCTGCCCGCGCTCGGGCTCGTCCGCGCCGGCCTGGCCCGGCGCTCGGCGTACAACGTGGTGGCGGGGCTGCTCCCGCGCGGACGCGGCGACGCCATCTGGCTGCGGGAGTACGGCGCCGCGCTGGCTCCGTCGGGCTGGGTCGACCACCCGAGCACGTGGCTGGTCGCGGTGGACGCCGCGAGCGGGGAGCGGGTCGCCTTCGGCTCCGACGGCGCGCCGGCCGCCGGCCTGGGCGACGCGGTCGCGGCCTCGTGGGGGATCCCGGGCTGGTTCCCGCCGGTCGCGATCGGCGGGCGCCGCTACGTCGACGGCGGTGCGGTCTCCTCGGTCTCGGCCGACCTGCTGCTCGGCCAGGACCTCGACGAGGTCGTCGTGGTCGCCCCGATGACCACCGAGGGCGGCGTGCCGGCCCGCGGCGCCGACCGCGTCGAGCGGGTGCTGCGCACCCGGATGACGGCCGGCCTCGACCGGGAGGTCGCGAAGCTCCGGGCCGCCGGGATCAAGGTGATCCGGGTCGAGCCGGGGGCCGAGGAGCTCCGGGCGATGGGCCCGAACTTCATGGACCTCGGCAGGCGCGAGGCCACCCTCGCGGCCGCCCGCAGCGCACTGCCGGCGCGGGTGAGCGCCGCCATCGACGTACAGGACGAGCGACAGGGGACCCCCGCATGACCCACCACGACGTGATCGTCGTCGGCGCCGGCATCTCCGGGATCGCCGCCGCCATCAAGCTCCGCGAGGCCGGCGTCGAGGACGTCGTCATCCTCGAGAAGGCCGACACCTACGGCGGCACCTGGCGCGCGAACACCTACCCGGGGTGCGCGTGCGACGTGCCGTCGAACCTCTACTCGTTCTCGTTCGCGCCGAACAGCGAGTGGTCGCGGGTCTACGGCACCCAGCCCGAGATCCTCGCCTACGTCGACCGGGTCGCGCGCGAGCACGGGCTCGAGGAGATCACCCGGTTCGGGGTCGAGATGACCGGTGCCGCCTGGGATCCCGCCGCCGAGCGGTGGGTCCTGGAGACCACCGAGGGCGAGCTCACGGCCGGCTTCGTCGTCGCCGCGGCCGGCCCCTGGAACGAGCCCAAGATCCCCGACCTGCCCGGCCTGACCGGCTTCCCCGGCGCGATCTTCCACTCCGCGCGCTGGAACCACGACTACGACCTGACCGGCAAGCGGGTCGCGGTGATCGGCACCGGGGCCTCGGCCGTGCAGTTCGTGCCCGAGATCCAGCCGCAGGTCGCCGAGCTGCACCTGTTCCAGCGCACCGCCCACTGGGTGCTGCCCAAGGTCGACCACCCCGTGCCGGACGCCGAGAAGTGGGTCAAGCGCAACGTGCCGCTGTTCGAGCGCGCGCTGGGCGCCGTCGAGTACGCCGCCATGGAGACCGTCGGCCTCGCGTTCCACCGGCCGCGTCCCTTCATGAAGGTGCTGCAGAAGGTCGGCGAGGCCTACCTGCGCGCGGTCGTCCGCGACGAGGAGCTGCGGACCAAGCTCACGCCGACCTACCTGCTGGGCTGCAAGCGGATCCTCTTCTCCAACGCCTACCTGCAGTCGCTCACCCGGCCCAATGTCGAGGTGCACGCGACCGGTGTGGCGGAGGTCCGCGGATCGACGGTCGTGGGCTCCGACGGCAGCGAGGCCGAGGTGGACGCGATCATCCTCGGCACCGGCTTCCACATCCTCGACATGCCCGTCGCCGACCTGGTCCGCGGCGCCGACGGCCGCACGCTCGCCGAGCACTGGCAGGGCTCGCCCGAGGCCTACCTCGGCACCACCGTCGCCGGCTTCCCGAACGCCTTCGTCGTGCTCGGACCGAGCCTCGGCACCGGCCACACCTCCGCGTTCGCCATCGCCGAGGCGCAGGTCGCGTTCCTCGTCGACGCGATCGTGGCGGCCCGCCGCGAGGGCTGGTCGACGCTGGACACCCGGGCCGAGGTGCAGGCGGCGTACGTCGACGAGGTGCAGTCCGCCCTGGTCGGTACGGCGTACGACGCGGCCAGCTGCCACAGCTACTACATCGACGCCAACGGACGGAACAGCTTCAGCTGGCCCTGGTCGACCGGCGAGCTGGTCCGCCGGGCCAGCCGCTTCGACCCCGCCGACTTCGAGATCACCGCCATCGAGCCGCAGGAGACCCACACATGAGCAGGTACGCACCGATCGACCTCGACGGAGCGCTCGTCGCCGTCACCGGAGCCGCGCGCGGCATCGGCCTGGCCACCGCGCAGGCGTTCATCGCGGCGGGCGCACGGGTCGCCCTCGGCGACCTGGACGAGGCGCTCGCCGTGGAGGCCGCGGCCTCCCTGGGCGAGAGCGCCTCCGGGCACGGCCTCGACGTCACCGACAAGCAGTCCTTCGCGGGCTTCCTCGCGGCGGCCTCCGCCCACTACGACGCGCCGCTCGCGGTGCTCGTCAACAACGCCGGGATCATGCCGAACGCGGCCTTCCTCGACCAGGCCGACGAGGTCGACCGGATGACCATGGACGTCAACGTCTTCGGCGTCATCCACGGCATGCGGCTCGCTCTGCCGCCGATGATCGAGCGCGGCCGCGGGCACGTCGTCAACGTCGCCTCGCTCGCGGGCAAGTTCCCGCTCAAGGGTCTCGCGGTCTACAACGCCAGCAAGTACGCCGTCGTCGGCCTCACCGCCGCCACCCGGCTCGAGCTCGACGGCACCGGAGTGTCGGTGTCGGCCGTGCTGCCGAGCGCGGTCCGCACCGAGCTCTCTTCCGGCATCGACCTGGGCGTCCTGCCCACCGTCGATCCCGAGG
Source organism: Nocardioides sp. (assembly GCA_035248385.1). Classification (GTDB taxonomy): domain Bacteria; phylum Actinomycetota; class Actinomycetes; order Propionibacteriales; family Nocardioidaceae; genus Nocardioides. The sequence continues at coordinate 1,309 of DATFHM010000313.1, read as the reverse complement.
ACATCGCCGCCGCCGTGGTGCGCTCGGTCTCCTCCCGGAAGGCCGAGATCGCCGTCCCGTCGTACGTCGGGCTCGCGGCGAACGCCGCTCCGCTGGTGCCCGAGCGCGTGCTGGGTGCCTTCCGGCGGCTCGCCCACGACGACGCCGCGATCACCCGCGTCGACTCCTCGGTGCGCGACGCCTACCTGCAGCGGATCGGGGCCAAGCGGCGGGGGTGACGGCCGCTGATGTGGCACGCTGCGACCCGTGTCCACCCTGACCACCGTCCTCGCCGTCGTCACGGCGGTCGTGGCCGTCGCCGACTGGATCGCCGTCGCGCGGAGCCGCAAGGACGTCGAGACCTGGCTGAAGCCGGCCACGCTCGCCCTGCTGATCGGCACGGTGATCGCCGCCGGGGCGCTGGACCACTCCGCCGGCGTGTGGCTGGTGATCGCGCTGGTGCTCGGGATGATCGGTGACATCGCGCTGCTCGACGACACCGTGGAGTGGCGGTTCATCGCAGGCCTCGCGGCCTTCCTGGTCGGGCACCTCGGCTATGTCGTGTGCTTCGCCCGCGTCGGCCTGGAGAACAGCGGCTGGTGGGTGGTCGGCGCCGTGGTGGTGCTGGTCGCGTTCGTCGTCGCGCGCGGGGTGCTGCCGGCCGCGGTGCGCGAGGGTGGCCCCGGGCTGGGGATCGCGGTGGCGACGTACATGGCCGTGATCGCGGCGATGACGATCACCGGCTGGGCGACGGCCTCGCTGTGGATCGCCGTGGGGGCGGCGATCTTCGTCTGCAGCGACACCACGCTGGCGCTCAACAAGTTCGTGAGGCCGCTGTCCTGGGCCCGCCCGACGATCATGGTGACCTACCACGTCGGCCAGGCCCTGATCGCGGCCGGCGTGTTGGTGCGGGTGACCACGTGAGCGGCCTGCGGCCCGACGCCGAGCACCCCGACCCGCCCCAACCGTCCGGTTGCGGGCCGCGGCTGGCCGGGCTGCTCATCGTCTTCTTCGTCAACGTGCCGCTGGTCAACGTGGGCTGGTCGAGGCTCTGGCACACCGCGCCGGTGCTGCTCGTGGTCGCCCTGGTCGTGGACGCGTTCCTGCTGCTGATGGTGGCGCTGTGGTGGCGGAGGCGTAGGAGCGCGGTGCCAGACTGAGGTCCATGACCTCCCTCCATGACTTCTCGGCTGCCGGCATCGACGGGCAGCAGGTCGACCTGTCGGCGTACAAGGGCGACGTCGTGCTCGTCGTCAACACGGCCTCCAAGTGCGGCTTCACCCCTCAGTACGAGGGCCTGCAGAAGCTGCAGGAGACGTACGCCGACCAG
>DATFHM010000312.1:0-3539 GCA_035248385.1 Nocardioides sp. | reverse complement strand
GTCCAGAACGTCCTCCCGAGCATGGAGGCCGCGTTCATCGACATCGGCAAGGGCCGCAACGCCGTCCTGTACGCCGGTGAGGTCAACTGGTCCGCCCTCGGCTGGAAGGAGGGCACCCCGCGCAAGATCGAGTCGGTGCTGACCTCCGGCCAGACCGTCCTCGTGCAGGTCAGCAAGGACCCGATCGGCCACAAGGGCGCCCGCCTCACCTCGCAGGTCTCGCTCGCGGGCCGCTTCCTGGTCTACGTGCCCGACGGCACGACCTCCGGCATCTCCCGCAAGCTGCCCGACACCGAGCGGGCCCGCCTCAAGACGCTGCTCAAGGAGATCGTCCCCGACACCGCCGGCGTCATCGTGCGCACGGCCGCGGAGGGCGCCTCGGAGGAGGAGCTCACCCGTGACGTCGAGCGCCTCAAGGCGCGCTGGGAGAGCATCGAGGCCAAGGTCGCCAAGGGCAACAGCCCGCAGCTGCTCTACGGCGAGCCCGACCTGACCCTCAAGGTCGTCCGCGACCTGTTCACCGAGGACTTCGCCAAGCTCGTCATCCAGGGCGACGAGGCGTGGAAGACCGTCTCGGAGTACGTCGAGCAGGTCGCCCCCGACCTCGCCGAGCGCCTGGAGAAGTACGACGCCGCCGACCGCGGGGCCGACCTGTTCTCCGCGTACCGCGTCGACGAGCAGATCGCCAAGGGCCTGGACCGCAAGGTCTGGCTGCCCTCGGGCGGCTCGCTGATCATCGACCGCACCGAGGCGATGACCGTCGTCGACGTCAACACCGGCAAGTTCACCGGCTCCGGCGGTAATCTCGAGGAGACGGTCACCAAGAACAACCTGGAGGCCGCCGAGGAGATCGTCCGCCAGCTCCGGCTGCGCGACATCGGCGGCATCATCGTCGTCGACTTCATCGACATGGTGCTGGAGTCCAACCGCGACCTGGTCCTGCGCCGGCTCGTGGAGTGCCTGGGGCGCGACCGCACCCGGCACCAGGTCGCCGAGGTCACCTCGCTGGGCCTGGTCCAGATGACGCGCAAGCGGATCGGCACGGGCCTGCTCGAGGCCTTCTCCGAGAACTGCAGCCACTGCCAGGGCCGCGGCCTGATCGTCCACGACATGCCGATCGATCCCAAGCGTGGGGGTGGCGACACCGGCGGCGGTGACACCGGCGGCACCAGCGGCCGCAGCGGCAACCGTCGCCGCCGAGGTAGGGGCAACGGCGAGCAGGCCGAGACCGCCGAGACCCCGAAGACCGTGCCGTCCCCGGCCGCGGTCGCCGCGATGGCGATGTCGCACCCGCCGGTGGCCTCCGAGGACGAGCCCACCGCCGAGCAGGCCGATCAGGCCGAGGAGCAGACCGAGGCGCTGGAGGCGATCGAGGTCGTCACCGAGATCGTCGAGGAGGCCTCCGAGGCCCCCGTCGCCGAGGACGTCGTCATCGACGAGCCCGTGGTCCAGGAGCCTGCCGAGGAGCCTGTGGTGGCCGAGGAGGAGCCCGAGGCGCCCGCCGAGGCCCCCGAGCCGGCCAAGCCGGTCGTGGTGACCCAGGTCCGCCGTGGCGGCACCAGCCGCACCGTGCAGACCGCCCCGGCCGCGGTGATCGTGGTGTCGGAGCAGTCCGAGACCGAGCAGCAGCCCGTGGCGGCCCCGGTGGAGACGCCGAAGCCCGTCGTGGTCACCCGCACCCGCCGCGGCGCGGCCCGCGCCGCCGACGTACCCGCCGACGAGGCGGAGGAGTCGGAGGAGCACGCGGAGGAGGCTCCGGCGCTGCACGTGCCGGTCAAGAAGAAGGGCGCCCGCAAGCGCTGATTTTGTCGGGGTGGCCGGCGTTCCCTAGTATGGAACGTCGGTGCGCCGCGAGGCGTGCCCACCTCTCGCAGGCACCCGGCCCCGGTCGTGCGTGCCGCGGGCAACAAGAGTTTCACCCACTGGTAGTTACGAGCTTGGCTGAAGGAGACCGCGGTGTACGCGATCGTGCGCGCTGGCGCGAAGCAGGAGAAGGTCGCTGTCGGCGACGTCATCGAGATCGACAAGGTCTCCACGGCGGTCGGCGAGACGGTGTCTCTGCCCGTGCTGATGACGGTCGACGGCGAGACCGTCACCACCACCGGCCTCGACAAGGCGTCGGTCACGGCTGAGGTCCTCGGTGCCACCAAGGGCCCCAAGATCATCATCCAGAAGTACAAGAACAAGACCGGCTACAAGAAGCGCCAGGGTCACCGCCAGAAGTACACCCAGGTCAAGATCACCGCGATCAACGCCTGATCAGCTGCGTAGACAAGAGGGACTGAGCAATGGCACACAAGAAGGGTGCTGCGAGCACCAAGAACGGCCGCGACTCCAACGCGCAGCGCCTCGGCGTGAAGCGCTTCGGTGGCCAGCTGGTCAACGCCGGTGAGATCCTGGTCCGCCAGCGTGGCACCCACTTCCACCCCGGCTCCGGCGTGGGCCGTGGCGGCGACGACACCCTGTTCGCGCTCGTCGCGGGCAACGTGGAGTTCGGTCGCAAGCGCGGCCGCAAGGTCGTCAACATCGTGCCGGCCGGCGAGTGACGCCGGCTCACTGAGCTTCAACGGAAAGGGCGTCCGGTTCGGGCGCCCTTTCCTCATTTCTCTCCTGAAGGACTGATCCCATGGCCGTGCCCACCTTCGTCGATCGGGTGTCCCTGCACCTGGCAGCCGGCCGCGGCGGCAACGGGGTGGCCTCGGTCCACCGCGAGAAGTTCAAGCCGCTGGGCGGTCCCGACGGCGGCAACGGCGGCCCGGGCGGATCGATCATCCTGCGCGTCGACCCCGACGTGACGACGCTGCTGGACTACCACCACAGCCCCAAGCGCAAGGCCGAGAACGGCGGCCACGGCGCCGGTTCGCACCGAAACGGTGCGCACGGCGCCGACCTGGTCCTGCCCGTGCCGGACGGCACGGTGGTCACCGACAGCAACGGCGAGCTGATCGCCGACCTCGTCGGCGCCGGCACCGAGCTGGTCATCGCGGAGGGCGGCCGGGGTGGCCTCGGCAACGCCTCGCTGGCGTCCAAGACCCGCAAGGCGCCCGGCTTCGCGCTGCTCGGCGAGCCCGGCGACGAGCTCGAGGTCTTCCTCGAGCTCAAGGTTGTGGCCGATGTCGGGCTGGTCGGCTTCCCCAGCGCCGGCAAGTCCAGCCTGATCGCCGCGATCTCGCGTGCGCGGCCGAAGATCGCCGACTACCCGTTCACGACCCTGGTCCCGAACCTCGGTGTGGTGACGGCCGGCGACACGACGTTCACCGTCGCCGACGTACCGGGGCTGATCGAGGGTGCGGCCGAGGGGCGCGGTCTCGGCCACGACTTCCTGCGCCATATCGAGCGCTGCGCCGCGCTCGTCCACGTGCTCGACACCGCCACGCTGGAGCCCGGCCGCAACCCGCTCGACGACCTCGACGTGATCGAGGACGAGCTGCGCCGGTACGGCGGCCTCGAGGACCGCCCGCGCCTGGTGGCCCTCAACAAGGTCGACGTGCCCGACGGCCGCGACATCTCGAGCATGGTCGTCGAGGAGCTGCGTGCCC
>DATFHM010000311.1:0-8991 GCA_035248385.1 Nocardioides sp. | reverse complement strand
CAAGGGCCGCGAGGTCGCCTACTACCTGACCGACTCCGGCGCCAAGGCCTACTTCTGCTTCGAGGGATCGCCCGAGCTGCCGATCGGCCAGGAGGGCTGGGAGGGCTTCAACCAGGTCGAGGGCTGCACCGAGTTCTTCCTCATCACGGCCGACCCGACCGCTGCCTCCTCGATCGAGGGCGCGACGACCTTCGGCCAGGCGGTGGGCGGCCAGTCGCCTGTCTTCGAGTCCGTGGCGACGGTGGAGACGGACACGGCGGTGATCCTCTACACCTCCGGCACGACCGGGCAGCCCAAGGGCGCCGAGCTGTCGCACTCGAACCTCGTGCTCAACGCGCTCACCTGCAACCGGCTGTTCGGCTCCTCGCCGGCCCAGGACGCGCACATCGTGGCGCTGCCGCTGTTCCACACCTTCGGTGCCTCCGTGCAGATGAACGCGGGCTTCTCGATGGCGTCCACGCTCTACCTGGTCCCGCGCTTCGACGCCGAGGCCGTGGTCGGCCTGATGGAGAAGGAGACGATCACCTTCTTCGCCGGCGTCCCGACGATGTGGTGGGGAATCCTCAACGCCCTCGGTGACGGCGTCGACGTCGAGCGGATCGCGAAGAACCTGCGGCGTGGTGTGTCCGGCGGTGCCGCGCTGCCGGTCGAGATCATCAAGCAGACCCAGGAGAAGCTCGGCGTCCAGATCCTCGAGGGCTACGGGCTCTCCGAGACCTCGCCGGTCGCCACGTTCTCCGACCCCGACCAGGACCCGCGGCCCGGCTCGATCGGCGTACCGATCTGGGGGGTGGAGGTCAAGCTCGTCGACTCCGACTGGGGCACCGTCGAGGGCGCCGACCAGGTCGGCGAGCTCGCCGTCCGCGGCCACCTGGTGATGAAGGGCTACCTGAACCGGCCCGAGGCCACCGCCGAGGTCATGAAGGACGGCTGGTTCCGCACCGGCGACCTGGCCCGCCGCGACGAGGACGGCTTCTACTACATCGTCGACCGGTCCAAGGACATGATCATCCGCGGCGGCTACAACGTGTACCCGCGCGAGGTCGAGGAGGTCCTGATGACCCACCCGGCCGTCTCCCTCGCCGCCGTCGTCGGCGTCCCGCACGACAGCCACGGCGAGGAGGTCAAGGCGTTCGTGATCCTGGCCGAGGGCCAGTCGATCACCGAGGACGAGCTCGTCGCCTGGGGCAAGGACCAGATGGCGGCGTACAAGTACCCCCGGATGGTCGCCATCGTCGACTCCCTCCCCATGACCGCGACCGGGAAGATCCTCAAGCGTGAGCTGGTCTGACGGGGTGCAGGAATCCCCGGTCGACCGGGGATTCCTGCACTTGTCGGGTGTTGCAACACCCGACAAGCGACGGGATCACCGGTCGACCGGGGATTCCTGCGACAGATGGGGCCGGTGGGATCAGGCGAAGGGGTTCGGCAGGGCACCCGGGAGCTTCGCGAGGAGCTCCCGGGCCTGGCCGGCCACCTTGTGCTCGACGAGGACCTCGTAGCGCGTCGCCAGCACCTGGGTGACCGAGGAGAAGTCGCGCTGGCCGCGGGTCGCGGCGTAGCCGACGAGCGACCAGATCAGCCCGAAGAGCAGCCCGAAGACCATCGTGGTGAGGACCGCGGCGAGGGCGCTGCCGGTGCCGAAGAACGAGAACAGGACGCCGACGAACAGGCCGAACCACAGGCCCGAGAGGGCGCCCGCCGCGGCGACGCGGCCGGTGGTGAGCCGACCCGTGATCCGCTCGAGCTGCTTGAGGTCGGTGCCGACGATCATGCAGTTCTCGACGGGGAAGCCCTCGTCGGAGAGGAAGTCCACGGTGCGCTGGGCCGCCGCGTAGTCGTCGTACGTCGCCAGCGACTGCGGGAACTCCAGCTTGAAGCGGGCCGTGGCCAGGGCGGACGTGACGCGTGGGTTGCTCATGCACCCAGTCTGCCCCCGAATCGGTCGGTCAGGCCCCGCCGCCGGCCTCGGCGCGCGCCTTGATCCGGGCCAGGCCCTCGGTCATGCCGGCCTCGAGCTCGTCGGCGTGGCTCTCGGACCCGCCCAGCGCGAGCGGCGCGAACAGCCGGCTCAAGAGCGTGAGCCGGTGCGGCACGGGTCGGCGCTCGACGACCCGGGTGCCGCCTCCCTCCGCGGTCAGCTCGTAGATCCAGCGCGCGCCGCTGCTCTTGGTGTCCCAGGCGAGCAGCTTCTCGGGCTGGACGGCGGTGACGACGTTGCGGGTGGGCCAGATGACGCCCTTGCGGCGGTTCCAGCCGACGTACTGCTGGCCGACGCGGAAGCCACCGCGGCGCAGCGGCGTCATGGCCATCAGCTCGGGGCTGATCTCCGCCAGCGCCTTGGTGTCGGTGATGACGGCCCACACCGCTGACGGCGGTGCGTCGATGGTGATCTCGGCTCGCAGCTCGCGATCGCTGGTCATGGTTCCCCCAATGTCGGCCTCGATGGTGGCCGAACCCTAGCGGTTTCCTAGGATGTACGACGTGACCCGAGTCGTTGTGAGCGTCATGCCCAAGCCGGAGATCCTGGACCCGCAGGGGAAGGCCGTCCTCGGCGCCCTCCCGCGGCTGGGCTTCGACGGCGTCACCGATGTCCGCCAGGGCAAGCGGTTCGAGCTGGAGGTCCCGGAGGTCACCGACGCGGTGCTCGCCGAGGTCGACAAGCTCGCCGAGACCTTCCTGGCGAACACGGTCATCGAGAACTTCACCGTGAGCGTCGAGCAGTGAAGATCGGGGTCGTCACCTTCCCCGGCACGCTCGACGACGTCGACGCGCAGCGCGCGGTCCGGATCGGCGGCAACGAGGCGGTCGCGCTCTGGCACGGCGACCACGACCTCAAGGGCGTCGACGCGGTCATCCTGCCCGGTGGCTTCTCGTACGGCGACTACCTCCGCTGCGGCGCCATCTCCCGGTTCGCGCCGGTCATGACCGAGGTCATCGCGGCTGCCCAGAGCGGCATGCCCGTCCTCGGCATCTGCAACGGCTTCCAGATCCTGTGCGAGTCGCACCTGCTGCCGGGCGCGCTGATCCGCAACGACCACCGCAAGTTCGTCTGCCGTGACCAGCTGCTGCGGGTCGAGAACAACGAGACCGCCTGGACCTCGGCGTACGCCAAGGACCAGGAGATCCGCATCGTCCTCAAGAACGGCGAGGGCGGCTTCGTCGCCGACGCCGACACCCTCGCCCGGCTCGAGGGCGAGGGCCGGGTCGTGGCGCGCTACCTCGAGATGAACCCGAACGGCTCGCTCAACGACATCGCCGGCATCACCAACGACCGCGGCAACGTGGTCGGCCTGATGCCGCACCCCGAGCACGCGGTCGAGGAGCTCACCGGCTCCGGCACCGACGGGTTGGGCTTCTTCACCTCGCTGGTCGAGAACGCCTTCGCCTGACGCACGTCGCACCTGGCGTTCTGGTCGGGAATTCCGTGGAATTCGAGCCAGAACGCCAGGTGCGATGGTTTTCAGGCGGCCAGCGCCGGCCTCCGGGCCAGCAGGGTCAGCGCCGCCAGGAACGCCAGCCCGCCTATGATGGCGGCCGCGCCGAAGCCGTACCGGGCACCCACCAGGAAGTTGGTGGCCACCTGGTGCGCGGCGTACGTCGAGGCGATGACCGCCAGGCCGACCGACCCGCCCAGCTGCTGCATGGTCTGGAGCAGGCCCGAGGCCGCGCCGGCGTGCTCGGGCTCGACGCCCAGCAGGACCAGCGAGGTGATCGGCATGAACGTGATGCCGGCCGACAGCCCCAGCAGGATGATCGACGGGAACGCGCCGGCCCAGTAGCCGGAGCCGTCGGGCAGGAACGCCAGCCGGACGAAGGCGATCGTGATGCCGAGCGTGCCGAACACGATCCACGGGACCTGGCCGAACCGCGCCACCAGACGCGGCGTGACCCGCGACAGCCCGAAGATCGACAGCGGCATCGGCAGGAACGCGAGGCCGGTGCGCAGCGGGCTGTAGCCCAGGCCGTCCTCGAGGAACTGCACCATCACGAAGAACATCGACAGCATCGCGCCGTACATGCCGGCCATGGCGACGAGCGCCGCCACGCGACGGCGGTTGCGCAGCAGCCCCGGACGCAGCAGCGGGTGCGCGACGCGGGTCTCGGTCACGGCGAGCACCACGAAGAGCACCGCGCCGAGGACGAGTCCGCCGATGGTGCGGGCCGAGCCCCAGCCGTGCTCCGGCGCGCCGATCAGCGCCCAGACCACCGACACGGCCGCGCCGGTCGACGCGATCGCGCCGACGACGTCGAACCGGCCGTGCCGGCGGTCGGTCTCGCCGACGTAGCGGCCAACGAGGCTGAGCACCACGATGCCGATCGGCACGTTGATGAACAGCGTCCAGCGCCAGGACACGGCATCGGTGAGCAGCCCGCCGAGGATCAACCCGAGGGCGCCACCGCCGGACGAGACGGCCGTGAAGGCGGCCAGCGCGCGGTTGCGCGCGGACTCGTTCGGGGCGCTGGTGGTGAGGAGCGCGAGGACGGACGGGGCGGAGAGCGCCGCGCCGACGCCCTGCAGGCCGCGGGCCACGACCAGCACGGCCGCGGTCGGGGCGAGACCGCCGACGGCCGAGGCGATCGTGAACGTCGCGAGGCCGAGGCGGAACAGCCGCCGGCGACCGAAGACGTCACCGAGCCGGCCGCCGAGCAGGAGCAGCCCGCCGAAGGCGAGCGTGTAGCCGCTGAGGACCCACGACAGCCCGGCCGGGCTGAAGTCGAGGTCGGTGGCGATGTGGGGGAGGGCGACGTTCACGACCGTCGCGTCGAGCACCAGCATCAGCTGGGCGAGGAGGACGAGGAAGATGCCCAGCCCCAGACCTGAGGCCGAGCCGGGTGACGCGGCGGTGGCCGCGGGTGAGCGCCGAGGGGCGCTGAGGGTGGCAGACATGCGGGTAGCCGTCTCTTTCCTGGCCGGGTGGGCCGTCGTACAGTTGGTGGAGAGTCACTCCGGTTAACCGGATCCGAAGAAGTGGAGGTAATCTCCGGTTCAACAGGAACGATACGGAGAGTCTCTCCGTTTGGCAAGTGGCTTTCCCGGATCAGGAGGTACGACGGTGCGAGCGGATGCCCAGCGCAACTACGACCGGATCGTCGAGGCGGCCCGCGAGGTCTTCAAGGAGAAGGGGTACGACGCCCCTCTGGACGAGATCGCGAAGAAGGCCGGTGTCGGCCCGGGCACCCTCTACCGCCACTTCCCGAACCGTGACGCGCTCATCGACGCGATGATGAAGGCGTGGGTCGAGAAGGTCGACGACGCCACCGACAAGGCCATCGCTCACGAGGGATCGCCGCGCGACGTCCTGCTCAGCTGGTTCGAGACCTACGTCGAGCTGATCTCGGCGCACAAGGGCGGTCCTGCGAAGCTCACGTCCGCGATCGGCAACGACGAGTCACCGATCCGCACCAAGTGCCAGGCGCTCGTGCGGTCCAACCAGCGGGTGCTGGAGCACCTCGCCGCCGGCGGCGCGCTGCGCCCCGATGTCGACGAGGTCCAGCTCGCCCGCCTGGTCGGCGGCGTGGCGACGGTCGCCGATCAGTCCGACCTGTCGACGGCGGCGGTCCGGCCGCTGCTCGAGGTGCTGGCCGACGGCGTCCTGCGGCCTACCACTGCCCTCGCATGAGGCGCGTCCACGTGCCGTCGGTGAGGTTGGCGGTGTGCGGCAGCCCCACCACCGACTGGTAGGTGTGCATCGCGCTGGAGGTCGCGGCGTCGTAGATGCCGGTGACCCTCACGTTGGCGCCCGGGACGGCCGCGTCGAGGGCGCGCTGCAGCCGGCGTACGTCGGAGCCTGCCGAGCCGGTCTTCAGGATCGGGTGGCTCCCGGCGGCGAGCAGCGCGACCCACACGCTGCGTGAGGTGCGACCGTCGGCGACCAGCGCGACCCCGTGGTCGGCGGCCCAGTGCTGGACGCCCGCGATGGTCGCGTTGTTGTAGGTGCCGTTGAGCTGTCCGGCGTAGTAGCCGGCCACGTGCAGCAGGCACTGCAGCGCCTTGACCTGGAGCGGGTAGCTGCTCGCGTTCGCGGTGGTCAGCGCGGGGTAGGTCGTGAAGTTGACCCGCACGGCCGCGCACGGCCGGTCGGGGGCGGCGTACGCGCCGCGGCCCAGGTCCAGGAAGTCGCGGTCGATGTTGATGGTGACGCGGCCCCACGTCTCGTTGTGGCCGCCCTGGTACTGCTTCACCCGCCGGCCCGGGTTCCACCCCGTGTCGGGGATGTACGTCGTCGAGGTGTTCGCCTGGTCGTCCCAGCGCGCGAGCCAGATCGCGTCCGGCAGCGTGTACGCCGTGGGGCGCTCGGCCCGCACCTGGTCGAGCATGGCGATGCCGGACCCGGCGCTGGAGTAGACGCCCGACACGTAGCCGCGCTGGTGCAGCACCCGTGTGTAGTCGCTGAGGAAGGACAGCGCCGACTCGCGACAGGCCGTGCGGCTGGTGTCGAAGGACTCGAGGTCGTACCAGAGGGTGCTGCCCTTGGTGATGCCGAGCGCGGTCGCCGCGTCGGCCGTCTTGGCCGCCTCGGCGCGGCCCTGGGTGCGCGCGGCGGCGTAGGAGCTCGTCGTGCTCGGGTTGATCGTCGGGTCGATCGACTTCGAGTAGCGCGGGTAGCGCGGGTTGCACGCCGCCTGCGGCCCGAGCGTGATCGGGAGCAGCTTCCACCCGGCCGCGAGCTGGGCGCTGACCCAGCCGGGCGTCAGGTTCGGCTGGCTCCGGCACGCCCGCGAGTTGCCCGAGATGTAGATGCCGACCGCCAGGAACGGGGAGGTGCGCATCCAGGTGTCCATCGCCGCCTGGCTGGGAGCCGAGCACTGGTCGAAGCCGTAGCCGCGGAAGTCGCCCGGCGTCACCCGGTTCGTCGTGGTCGCGCTCAGCCGCAGGGATGCGGGGTCGCTCCGCTGGGCCACCAGGAGGGCGGCGAGGGCGAGCAGCGCGGTCAGGGTCGTCAGGCTCGCACGGAGGGCCGGTGAGCGTCGGGCGGGCATGGAAGGCTCCAGTACGTCGGGGAAGCGGCTCGTCACGATAACCACAACTTTCACAGCAGTAACAGGGATCCGAGCGAACTACAACGCTGTAATTCGGTTCTGACGCGAAATCCTGCGGTCAGTCCCGGTCGTGACGGGAGATTCGGCTGGGGCTGTCGGGACCTGAGGTTCGCGAGGGTCCCGGATGGCTAGAGTCCCGTCCGTGAGCCAGACCTTCTGCGGACAGTGCGGAGCCCTGGTCCAGGGCGCCTTCTGCGGCAGCTGCGGAGCGCCCGTGCCCGCTGCCGCTCCGACGCCGCCGCCGCCGGCCCCGCCGACGTACGCCGCCCCGCCGGCCCCTCCGCAGGCTCCCGTGCCACCGACGTACCCCGCTCCTCCGGCCTACCCCGCACCGACGGCGCCCCCGGCCGCGCCGCCGCCGAGCAACCCGTTGGCCGCGGTGACCGTGCGCGACGTCATCCTCGACATGCTCGCCCTGGTGCTGCTGCTGACCTCGCTGGCCCTGCCCTGGGACTTCGCGTCGTCGGCCTCGAGCGAGAGCGGCTGGAACGACATCAACGACCGGTGGTGGGTGATCCTGTCGCTCGTCATCGCGATCTTCGGCATCGCGGTCCCCTACCTCGGTGCCTCGCGCGCGATCCCGGGGCTGACCCAGCAGCTCGTCCTCTTGGTCAAGCTCGGCACGGTCCTGCCCGTCGCGCTCTCCCTCTTCTTCCTGGTGCTGTTCGAGTGCATCCACGTGACGCACGACGACAAGGGCGGCATCGGAGCCGGTGCGGTGATGCTGAGCGTGGCCGCGCTGCTGGTCCTGGTCCCGCGCGCCTTCGACGACCTCCCGGGCCTGCACCGCGGAGCCCGTACGGCGGAGAGCGTCCTGTACGCCGTCGCCGCCGCCGCACTCGTCATCACGCTCGTCGTCGACGTGATCCGGATCTTCACCGGCGACGACTCCGACTTCTTCGGCGGCGCCCCGGGCTGGACCAAGGCCCTCACCGCGCTGCTCGCGGTCGTGTCCGTCGTCCCGTTCCTGGTGCCCGCGGCCACCGCGATCCGCGGCGGATCGGTGTGGGCGCCGGTCGCGGCGGCCGTGGTCGCGGCGTACGTGTTCACCTCGTTCTTCAACGGCTCGATCGCGAGCGCCTTCGGCGGCGCCGACATGCCGACCTTCGTCTCGCTCGGCGGCGAGAAGCTCAGCCTGCCCGGCTCGGACAGCGTCGCCCTCGGCTACTTCGGGACCGCGTCGGTCGGGATCGGCGTCCTGGTCGTGGCGGCCGCCGTCGTGCTGCTGGCCGGGCGCTGGCAGGCGGCGGACCGGACGATCGAGCAGCGCGCCGGCTGGTGGGTCCGGGTCGCGTCGACCGCGGGGCTCTTCGCGGCGGGTGTGGGTGCGCTGATCCTGGTCCACGACACGGTCGTCTACGCGATCACGAAGGCGAACAACGGGGAGTCGCACGTCAACGGCACCTGGATCGCCTGCATGGTCCTGCTCGCCGTCGTCACCGTCGTCGCCGGCCTGACCGGGCTGTTCGCCCGGCGCTTCGCGGAGCAGAAGCTGGTCCCCGTCCTGCTCGCGGGCGCCTGGTTCTTCCTGGGCTTCGTCCTGGCGATCGTGACGTCCACGGCCGACCACTTCGCCATCGCCACCGCGACGCTGGTGCCGATGGCGACGCCCGAGGTGTTCGCGGTGCTGTTCGCCCCGCTGCTCGTGCTCGGCGCGTTGACCGTCCCGACTGCCGTACGCCGGACGTACGGCGCCGTGGTGTCCCTGGCGCGGATCAACGCGGCCGGTCGCTGACCGGATGAGGATCGACCCGGCAGCGGCCGCGGCGGCACTCCTCCGTGCCGCCGCAGCCGTGCTGTGGCTTCTGGCCATCGCGGTGCCGTGGACCTCGCACGGCCTGCTCTCGCACTCCTCGCTGCTGGACGCGGCCGGCCTGATCCGGGACGGCGTCGTGCCGTCGGTGCCGACCTCGGCGGCCTGGCTGACGATGATCCCGGCGCTGTGCG
>DATFHM010000310.1:0-3468 GCA_035248385.1 Nocardioides sp. | reverse complement strand
CGAGGACCATGCCGTCCGGCTTGCACATCACGCCGTAGCGCGCGGCACCGATGGCCAGCTTCTTGTAGGCGTTGGTGTAGATCCGGTTGAGGAACTCGCCCGCGTCGGGGCCCTGGACCTCGATCTTGCCGAGCGTGGAGGCGTCCATCATCGCGACGCCGGTGCGGGCGGCGCGGCACTCGCGCAGCACCGCCGCGTCCATGTCCTCGCCGCGCTGAGGGTAGTACCGCGGCCGCAGCCACTGGCCCACGATCTCGAAGACCGCGCCGTGCTCGGCGTGCCAGGAGTGGATCGGGGTGGTGCGCTCGGGGTCGAAGAGCTTGCCGCGCTCGCGCCCGGCCAGGGCCGAGAACGAGACGGGCGAGTACGGCGCGCGGTAGGTCGTCGTACCGATCTCGCCCATGCTCTCGGCGCCACCCAGGGCCGCCGCGATCACGCCGATCGCGTTGACGCCGGAGGTCTTGCCCTGGTCGGCACCGGTGCTGATCGAGGTGTAGCGCTTGACGTGCTCGACGCTGCGCATCCCCGCACCCACCGAGCGCCACACGTCGGCGACGGTCTGGTCGCGACCGAGGTCGACGAAGTGCTCGTCCCACTCCCCCGGCTCGCCGTCGGCGCCGGGCACCAGCCAGAGCTGGCGGACCTCGCCGACCTCGGTGAGCGCGCTGGTCGCGCCGAGGGCGACCGGCACGGCCGGGAAGCCCGCACGGGTGGCGGCCTCGGCACCGGCCTCGGCGCCCTGCACGAGGCAGTCACCGAGCAGCACCGCGCCGGCCGCGGAGCCGACGACCTGCTGGTCGGCGACCTCGCCGTCGGGCACGAACGCCGCGAGGGCGTCGTCCCAGCGCAGCCGGCCCTGGCGCTGGCTGTGCAGGTGGACGACCGGGCTCCAGCCGCCGGAGACGGCCAGCAGGTCGCAGTCCAGGTCCTCCCAGCAGGTCGGGACGTCGTCGTCACCGAGGGTGCCGACGTTGACCTTGGTGATCCGGCCGGTGGCCTCGTCGGCCTCGGTGCCCTGGACGGTGCTCGACAGCAGGACGCGGACGCCGTGCTCCTCGATGGTCGCCGCGCGGGCGGAGAGCACGTCGCGGGCGTCGAGGACGCCGACGACCTCGGCGCCGGCGGCGCGGAGCGCGTCGACGGTGTCGTAGGCGCTGTCGTTGGTGGTGGCGACCACGACCCGGTCGCCGGGCACGACGGCGTACCGGTTGACGTAGGTGCGGACGGCGCCGGCGAGCATCACGCCGGGCCGGTCGTTGCCGGCGAAGACCAGCGGACGCTCGTGGGCGCCGGTGGCCAGCACGACCTGCCGGGCACGGACGTGCCAGACCCGCTGCCGCGAGACGCCGATCGGCGTCGCGGAGTCGAGGTGGTCGGTGCGGTTCTGCACGGCGAGCACGTAGTTGTCGTCGTACGAACCGAAGGCGGAGGTGCGCGGCAGGAGGGTGACCTCCGGCGCCGCGGCGAGCTCGGCGACGGCGGCCTCGAGCCACTCGAGGGCGGGCTGGCCGTCGATCGTCTCGTCGCGGCCGCTGAGCAGCGAGCCACCGAGCTCCGACTGCTCGTCCAGCAGCACGACGCGCGCACCGGAGCGGGCGGCGGACAGCGCGGCGGCGATGCCGGCCGGGCCGGCGCCGACCACGAGCACGTCGGTGTGCACGAAGACCTTGTCGTACGTCGCGTCGTCGCCGATCGGGTCGAGGACGCCGAGACCCGACAGGGTGCTGGCCGACAGGCCGTCGGTCAGCGCTCGGACCGTGGCAGGCACCATCGGCTCGGGGCAGTCGCCACCGATCTGGAGCAGCGCGTTGGGCTCCTCCACGCCGGCGGCGAGGATGCCGCGGGGCCGGGACCGGTAGATCGAGTCGCCGACCCGGATCCGGCCGTTGGCGAGCAGGGCCGAGGCGACGGTGTCGCCGGGGTGCCCGACGTACGAGCGGCCGTCGATGGTGAAGCTCAGCACCCGGTCGCGGTCGATCCGGCCACCGGTGGGCAGCCGACGGGGTTGCGTGCTCATCGGGCTCCTCCTGAGGTCACGATCGCGGGACGCGGGTCGCTGTTGGTGTAGGTCGCGAGCACCTCGTAGGTGCGGGTGTCGCGCACGACGTTGAACCAGCGACGGCAGCCCGTGCTGTGCGACCAGCGCTCGGCGAACGGGCCCTTGGGGTTGTCGCGGAAGAACAGGTACTGCGCCCACTCCTCGTCCGACAGGGTGCTCGGGTCCTCGGGGTAGGCCACGTGGGCCTGGCCGCCGTAGTGGTACTCGGTCTCGTCCCGCGGGCCGCACCACGGGCAGGTCAGCTGCAACATCGCTGGGCGCTCTCTTCCTTGTGGTCGCAGATCAGCAGATCAGTGGGCGACGGCGGCAGCGCCGTGCTCGTCGATCAGGTGGCCGGTGGTGAACCGCTCCAGCCCGAAGGGCCGGTTCAGCTCGTGGGGCTCGCCGGTGGCCATCGTGTGGGCCATCGCCCAGCCGGCGCCGGGGGTGGCCTTGAAGCCGCCGGTCCCCCAGCCGCAGTTGACGTACATGCCCTCGACCGGGGTCGCGCCGATGATCGGCGAGGCGTCCGGCGAGACGTCCACGATGCCGCCCCAGGTGCGCAGCAGGCGCGCCCGGGCGAAGATCGGGAACAGCTCCAGGGCCGCAGCCATCTGGTGCTCGATGACGTGGAAGGAGCCCCGCTGGCCGTAGCCGTTGTAGGCGTCCACGCCCGCGCCCATGACCAGCTCGCCCTTGTGGGCCTGGGAGACGTAGACGTGCACGTGGTTCGACATCACGACCGTCGGGTGCACCGGCTGGTAGAGCTCGGAGACCAGGGCCTGCAGCGGGTGCGACTGGACCGGCAGCCGGAAGCCTGCCTTCTCGGCCAGCACGCTGGAGTGGCCCGCCGCGACGAGACCGACGGTGTCGGAGAGGATCCGGCCGCGGTTGGTCTCGACGCCGACGACGCGCTCGCCGTCCTTGAGGAAGCCGGTGACCTCGCAGTTCTGGATGATGTCGACGCCCATCGCGTCGCACGCCCGGGCGAAGGCCCACGCGACGTGGTCGTGCTTGGCGATGCCGGCGCGGGGCTGGAAGGTCCCGCCCAGCACCGGGTAGCGCACGTCCTGCGACACGTTGACGATCGGGCACACCTTGGCGACCTCGTCGGGCTCCAGCCACTCCGCGTCGACGCGGTTGAGCCGGTTGGCCTCGATGCGGCGGCGCGAGTCACGCACGTCCTGCAGCGTGTGCGCGAGGTTGAGCACGCCGCGCTGGCTGAACAGGAAGTCGTAGTCGAGCTCGGCCGGGAGCAGCTCCCACTGCTTGAGCGCGAACTCGTACATCGCCGCGCTCTCGTCCCACAGGTAGTTGGACCGGATGATCGTGGTGTTGCGGGCCATGTTCCCGCCGGCCAGCCAGCCCTTCTCCAGGACCGCGATGTTGGTCAGGCCGTGGTTCTTGGCCAGGTAGTACGCCGTGGCCAG
>DATFHM010000309.1:0-20848 GCA_035248385.1 Nocardioides sp. | reverse complement strand
TCAGCCGGCCGGCCTGGCGGGCCAGGTCGGGCAGCTTGTCGGGGCCGAAGACGAGCACCGCCAGGAACGCGATGACGACCAGCTCGCCGAACCCGATCCCGAACACCCGCCAGCCGTCCCTTCTCCGTCGTAGCCGTGCGGGTCAGAACTTGTTGCTGGGCGTCAGGCCGAGCTGCATGCCGGCCAGGCCGCGGCTGCGGCCGTCGAGACGGTCGGCGATCGCGGTGAGCGCCGTCGCGCCGGGGGCGGTCGGGTCGGACTCGACGATCGGCTTGCCGGCGTCGCCACCCTCGCGCAGCGAGGTGTCGAGCGGGATCTGGCCGAGCAGCGGGACGTCGTACCCGAAGCGCTGGGACAGCGTGTCCGCGACGCGCTGGCCGCCGCCGGTGCCGAAGATCTCGAGGCGGTGCTCCTTGCCCTCCGCGGTGCAGTGCGGGCAGGGCAGGTAGCTCATGTTCTCCACCACGCCGACGACGCGCTGGTTCATCATCGAGGCCATGGTGCCGGCACGCTCGGCGACCTCGGCGGCCGCCTCCTGCGGGGTGGTCACCACGACCACCTCGGCGCCGGGCAGGTGCTGGCCCAGCGAGATGGCGATGTCGCCGGTGCCGGGCGGGAGGTCGAGCAGCAGCACGTCCAGGTCGCCCCAGTAGACGTCGGCGAGCATCTGCACCAGCGCACGGTCGAGCATCGGGCCGCGCCAGGCGACGACCTGGTCGCGACGCGGCTTGAGCATGCCGATCGAGATGACCGAGACGCCCGAGGCGGTGGGGACCGGCATGATCAGGTCGTCGACCTGGGTCGGGCGGGAGTCCGCGACGCCGAGCATGGCGGGGATCGAGTGGCCGTAGATGTCGGCGTCGACGACGCCGACCCGGCGGCCGGCCTGCGCGAGCGCGATCGCGAGGTTGACCGTCAGCGAGGACTTGCCGACGCCGCCCTTGCCCGAGGCGATCGCAAACACCTTGGTCAGGTTGCCCGGCTGCGAGAACGGGATCTCGCGCTCGGCCTGGCCGCCACGGAGGTTGGCGTGCAGCTCGCCGCGCTGCTCGGTGGTCATGACGCCGAGCTCGACCTCGACCGCGGTGACGCCGGCGATCGCCTGGACGGCCGCCCGGACGTCGCGGTTGATGGTGTCCTTGAGCGGGCAGCCCGCGACGGTGAGGAGCGCCTTGACCGTGACGGTGCCCCCGTCGATCTCGACCCCCTCGACCATCCCCAGCTCGGTGATGGGTCGCTTGATCTCGGGGTCGTTGACGCCCGCGAGTGCGGTCATCACCTGCTCGACGGTCACCTGGCTGCTCACGGCGCCAAGTCTAGGAGGGGCGGTCCGATCGCCTGTCGTCGCCGTCGTCGTGAGACGCCGCACCCTTCTCCAGCTCCGCCAGCAGCGTGCGCAGCTCGGAGCGCAGGAAGTCGCGGGTGGCGACCTCGCCGACCGCCATCCGCAGCGACGCGACCTCGCGGGCGAGGAACTCCATGTCGGCGTGGGCACGAGCGTCGGCCTGGCGGTCCTGCTCGGCGATGACCCGGTCGCGCGACTCCTGGCGGTTCTGCGCGAGCAGGATCAGCGGAGCGGCGTACGACGCCTGCAGGCTGAGCATCAGCGTCAGGAAGATGAACGGGTAGCCGTCGAAGTGCAGGCGCTCGGGCGTCGTGCTGTTCCACGCGATCCACGCGACCACGAAGACGGTCATCCAGATCAGGAACTTCGCGGTGCCCATGAACCGGGCGAACTGCTCGGCGAAGACACCGAAGGTGTCGGAGTCCATCGAGGGGCGCCGGACGAGCGGCCGGCGCTGGGCGCGCGGCGTGTCCAGGCGTTCGGTACGGCGGGGCTCAGCCACGGTCGACCTCCCGGCGGTTCTGCCGGTCGCGCCAGTTGGCCGGGAGCATGTGGTCGAGGAGGTCGTCGACCGTCACGGCGCCGAGCAGCCGGCCCTCGTCGTCGACGACCGGCGCCGCCACGAGGTTGTACGTCGCCAGGTGGGCCGCCACCTCGTCGATCGTGGCCTCGGGCGGGAGCGACTCCAACGTGTCGTCGAGCGCGCCCGCCACCAGGGTCGAGGGGGGCTCGCGGAGCAGCCGCTGGATGTGCGCGATGCCGAGCAGCCGGCCGGTCGGCGTCTCCAGAGGCGGCCGGCACACGTAGACGAGAGCGGCCAGCGACGGGGTGAGCTCGGGGTTGCGGACGTGCGCGAGCGCGTCGGCGATGGTGGCGTCCGGGCCGAGGATGACCGGCTCCGGCGTCATCATGGCGCCCGCGGTGTTCTCGACGTACTGCATGAGGCGGCGGACGTCCTCGGCCTCCTCCGGCTCCATCAGCTGGAGCAGGACCTCCTGGGTTGCCGGCGGCAGGTCGGCGACGAGGTCGGCGGCGTCGTCGGGGGACATCTCCTCCAGGACGTCGGCGGCGCGCTCGGTGTCGAGCAGCCCGACGATCTGGACCTGGTCCTCCTCGGGCAGCTCCTCGAGCACGTCCGCGAGCCGCTCGTCGTCCAGGGCCAGCGCCACGGCGGCCCGGCGCTCGGCCGGGAGGTCGTGCAGGATCGCCGCGGCGTCGGCGGGGCGCATCTCGTTGATGGCCGCCACCAGGTGGGTGGCGCCCTGCCCGGCGTCGCGGCGGCTGAGCCCGGTCACGTCGCTCCACTCGACGACGTGGGTCTGCCCGCGGCGGCGGAAGCCCTTGCTGGGCTCCTGCACGGCGACCCGGCTGAGGACCCAGTCGCGGGTGCGGGCGGGCTCCATGGCCACGTCGTACACGGTGCCGGTGACACCCGACGACACGATCGTCACGGTGCGGTCGAGCATCTGCCCGATGACGAGGGTCTCGGTGGAGCGCTGCTCGAAGCGGCGCATGTTGAGCAGCCCGGTGCTGTAGACGTGCGAGCTGTCGATGTTGGTCACCCGGGTCATCGGCACGAAGATCCGGCGGCGGCCGAAGACCTCGGCCACCAGGCCGAGCACCCGCGGTTGGGCGGCGTCGGTGCGCATCGTCACGACGATGTCGCGGACCTTGCCGACCTGGTCGCCCTGCGGGTCGAAGATAGGGAGGCCCACCAGCCTGGCGACGAAGACGCGCGACGGGGTGACGCTCACGGCCCAACGGTATGGCATCGCTCAGGTGGACCGGTGCAGGTGCCGACGAGTTCTGTGGAGACCCGGTACGTCGGGTACCGTGACCGGACAGTCGTTGACGGAGGGTGTTCGAGGGATGCGCAGCCGTGGCCGGCGGGTCGCTCCGAAGTCCCGCGCGATGGGGCGCGTGGCGGCGACCCTGCGGCGAGCCGCCCAGCCCGGCGCCTGGACCCGCGACGGCCTCACCGCCGTCCTCGCCTGCCTGACGGTCGTCGGTGTCGTGGTCGCGGTCATCTGGCACGGGCACTCCTCCGCTCCGGCGACACTGGCCTCCGCTCCGCAGACCTCGTCGACCTGGTCGGCGGTCGTGTCGACCGACGGCCCGAGCCCGACGAGCAGCACCAGCGCCCCTCGGCCGGTCCCGGTGAAGCCCCTGAAACCGATCAAGAACGCGCACACCACCAAGCAGCAGCTGCTCGCGCGGATCGCCGAGCGCAGCGCGAAGCGCGAGTCGCAGCCGGTGACCGCCTCGATGCGGGTCGCGAGCCTCAACATCCTCGGCAGCAACCACGTCGGCCGCGGACTCGCCCGGGCCGCGGGGGAGGCGTCGCTGCTCGAGAACCGCGGCGTGGACATCGTGGGCCTGCAGGAGGTCCAGCGCGACCAGCGGCAGGTGTTCCTCGGCCACATGCCGTCGTACACCATGTGGCCGCAGGACGCCGTGGGGCGGCAGGGCTACCGGCTGCAGATCATGTTCCGCACCGAGCGCTTCGAGATGGTCGACGGCGGCTCGGTCAACGCCCCGTTCGTCGGGATGTCGGTGCCGATGCCGTACGTGCTGCTGCGCGACCGCGCGTCGGGCGTCGAGTTCTGGGTCGTCGACGCCCACCTGTCGCCGGAGGGGCGCCAGGGCGAGCGCAACGCCGGCACGGTGATCCAGGAGGCGCTGGTCGACCGGCTGAACGACTCGCACCCGGTGGTCATGGTCGGCGACATGAACGAGCACACCTCGTGGTTCTGCCGGCTGGCCTCGAACGTGCCGGTCATCTCCGCGAACGGCGGCTCGTCCTCCGACTGCACCCCGTCGGGACCGATCCGGATCGACTGGATCGTCGGCAGCGACGCCGGTGTCAGCACCGTCGCCTTCTCCGGCTACGCCCAGGACGACACCACGAAGCGGCAGGGGCTCAGCGACCACTACCTCGTCTCCGCCACCGCCGCCGTCACCGCCACGCCGTCCACCCCGTCCACGCCGACGGCCCGATAGCGGCTCCCGCCAGCGCATTTCGGAATACCCTGGTCACATGCGCGCCCTCCTCTCCCTCGCCTCCGTCGCCGCAGCGGCGACCCTCCTCGCCGGATGCGGTTCCGGTGGCGCCACGGCGACGGACCCGGCGAGCATCGGTACGACGGCGGCGAGCTCAACGCCCACGAAGCCGGCCGCGCCGGCCATGAAGCTCCCCGCGTGCGCCTCGATCTGGAAGGTCGGCGCCACGCTCCCGGCCCACTACAAGGGCTGCCAGGTCAACGGTGCGAA
The DNA here is from genome assembly GCA_035248385.1 of Nocardioides sp. Lineage (GTDB taxonomy): Bacteria > Actinomycetota > Actinomycetes > Propionibacteriales > Nocardioidaceae > Nocardioides. The sequence continues at coordinate 16,233 of DATFHM010000309.1, read as the reverse complement.
GGGCAAGTCGCTCGTCTACCACTGCGAGATCGGCAGCCAGATCGCGTCGTACGGAACCGACCTCTACGCCATCGTCGGACGCAAGGTCACGCAGGCGTCGCCGTCGCTGCAGGCGGACTCCGACTGGCAGTACCTCTACAGCCACTGTGTCGGCTGAGATACGACGTGCGGGAGTGGCCCGAGGTACTGTTCTGACCAGGCTGGGGGCGTAGCACGACTCGTGCGTGCCTGGCTGGGGGTCGGGGAAGCTCGGCTGCGAGCCCTTCCGAAGCGATTGACGAGGAGTCTTTTCTGATGCGCATGCTCCGCGCTGGTGCGGTCCTTCTGAGTTCTCTGGGTCTGATGGTCGCTGCGAACGGGGCCCCGGTCCACGCGCTCCCGAGCGCGCCGGCCGCGCTCGTCCCGGCCGCGCAGGTGGCGCGCACGACACCCAAGGCCCCGCCCACGCCTCCGGACCACTACGTGGTCCGCAACGGCGTGCGGTTCAACGACCCCTACGGGCGCGACGGACACGGCATGTCCATGATCCGGCGCCACATCATCCGCACGATCAACAGCACGACCCTCGGTGACCACATCTTCATCTCGTCGTGGAACATCCGCGGCAAGGGGTACGCCGACGCGCTCATCGCCGCGCACCACCGGGGCGTGGGCGTGCGGATCGTCATGGACCACGGCAACGCCAACCAGCTGGCGCCCAACCCGGACGTCAGCCGGATCATGAGGGCGTTCAAGGGCGACGCGAAGCGCTATCCCCCGAACCAGAGCGCGCTGGTCCGCTGCAACGGCTCGTGCCGCGGTGCCCACGGCATCGCGCACAGCAAGTTCTTCCTCTTCGACCACGTCGGCGACCGCAGCTGGATCACGATGTACGGCTCGAACAACGCCACCGACGTCGCGGCGAACAGCCAGTGGAACGACATGTTCACGATCGCGAACAACAAGACGGTGTTCGACGACTTCCTGTCGATCTTCCGGCAGATGGTTCCGGACAAGAACATGGGCAGCAAGGCCTACGTGCACTTCGCGGTCGACCCGACCCGGGCCTTCAACTTCTACCCGAACGTCGGAGCGACCGCGGTCGCCGACCCCGACCTGCAGCGCCTGCGCCAGATCACCTGCACCGGCGCGACCGGCGGGACCGGCGTCAACGGGCACACCAAGGTCCGGATCGCCCAGGACGCGCTGCTCGGCCAGCGCGGCATCAACATCGCCAAGCGGCTGGTCCAGATGCGCAACCAGGGCTGCGACATCCGCCTGATCTACTCGCTGCTCGGTGGCAACGCGCGCAAGGTGCTCGTGGCCGGCAAGGTGCCGATGCTGCAGTACTCCTACGACCGCAACCGTGACGGCATGTACGACATCTACCTGCACATGAAGGACATGGCCATCAGCGGCGTGTTCCGCGGGAAGACCGATGACCGGGTCGTGTTCAACGGCAGCGCCAACTGGTCCCCGGTCGCCCTCGTCAGCGACGAGATCGTCGGCGAGATCCACGACGCCCGGACGACGGCCAACTACATCGACTGGATCGACTACCTGTGGCACCACCGTCCCTCGAGCTGGGGCCCGGTGAACCTGGCGCCGGTCAGCTCGAGCACGTCGGGCGGCATCGACCGGCCGATCGTCGGGCGCACCGTCGACCCGTACGCCCTCATGCGCAAGGAAGACATGTAGCGGTGGCGCGGAAGCGCCCTGCGCGGCATGCGACGTCACTCTGGTCACACGGGTAACATCGCCGGCATGCTGCGACGACCCCTGACGCTCGGCGTCGCCGTCAGCCTGGCGGTGGTGCTGCTGGTCGGCCTGATGGTCACCGGCGGCAGGCCGCACCACCCGGGCTCGGCGGAGGTGGTCTCCAGCGCGGCTCCGGCGAGCTGTGCGGACGTGCTCCTGGTCGGCAGCAACGGCAACGGTGAGGCGGCCGTCTCCCCGGACGGCTTCGGTCGCACGGTCCACGCCGTCGCCGGACGGTACGTCGCTGCGCTCGGCGGCACCCGCACGATCGCGACCCACGTCTTCGGCGCGCGGACCCCGGCCCTGTCCGTGCTGCTGCGGGGTGCGCAGCGCGACCGGGTGGCGCGCCTCGCGATCCGCGCGTCCAGCGTGCGGCGCTGGATGCAGCAGGTGCCGACGGTCGTCGGGCGTGCCGTCCCTGTCCTCGAAGCCGCTCTGGCGCGGTGTCCCGCGCAGCAGCTCGTGCTGGTGGGCTACGCCCAGGGGGCGTCCGTGGCGCACCGCATCGTGCGCGCGCTCGCCGCCGACGGGCTGCTGCCACGCATCACCGGTGTCGCGCTGGTGTCGGACCCCGACCGGAACGCGTACAGCGCCGCGCGCCTCGACGGCGACCCGGCGGCGTCGCGTGCGCACCGCGGCATCGCCCGGCAGCTGATCAGCCAGGTCGCGGACGTTCCCGCGCCCCAGGGCAGCTACTCCCCGTGGGAGCTCTGCACTCGGGGTGATCTGGTCTGCGACCCCAGCAACACCTCGCTCAGCGGAGCAGTCGCGGTCGCGTCGTCGTACGTCGCACGCGGGGTGCCGGACCCGGTCCTGGTCCGCGCGAGCGCCACCCTCGCGACCACGTCCAGGGCATGGCCCGTGCCGCGCCAGCGGCTGGTCCGCGCGGCGGCTGTGGCCGGGCAGCCGGTCTCGGTCCAGCTCACGGCCGACGCCAGCAGCGCCGCCGGGGGAGTGCAGTGGAGCGCGGCCGGGCCGCTGCCCAGCGGCTTCACGCTGTCGCCCTCCGGCCTCCTCACCGGCACGGCGCCGCCGGGCGGTGTGCTCAACATCCCCGTGGCGGTCGCCGGCACCGCGCCCGCGACGCCGGCCGCGGCCGCGACGGTGGTCATCACGATCACCGGCCGGACCACGGTGCTGAGCAGCGCCGCGCAGACGACCTGCGAGACCCGCTCCGACACCACCGCGTGGTGCTGGGGCCGCAACGACCTCGGCCAGTTCGGGTCCGGCACGACCGGAGGCAGCAGCTCGCCGGTCCAGGTCAAGGGCACCGGGTGGACGCAGGTGCGCACGTCCGGGTCCACCACCTGCGGGATCCAGCGCACCGGCGCTCTCTACTGCTGGGGGCTCAACAACTACGGACAGACCGGTCGCCCGGCCTCGAAGGCCGTGCTGACACCGCAGCGCGTCGGCGCCGCGAGCGACTGGCGGCAGGTCGCGGTGTCGTGGACCCACGCGTGCGGCGTCCGCGCCACCGGGCAGCTCTACTGCTGGGGCCAGAACCTCCGCGGACAGCTCGGGCTCGGCACCGTCGGAGCTGCGCACCCGACGCCCACGCTGGTGGGCACCGGCACCAGCTGGGTGTCGGTCGTGGCCGCGGGCTGGCACACCTGCGCCACGCGCACCGACGGCTCCGCCTGGTGCTGGGGCGACAACACGTTCGGTGCGCTCGGGGACGGCACGACGCTGCGGCGTACGCGCCCCACCGCGGTGGCCGGAACGACGCGCTGGCTCTCGTTGAGCGCGTCGTGGAACGACACCTGCGGTGTCGACGTCACCGGCGGCATGTACTGCTGGGGTCGCAACGGCAGCGGCGAGCTCGGCAACGGTACGACGACGGGCAGCTCGGTCCCGGCGCGGATCGGCGCCGGGCGGCTGTGGCTCACCGTCGCCGCGGGTGAGGGGAGTGCCTGCGCGCTCGACATCGACGGCAACCCGTGGTGCTGGGGCAGCAACCGCTACGGGCAGAGCAACAGCGCCGGTTCCCCGGGCGCCCTCGTCCCGACGGCCCTGGCGGCACCCGGCGACCAGTCCCAGATCGGCGGCGCTTGGTTCTCGTACTGCGCGGTGCAGGTCGCGGTGAGCTGCTGGGGCGACGCCTCCCTCGGTCAGCTCGGTACGACGACGGCCCGGTCCTCGGCCCGGACCGCGCCCCGGATCGCTCCCCGCCCCACGACGCCTCCTCCCTCGGCCCGCGAGGTGCGACGGCTGCAGGCGATGACCCCGGCCGAGGTCGCTCAGCACGACCTCGCCAGCCGGCCGGCCGTCACGCGTCGAACGCTGGCGCGGTCGGCCGCGACCTCGTTCCGCGTGATGACCTACAACGTGCTCGGCAGCAACCACACCGCGCCGTTGCAGGACGCGCAGCAGTACGCGCCCGCGCGGCTGCGCGCCGAGTGGGAGGCGCAGGTCATCCAGCGCATCCGGCCGTCGCTGCTCGGTACCCAGGAGCCTCAGCCCGACCAGATCGGCGACTTCTCCGAGCTGCTGTCCCCGCTCTACACGATCGTCCCGGGGACGTCCCAGGGCTACGCGGCGACGCCGCAGTCGTTGATGTTCCAGGCGCCGTCGTGGACGAAGGTCTGGCAGACGAGCATCTCGATCACGTTCGTGGGCCAGACCCGCCCGCAGCCGATCGTGCGCCTGCGCAACAAGGTGACGGGCGCGGAGGTCTACTTCATCAACGTCCACCTCTCGCCGCACGACCGGCAGGCCGAGCGCGACCGCGCCATGGACATCCTGGTCAAGGAGATCCAGGTGCTGGCCAAGGACCACCTGCCGATCCTGCTGACCGGCGACTTCAACCAGACGAAGTGGGCGTTCTGCCAGGTGACCGGCCGGACCACGCTGACGGCCGCCAACGGTGGCTACCACCGTGGCACGAAGTGCGTGCCGCCGGCGCACATGCGCGTCGACTGGATCTTCGGGACCGGGGGCGCCTGGTCGGCGTACCGCCTGCAGCGGGACGCGCTCGTGGCGCTGACGACCGACCACGCCGTCCAGTACGCGACGTACACAACCACCGCCGCGGCCGGTTAGCCGCTGTCGATGGGCTAGGGTTCCTCCGGATGTGGGACGGTCGGTGGACGACGCGGGACGGGACGGTGGCCGATGGTGAAGGCACGCGTTGACGTCGACGGCATCCACTTCGACGCCCCCTTCACCGGCTCCGGTGACGTGCACTTCGGCGGCCGCCGCGGATGGTCATTCGCGACCACCAAGGAGCGATCCGTCGCCTGGCCCCGCAAGCTGAAGCCCTTCCTCGAGGGCTGGTCCGACATCCGGGTCGTCGTCGGTGAGCGGGAGATCTTCTCGGGCCGGGTCGTCTTCAGCGACGCCGACCGCGAGGTCGCCCTGGTGGGGCGGCACGGTGACGCGATCGTCGTCGACAAGTGGGGCCTGGTCCAGCGGACGTTCGAGAACCGACCGCCCGAGGTCGTGCGCGCCATCGCGGACAGCGCCGACCAGATCCTCGAGGTCATGCGACGTGACTGCGGCATCGAGGGCTGGATCTCCTTCGGCACCCTGCTCGGTGCTGCGCGCAACGGCCGGGCGATCGGCCACGACTCCGACGTCGACCTCTGCTACGTCTCGGAGAAGGCCACGCCTGCGGAGATGACCAGCGAGCTGTGGGACATCGCGAGGGCGCTGCGCGCCGCGGGCATCCCCGTCGTCGACCGCACGGGCAGCTTCGTCACGGCGATGGTGCCGGCGCCGGACGGCTCGGAGAACGGCATCGACGTCTACACCACGTTCTTCCACGAGGGCCGGTTCTACGCGACCGCGACGGTGCGGACACCGCTCGAGCGCTCGGCGGTGCTGCCGCTCACCGAGCTGGAGTTCGAGGGCCGGATGATGCCCGCCCCGGCGGACCCGGCGCGCCTGCTCGAGATCTCGTACGGGCCGAGCTGGCGGGTCCCGGACCCGTCCTTCAAGCACGAGCCCGGCCCGGAGGTCTACCAGCGCTTCGCCGGCTGGTTCGGTTCCCTGTGGCGGCAGCGACGCGACTGGCGCCCGCTCAACGCCGAGGCCGCGGAGTCCGGCGTCGAGCCGTCGGAGTTCGCGGGCTGGGTCGCGGACCGCCTGGAGCCGGGCACCACCGTGTTCGACGTCGGGTGCGGTGCGGGAGCCGACCTCGGCCACCTCGCCGCGGGCGTCCGCGCGGGCGTCGGCCTCGACTACGCGCCCCCGCCGCCGCGGCTGCGCCGGCTCCCGGAGAACGCCCGGATCGAGCAGCTCAACCTGTACGACGACCGGGAGGTGCTCGCCCGCGGGGCACTCGCGGCCCGCACCGCGGGGCCGAACGCGGTCTACGCGCGCCACCTCCTGGAGGCCCTCGAGCCCGACGGCGAGGCGAACTTCTGGCGCTTCACCGCGATGGCGCTGCGGCGCGGCGGCCGCGCCTACCTGGAGGGCGAGTCCTGGCCGCGCGGTCGCGCCGGCAAGGTGCACCTGACGCGGGGCGGCGGTCGGCTCCGCCCGCTCACCGTCGCGGCGGTCGCCGACGCCGCACGGCTGGCCGGCGGCCGCGTCGTGCACGAGGAGAAGGTGGACACGCCCACCCCGCCCGGAACGTGGCGGATGGTGGTCGAATTCCCGGGTGCCGCATCGAGGGCACCGGCAGAGCAGTGAAACGGAGACTCTTGAGTTGACTCGCACCCTGTACCTGCACGTCGGGTCGCCGAAGTCGGGCACGACGTACCTCCAGCGCATCCTCGACGCGAACCGGGACGTCCTCGCCGCGGCCGGCGTCCTCGTCGTCGGGAGCGCACAGGTCGACCGCGTCCAGGCGGCCCTGCAGGTCCGCGAGGACCCGCGCTGGGAGAAGCTGCCCGAGGCGCGCAGGGACATGTGGGGCACGCTCGTCGCCGAGATCCGCGCCTGGCAGGGCGACTCCGCGATCCTCAGCTACGAGCTCTTCTGCGCCGCATCGGCCGAGCAGTCGAAGCGGGCGCTGGCCGACCTGGACGGCATCGACGTCCACGTCGTCGTCACCGCGCGGGACCTCGCGGGGGCCGTGCCGTCGGCGTGGCAGGAGCAGCTGAAGTTCGGCACGACCAAGCCGCTCGAGGAGTGGTCACCGGCCGGACGCAACCGCGAGTGGGGCTGGCGGACCCTCGACCCCTCCTCCGTCGCGAAGCGCTGGGGCGCTTCCCTGCCGGCCGACCACGTCCACGTCGTGACGGTCCCGGCCCAGCCCACGACCGACAGCGAGCTCTGGGAGCGCTTCGCCGCTGCCTGCGGGGTGACCGACGTCGCCGTCGACCTCGCCGTGCCCCGCGTCAACGAGTCCCTCGGAGTGGTGCAGGCCGAGCTGCTGCGCCGCGTGAACGGGCACCTGCGGGCTCCGCTCGAGGGCAGCCGCGAGCGAGCCGTGTGGCTGCGCGACACCTTGGCCCACGGCGTCCTGGCCGCCGGCTGCTCCTCAGCGGAGCCGATCGGCCTGACCGACGCCCAGCTCACGGAGGCGACCCAGCGCGCCGAGTCGGCGATCACGGCCATCGAGAAGGCCGGGTACGCCGTGCACGGCGACCTCGCCGACCTGCGACCCACGCAGCGCGACGCCCGGATGCCGGGCGAGGTGAGCGAAGCGGACCTGCTCCTCGCCGCACAGGAGGCCATCGTCGAGCTGCTCGTGCTGGTCCGCGAGCGCACGCGTGAGGGACGTGGTCGTGCCCGGGCCACCGCGACGCCGGGAGCGCGCGGGTTGGGTCGGCGGATCGTGGAGCGCGCCACCGCGCCGTACGTCGGACGCCGCGAGCGGGACCTCCGGGCCCGGATCGAGGCACTCGAGGCCGAGGTCGCCCGGGAGCGCGCCCTGCACCTGCGGGTCGCCTCCCTCCAGAACGTCGTGGCCGAGCTGCTGCTGCCGGCGGACCTGCGCGACAACGAGCTGACGGAGAAGGCGCTGCGGACCTATCGGCGGAGCATCCGTTGAGTCGCCGCCTGGGCCTGCCCGACCCGGTCCGCCGGGTCGCGGACGTCTCGGGGCTGATCGACCTGCGGGCCACGTCGCTCGCCGTCGAGCGCCTGGAGGAGGCGGTGGGGGAGAACGCGCGCCTGGCGGGCCCGCTCGACGACGTGATCGAGAGGATCGAGCAGTCCCTGGTCCCGCTGCTCGAGCAGATGGTGCGGGACGAATGAGGCGGCGCACGCCTCGCGTCGCGGCGATCACCATGGTCCGCAACGAGGGCGCGATGCTGCGGCGCTGGGTCGACCACTACGGCGGCGCGCTGGGTCATGACCACCTGCTGGTGCTCGACGACAGCTCCGACGACGGGTCCACGGACGCGCCGGGCTGCGCCGTCCAGCGCGTGCCGACGATCACCGGCCACTTCGAGCGCGAGCGGATGCGCATCGTCAGCGCCGCCGCGGCGAAGCTGCTGCGCAAGCACGACGCCGTCGTCTTCGCCGACGCCGACGAGTTCATCGTCGCCGACCCGGACCGGTACGACGGCCTCGCCGCTGCCGTCGCCGCCGGCCGGGGGCGCGCGGCGCTGGGCGTGCTCGGCCTCAACGTGGTCCACCACGCCGCCACCGAGCCGGCGTTCGACCTGAACCGCCCGCTGTTCGAGCAGCGCTCGCTGCTCAAGATGATCCCGCTGCTCTGCAAGCCGTCGATCAAGCTCGTCCCCGGTCCGTGGGCGGCGGGCTCGCACGGCCTGCGCGGCAACACCTTCGAGATCGACCCCGGCCTGTACATGTTCCACCTCAAGTTCGCCGACCGCGACCACCTGATGCGGGTCGCCGAGCACCGTCGCGCGATGGTCACGATGGACGGCCGGGCCGAGGAGACGAGCTGGCGGTTCACCGGCGACGAGATGGTCGCCCTGCTGGACCGGATCACCGCGGACCTCGCGGACCCCGCGTCGGTGCCGGAGTTCAACCCGGTGCCCGACCAGCTCGCCAAGATCGTGCAGACCTTCGACAACGGCGTCACCCGCGCGACCGGCCGGCGTCAGGTCCAGGCCATGGAGGCCAGGCCCTTCCGCCGGATCCCGGCGCGCTTCTCCGGCGTCATCTGAGGGCTCTCGGGCGCCGCGCCCTTCCCTGATTCCCAAGTGGCTGGTGTTATTGATGTGAAAGCTGTGTGTTCTTCGGGGAACACACACCGCTCGACTTGGGGAGCAACACCATGGGCATGGCAGCCGGCGTACGCCGAGGACTGGTCGTGGCGACCTGCGTGGCGGCGTTGCCCGCCGCCACGCTGACGGGGTGCGGCACGGCGTCCGACGGCCCCGCGGCACTGCGGCTCGAGGCCGGGACCGGCGCGGCGCCGTACCAGCCACCGAGGATCCGGATGGTGCAGGCGAACCTCCGGATCGGGACGCCGGTGCGGCAGTTCCAGGCCGACGTGCGCCGGGTGCTCTCCGTCGAGCCCGACTTCGTCACCTACGACGAGGTCTCCCAGCGGCACGACTCGGTCCTCGCCCCCGCGGGCTATGCGCTGTGGCGCAAGGGCGGCCGCTACAAGGGGGAGGCGGCCGTCGCCTGGCGGACCCATCGGTGGCGGATGGTGCACCACGGCGTGGCGATGCTGACGAACCACCGCGGCCGCGTGCCGGGCTCGAGGTACGACTGGGGAGTCCGCTACGCCAACTGGGTCACCCTGCGCAGCCGCACCGGCCTGACGATCTCCGTCGTCGCCGCGCACTTCCCGCCGTCGACCCGGCGCACGGGTCACCTCACGGCACCCGCGGCCCGTCGGCTCGGCGCGCTGACCGACCGGCTGGCCAAGCACGGCCCGGTCGTCGTCGGGGGAGACCTCAACGTGGCCTACCGGTCCCCGGAGTACCCCCGCGCGATCTTCAAGCGGCACGGCCTCCTGGCGACGTACGACGCCCTCCGCACCCGCGTGGTCACCTCGGGCAGCGACGTCACCCTCGACTACCTCCTGGTGCGCGGCTTCGCCCGGTTCGCGCTGAACAACCAGTTCCGGTTGCTCCTCCACTCCGACCACGACGGCGTGGGCATCGACCTCGCGCCGCTGCCGATCCGGCTCGGCCCGAGCAACGTCCGGTTCGGCAACGGAACCGTGCTGAGCGACCCGCACGGAGCCGCCCGGGAGCGGCACGCGTTGGTCCGCGTGGCGCTGAAGGCCATCAGCAGCGCCGACGCGGGCGCGACGATCCACCTGGCCCTGCGCAGCATCGGCACCCGGGTGGTGCGAGCGCTCGTCGCGGCGTACCACCGCGGTGTTCACCTCAAGGTGCTCACCGGTGACAGGGCGCCTCGGGTGCTGATGCGTCTGCTCGGCACGCGGGTGGGCGACCCCAGCTGGATCAGCGCCGACCCGGCCGCGTTCGCGACCGTGCCCGCCACGACCCTGCTCGTGAACAGGTCGGGCGCGACGCCGGCGTTCCGGCTCACGGCGCGCGAGCCGGTCGGGCGGGCGACGAACGCGGGGTGGCACCGAGGTCTGGTGTCGACGTCGTGGACGCCGTACCGACAGCTCCTCCGCGCGTTCGTCGCCGCGGCCCGCGGCTAGGTACTGCTGGGTGGGGCGTCAGCCCTTGAGGGCGTAGTCCTTGAGCAGGGACCGGCCGATGATCATCTTCTGGATGTCGGAGGTGCCCTCGCCGATGAGCATGAACTTGACCTCGCGCATCAGGCGCTCGATCTCGTACTCCTTGGAGTAGCCGTAGCCACCGTGGATCCGGAAGGAGTCCTCGACGACCTCGTTGGCGTACTCCGAGGCGACCATCTTGGCCATGCCGGCCTCGACGTCCATCCGCTTGCCGGTGTCCTTCAGGCGCGCGGCGCGGACCATCATCGAGTGGGCGACCTCGACCTTGGTGGCCATCTCCGCGATGCGGAACAGCACGGCCTGGTGGTCGGCGATGACCTTGCCGAAGGTCTTGCGCTGCTGGGCGTAGGCGATGCCCAGCTCGAAGCCGCGCCAGGCCAGGCCGCAGGCACGGGCCGCGACGTTGACGCGGCCGACCTCGACGCCGTCCATCATCTGGAAGAAGCCCTTGCCCGGCTCGCCGCCGAGGATCTGGTCGGCGGAGATCCGGTGGTCCTCGAGGATGAGCTCGGTCGTCTCGACGCCCTTGTAGCCCATCTTGTCGATCTTGCCGGGGACGGTGACGCCCTGGGCGGTCTCGCCGAAGCCGGCTTCCTTCTCGACCAGGAAGGTGGTCATGTTCTTGTAGACCGAGTCGTTGCCCTCGTCGGTCTTGGTCAGCAGCGCGACCAGGGTGGAGGTGGCGCCGTTGGTCAGCCACATCTTCTGCCCCGTGATGGAGTACGACCCGTCCTCCAGCTTGGTGCCCTTGGTCGAGACCGCGGAGACGTCGGAGCCCAGGCCGGGCTCGGACATCGAGAACGCGCCGCGGACCTCGCCGGTCGCCATGCGCGGCAGGTACTTCTGCTTCTGCTCCTCGGTGCCGTGCTGCATGAGCAGGTAGGCCACGATGAAGTGGGTGTTGATGACACCGGAGACGCTCATCCAGCCGCGCGCGATCTCCTCGACCACCAGGGCGTAGGTCAGCAGGGACTCGCCCAGGCCGCCGAACTCCTCGGGGATGGTCAGGCCGAACACGCCGAGCTCCTTGAGCCCGTCGACGATCTCCTGCGGGTAGGTGTCGGAGTGCTCGAGGTCCTGGGCGACCGGGATGATCTGCTCGTTCACGAACTGGCGAACGGCCTTCAGGATCTCGGTCTGGTCCTCGGTGAGGCCCTCGGTCTGGCACAGCGTCGGCATCTGGTCACCTTTCGGGTCATGGACCGATCAACCCGCGCACTCTACCCGTGGGTAGGCCGCCGAAGTGCCCCCGCGGCAGCCCTCGGACTGCGGCATTCCCCACACTCCTGGCGTCCGTAGCATGCGGCCATGACGATCGACAGCGGTGACTCGACCGAGCGCAGGCGCTCCCGGATGCGGACGATGCTCGACGTCGACCAGACCATCGTGAAGCTCGACGAGACGGCCGACCGGCTCAACGAGACCCTCGACACCTTCGCCGGCCTGCTGGTCGACTTCACCGCCGCGCTGCGCGAGTTCAACACCTCGGTCACGGGCTTCAACGGCAGCGTCGACGGGTTCGACGCGGTCGTGACCAAGGCCGACGGCCTGCTCTCACGGGCCGACGGGCTGCTCGCTCCGCTGCTCGCCGGCCAGCAGCTGGGTGACCAGCTCAAGGCCGCCGGGCAGGCCGCCGGAGCCGCGGCCGGGCAGGTCGCGAGCGCCGCCGTGCGCAAGGGCGTGGCCGCCGGCCGGGGTCTCACGACCCAGGGGCTGACGGGCGCCGGTGGCCGCCGACGGGCAGAATGACCGCTCGTGAGCGAGACCGCCAGCAAGACGAACCCGGGCAACTTCTTCGAGGACTTCACCGTCGGTCAGGTCATCGAGCACGCCACGCCGCGCACCGTCACCGAGGGTGACCGGGCGCTCTACGGCGCGCTCTACCCGACCCGGTTCGCGGTCCCGTCGTCGGCGGCCTTCGCCGCGTCGGTGGGCCTCGACCCGCACCCGGTCGAGGAGCTGATCGGCTTCCACATCGCCTTCGGCAAGACCGTCCCGGACATCTCGCTCAACGCCGTGGCCAACCTCGGCTACGCCGAGTGCCGCTTCCACCAGCCGATCGTGCCCGGCGACACCCTGTCGACCCGGTCCGAGGTCATCGGCCTCAAGCAGAACTCCAACGGCAAGTCGGGCGTGGTCTACGTCCGCTCGACCGCCACCAACCAGCGCGGCGAGGTCGCGCTCGAGTGGTGCCGCTGGGTGATGGTGCACAAGCGGGACGCGGACGCGCCCGCTCCCGAGGCCGTCCTGCCCGAGCTGAAGCCGGCGCTGGCCGCGACCGACCTGGTGATCCCGGCGGGGCTGGACTTCTCGGCGTACGACTTCGTGGCCGCGGGCGAGCCGCACCGGTACGACGACTACGCGGTCGGCGAGAAGATCGACCACGTCGACGGCGTGACGCTCAGCGACTCCGAGCACAAGATGGCGACCCGGCTCTGGCAGAACACCGCCAAGGTCCACTTCAACGTCGAGGCGCGGCCCGACGGCAACTGCCTGATCTACGGCGGTCACGTCATCTCGATGGCGCGGGCGCTGTCCTTCAACGGGCTGGCGAACGCTCAGCTCGTGGTGGGCATCAACGCCGGCTCGCACGTGGCTCCGGCGTTCGCGGGCGACACCGTCTACGCGTGGTCCGAGGTCCTCGACAAGGCCGAGGTCTCCGCCTCGGTCGGCGCGCTCCGGCTGCGCCTGGTCGCGACCAAGGGCCGTGACGAGAGCACCACGCTCCGCGGCGAGGACGGCAAGTACGCCGCCGGCGTGCTCCTCGACCTCGACTACTGGGCGCTCATCCCGCGCTGACGTCGCGGATCACGTAGGTCACGCCGGCGTCCGCGGCCTCCCGCATCGGGTTGACGGCGACGCTGCGCGGGACCTCGGCACCCGCCGGCCAGTCGACCTTCACGTCGCCCGACTTCGGGTCGTTGGCGATCGCGATGATGTCGTTGATCGTCTTCCTCACGTAGGTCGGCACCGGGCCGCCCTTGTGCATCCCGCCCACGATCCTCGCGCCGGTGACCTGGCCGTCCTTCACGGTGATGTCGACCGGGCCGACGAGCGGGCAGAAGCACAGGACCTGCAGCCGGTAGGTGTAGTCGGTGGGGCCGTAGAGCGGGTAGCTGCCGGCGCTGGTCGTCGTCGGAGTCGCTGACGTGGACGTCTTCGCCGGGTCGGCGGCGACCTGGTTGCCGCTGCCGCACGCGGAGAGGGCGGCGAGGAGGCTCGCCGCGGCTGCCGCGGCGACGAGGGGACGGTTCCAGGTGCTCATGCTTCCTCCGACGTTTCCAGGGGGCGGACGGTTCCCGGGGCGGGGGCGGGCGTCACGGCCGCGAAGTGCCGGGCGAGCGGCAGCAGGGTCAGGACCAGGATCATCGGGATCACGAAGCCGAACCGGAGCTGGTCCTTGCCGATGACGCCGGTGAGCACGGCCCCGAGCAGCCCGCCGACGTAGTTGAACTGGTTGAACCGCGCGATCACCGCGTCGATCCGGTCGCGGCCGGCGTCCCCGCTCGCGCCCGCGATCTTGGCGGCGGCCGAGAAGCTCAGCGGCGCGACCACGGAGATGCCGGTGCCGACGACGGTGAACCCGACGACGGCCAGCGGCCAGGTCGGGGCCGTCACCACGAGGGCGAGCCCGGCGCAGGCGACGACGGCGCCCACCCGCAGGACCGGTACGGCGCCGAAGCGCGCGACCAGGCCGTCACCGGCGAACCGGATCAGCAGGCTCGCCACCAGGTAGGGGAGCGTGGCCAGCGCCAGCCAGCGCGACGGCGCCGAGAAGACCTCGTCCAGGTAGACCGCGCCCCAGGTCTGGCTGGCCGTGTCGACCATGTAGAAGACGACCATCCCGAGGCCCACCAGCAGGATCGGGCGCCAGGGGATCGCGATGTCGACGGCGGTGGCGCTCGGGGTGGCACTCGGGGTTCCGTGGTCGCGGGGCAGGTAGCGCAACGCCGCCACCACCAGCGGGAGCGCGCCCACCACCGCAGCGGCCGGCAGCGGCAACGACGACGTGGACAAGGTCAGCACCGTGCCGAGCACGCCGCCGAGCGTCCAGGCGCCGTGGAAGGACGGCAGGATCGGCCGCCCGTAGCGGTGCTCGAGAGCGACCGCCTGCATGTTGGTCGCCGCGTCGACGGCACCGAGCGCGACCCCGTAGACGGCCACCCCGCCGGCGTACACGACGACCGCGGGAGCGGCCACCATCAGCGGCATGCCGATGCCGATGCCGACCAGCCCGATCCGGAGGATGGCGGCGCTGTCCGCGCGGGCGGCGTACCTCTCCGCGAGGACCGAGCCGAGCCCGGCCAGCAGCACGACGGCGAGCAGGCTCAGCGAGACCTCGAGGGCGGAGAAGCTCCACCGGTCCTTGATGTCGGGGAGCCGGGTCGTGAGGCTGATGAACACGAAGCCCTGCGTCGCGAACGCCGCGGCGACCGCCAGCCGGTACCGGTGAAGACCCACAAGGCGGATCCTGACACGCTGGGGGCGTGGAGAGCAGCGAACTCTGGATCGTCCGGCACGGCGCCACCGAGTGGAGCACGAACGGACGGCACACCTCGACCACCGACCTGCAGCTGCTGCCCGAGGGCGAGGTCGGCGCGACCGAGCTCGCGCCGCGGCTCGCCGGCGTCGGCTTCGCGCAGGTGCTGACCAGCCCGCTGACCCGCGCCCGGAAGACGGCCGCGCTCGCCGGCTTCCCCGACGCCGAGGTCGACGAGGACCTCGTCGAGTGGCGGTACGGCGACTACGAGGGGCTGACCACGCCGCAGATCCGTGAGTCCGCACCGGGCTGGACGGTCTGGTTCGGTGGTTGCCCGGGTGGCGAGTCCGCCGACGAGGTGGGGGAGCGGCTCGACCGCGTCGTCGCCCGTGTCCGCGCGGTCGAGGGGCGCACGCTGGTGTTCGCGCACGGCCACTGCCTCCGGGTGCTCGCCGCGCGCTGGCTGGGCCTGCCCGCCACGGAGGGCCGGCTGCTCAAGCTCGACACGTCGACGCTGTCGACGCTGGGCTACGAGCGCGAGACCGCGGTCGTCCTGCGCTGGAACGCTTGACGTCGGGCGCACCGCCCACCACGGTTGGGGCCATGGGATCGCCGCTGGCCGCCGGGTGCACGCGCTGCGCCGCGCCGATCGCGCGGCTCGACGAGCTCACCTGGTCGTGCCCGGAGCACGGTGAGGTCATCCCCGTGTGGCGGCCCAAGACCGCGACGTACGACGGCTTCGCGGCCCATCTGGAGCGTGCCGGCACGTTCCCGACGTACCTGCCGTGGCCGCTGGGGCCTGGCTGGACGGTGACCGACTTCGCCGTCGTGGCGAACGCCGAGTCCGCTCGCGCGACGCTGACGTGCGTCACCGGCAGCAGCGCGCTCGACGGCCCCGTCGACGTGTTCGTGATCAGCGAGGAGCCCGGCACCGGTCTCGGCGCCCGCGTGGCGGGCCTGCTCACCGGCGACGTCGGCGAGCGGGTGGACCCGGGCGGCGAGGTCGGCGAGGGCAGCTCGCTGGTCAAGGTCCGGCTCGGCACCTACCCCGTCGGCCTGTGGCCGGTCTCGGTCAGCGGGGTCGGCGGCGAGCTCGACCGCTCGGTGCTCGCGGGCGAGGCCGAGGGCCGCTGGCTGTGGCTGGTGCTGCGCCCCGCCTCGGCGATCCTGCTGCTGCGCGACGACTGGATCCTGCGTGACGTCTCCGCGACCGGCCCGCAGCTCGTGACGCTGCCCTTCGGAGGGCCGGCACCGCAGTGGTGAACCTCGTCCTCATGACCGAGGTCTTCGTGACCCTGTTCGTGATCATGGACCCGGTGGGCACCGTCCCGATCTTCCTGTCGCTCACGGCCGGCCGCTCACCGGCGACGACCCGGCGTGCCGCGTGGCAGGCGGTCGGCGTCTCGTTCCTGGTCATCACCGCGTTCGCGCTGGTGGGTCAGCAGATCCTCAGCTACCTGCACATCACGCTCCCCGCGCTGCAGGGTGC
>DATFHM010000308.1:0-12063 GCA_035248385.1 Nocardioides sp. | reverse complement strand
TCGCGAAGCCGGTCGCCCAGATCACCGTGGTGATGCCGGCCTCGGCCAGGTCGAGGGAGAGCAGCGGGGTGGTGGCGGCCGAGGGGGCGGGGCCGAGCTCGCGGGCCGAGGGCTCCTCGGGCAGGTCGATGCCGTTGCGGGTGACGTACTCGTCGGCGGCGTCGAGGAGGGCGAGGTAGTTGGCGTCGCCCTGGGCGATGTTCTCGGCGAGATCCTCACGGAAGGTGAGCGTGCCGGCGTCGAACCTGTCGGTCATCCCGACGAGCTGGATCCCGCTCGCCTCGAGACCACGGAAGTCGACGGTGTGGCCGCCGCGGGCGCCGCTGACGGCGATCGTGACGTGCTCCGCACCGGCGGCCGGGGTCTCCAGGTCCCACAGACCCAGGACGCCGAGCCACCAGCAGAAGTCGCGGCCGCGGTAGCTGCGCGGGGGCCGGTCGTGCGGCCCGACCGAGAGGTAGACGTCGCGTCCTGCGCGGCGCAGCTCGTCCGCGATCTGCACGCCGGATGATCCGGCCCCGACCACGAGGACCGCACCGGCGGGGAGCTGCTCGGGGTTGCGGTAGCCGCTCGAGTGCAGCTGCTGCACCGGCGCGTCCGCGGGGACGATCGGCGGGTAGACCGGCGTCTGGAACGGACCGGTCGCGGCGACGACGGAGCGCGCCTGGATGACGCCGTCCGAGGTCTCGACGCGGAAGCCCGGGCGACCTTCGTTGCGGGTCACCGAGAGCACCTCGACGCCGGTGCGGATCGGGGCGTCGATCTTCTCGGCGTACGCCACGAAGTAGTCGGCGACCTGCTCCTTGGGGGCGAAGGCGTCGGGCGCCAGGTCGACGAGCTCCAGGCCGGGGAAGCGGTCGTGCCAGGCCGGGCCGTTGGCGACCAGGGAGTCCCAGCGCCCGGTGCGCCACTGCTCGGCGACCCGATCGCGCTCGACCACCAGGTGCGGGATCCCCGCCTCGCCGAGGTGCTCGCTCATCGCGACACCGGCCTGGCCGGCACCCACGACGAGGACCTCGGTCTCGACCTCCGTCATCACAACCTCCACTGCTTCGCTCCTGCACGTCCTCGTGCAGCTGATGGGGCGATCCTTCTCGGGGCGACTAGTCCTGTCCAACAGATGTTTGTTGGTTGTTGCTTCTATTTGATCGATGCAAGTCGGGATCGTTCAGAGGGTGCGGTGCACGGCGTCGCCGCCGACCATCGTGAGGACCGGCAGCGCGCCGCTGTAGTCGCGACCGGCCAGGATCGGCCGGTCCAGCAGGACCAGGTCGGCGAGCTTGCCCACCTCGATCGTCCCGACCTCAGCCTCGATCCCGTTCGCGTACGCCGATCCGGCGGTGTAGGCGCGCAGCACGGTCTCGAAGCTCAGCGCCTGGCCGGGCTCGAGCGGCTCGGCGCGCTCCGCGCCGGCGTACCCGTGCGGGTCCTCGGGTGGGGCGGTGCGGGTGACGGCCGTGTGGACGGCCCACAACGGGTTGGGCGAGGTGACCGGCCAGTCGCTGCCCATCGCGAACCGGGCGCCGGCGCGGTGCAGGTCGCCGAACGGGAAGTGCAGGTGCTCCCGCTCGGGCCCGAGCAGCGGCAGCTTGCGCTCCACGATCTCCGCGTCGCGGCGCGCCCACAGCGCCTGCAGGTTGGCCATCACGCCGAGCTGTGCGAAGCGCGGGACGTCGGCGGGGTCGACGACGTCGAGGTGCGCGATCTGGTGGCGGAGGTCCTCACTGGTGGGCCCGTACGCCGCCTCCAGCGCGTCCAGGCACTCCCGGACCGCACGGTCGCCGACCGCGTGCAGGTGGATCTGGAAGCCCTCCGTGGTGAGGGCGCGCGCGACGGCCTTGAGCTCCTCGGGGTCGATGAACGACAGGCCCGTGCCGTGGCCGGGGTTGCCGCTGTAGGGGCTGAGCATCGCCCCGGTGCAGTTCTCGCAGATGCCGTCCTGCATCACCTTGACGGCGGTGGCGCGGAACCGGCCGACGGCACCCTTCGTACGGCGGTCCAGCATCCGCTCGACCTGGTCCAGGCCCTCGCCCGGCTCCCACCACTGGGCGCCGACGACCCGCGCCGTCAGCTCCCCGCGCTCGGCGAGGGCGACGTACAGGGGGAACGGGTCGGGGAGCCCGAACAGCGGGCCGAGGCAGGCGTCCTGCCACGACGTGACGCCCAGGCTGTGCAGGTAGCGCTGCGCCTCGAGGAGGGCCTGCTCGGCGAGCTCGGGCGTGGGCGCCGGGAGCAGGTCGGTGACGAGGTCGCCCGCACGCTCCACGAGCACGCCGGTGGCCCGGCCGTCCGCGTCGCGGTTGATCCGGCCGTTGGCCGGGTCCGGGGTGCGGTCGTCGATGCCGGCCAGCTCGAGGGCGCGGGTGTTGGCCCACACCCCGTGGCCGTCGTGGCTCACGAGCACGGCCGGGCGGTCCGGCACGATCGCGTCGAGCAGAGCCGCCGTCGGCAGCCCGCCCGGGAAGGTGTCGCCGTACCAACCGGTCCCGGAGATCCACTCGGCATCGGGGTGGTCGTCGGCGTACCGCCGGATCGTGGCGGCGTAGATCTCGACGCTGTGCCGCAGGTCGGAGAGGTCGCAGCCGAGCAGCTGGAGGCCACCGGGGAACGGGTGGACGTGCGCGTCGACGAAGCCCGGCAGCAGCGTCGCTCCCTGCGCGTCGATCACCTCCGTGTGCCGGCCCGCGGCGATGGGCTCCGCGCTGATCCCGGTGATCCGCTCGCCGGTCACGGCCACGCTGGTGGCGTGCGGGTGACCGAGGACCTCGGCGTTGACGACGACGGTGGTCGGGTCGCTCATGACGGCTCGGCCGGCGCCACGACTGCCTGTGCGGGACGCGCGTGGGCGCCGCGCAGCGTCCGCACCCACCCGTAGTAGAGCGGGCAGATGACGGCCAGGCCGACGATCCACGAGATGTCGACGCCGCCGAGGGACGTGGCGACCGGGCCGGTGTAGAGCGAGGTCGAGAGGAACGGGATCTCGACGAGGATGCCGATCACGTAGCAGGCGACGGCGGGCACGTTGAGCCGGCCGTAGACGCCGCCGTCGGCAGCGAACAGCGACGGGATGTCGTAGTCGCCGTGCCGGATCAGGTAGTAGTCGACGAGGTTGACGGCGGTCCACGGGATCAGGACGCAGAGCAGCAGGAGCATGAAGTTCTCGAAGTTGTCGAGGAAGTCGCCCTTGCCGAAGAGCGCGATGAGCAGCGCCACCGCGAAGATCAGGCCCGACACCACGCTGCGCATCCGGGCCTGCGGCTGCCAGGACGGCCGGACCGTCTGGCCGATGGTCAGCGTCGACAGCGCGCCGCAGTAGAGGTTCATCGCGTTGGTGGCCGCGATGCTGAGCGCGAAGACGGCGAGCACCACGCCACCCAGCGCGCCGCCGCCGCGGTGCACCTCGTGGACGGTGTCGAGGTCCGGCCAGGCCGCGCCCACCATGGCGCCGAAGATCATCGGGAGGACCGAGCCGAGCACGCAGCCGGCGTACGTCGCCCAGAACGCGGCGCGCACACCGGTGTCGCGCGGCATGTAGCGGGTGTAGTCGGAGACGTACGGCGCGTAGGCGATCTGCCACAGGGCCGCCAGCGAGACGGTGCCCATGAAGCCGGCCCACGAGAACGACCCCGCGCTCCAGCTGCCCGCGGGCATGCCGACGACGACCAGCAGCATGAAGAACCCGACCAGCAGGGCGACGCCGGCGAGCAGGCTGAGGACGCCCGCCATCGCGTGGATGACCCGGTAGCCGTAGATCGCGCCCACCACGCCGAGGATGCCGACCAGGATGATCGCGGGCGTCTCCCCGAGGGACGTGAGCTCGGCGAGCGCCTGGCCGCCGAGCACCATGTTGGAGGCGAAGAAGGCGGTGTACATCAGCACCACGATGGTGACGACCAGCAGGCTGCCGTAGGAGCCGAACTGCGCCCGGGTCTGCAGCATCTGCGGCACACCCATCTGCGGACCCTGCGCGGCGTGCAGCGCCATGACGACACCACCGACGACATTGCCCAGGACCATCGCCAGGACGGCCGCCCAGATCGGCAGCCCGTAGACGACGGTGGCGAGCACGCCGGTCGCGACCGTGAGCAGCATGATGTTCGACCCGTACCAGATCGTGAAGAGCTGGGAGGCCTTCCCGTGCCGCTCGGTCACCGGGATGTGCTCGATGGTGCGCTGCTCGACGGCCTCGCCGCGGGCATCGGTGTGCTGGGTGGTCCCCATGATCTCTCCTCGCTCGGGGTGATGCGTCCCACGGTGACCCCGGCCGAGACATCTGTCCATCAGACAAAAACTGCACCGTGCATCGACCCGATCGATGCACGGACCACGGCCCCGGTCCGCGGCTCCCTGATGTCGGTGGTCGGGTGCAGGGTGGAGGAATGACCACCTCCCCCATCACCGAGCTGCTCGCGTTCACCATCGACTCCGCCGACGCCGCCGCGCTGGCCCGCTTCTACGCCGACCTGATCGGAGGCGAGGTGACCGGCGACTACCCGGAGTACGGCTACGCCTCCGCCTCCGTGCTCGGCGCGACCCTCAACTTCCAGACCGTCGCCGACTACTCCCCGCCGGCGTGGCCCGGGCAGGAGCACCCGCAGCAGTTCCACCTGGACTTCCGGGCGCCCGACCTGGAGGCCGCCACCCAGCACGCGACCGGGCTGGGAGCGACGGTCGCCGACACCCAGCCGGCCGAGGCGATGGGCGGGTCGTGGCGAGTCATGCTCGACCCCGACTGGCACCCCTTCTGCCTGTGTCCTCCGCAGGAGTGAGCGCCGGAAGCGTCCGGACCTGAGATCATGGCGGGATGGATCTCGTCCGTCTCGCCGACTCGGTCCGGACGCGCCGCCGCGCGCTCGGCATGAGGACGTCCGCCGACCTGGCCCTGGCCGCCGGGCTGTCCCTGCGCACCGTTGCCGAGGTCGAGCGGGGCGCCAACCTCGTCGGCGACACGAGCCAGCGTGCCATCGAGACGGCCCTCGGCTGGGAGCCCGGCGAGATGGTGCGGATCGCCGAGGGCGGCGAACGCCGGCGCGAGGTGCGCGACGACATCGCCGCGCTGCGCGACATCCTCACCGAGATGGACGAGCTGCGGGAGCGGGCCGAGGCCCTGCTGGACCGCCTCGACGGCTGAGACCGACCAAGCGGACAGGCCCCGCCGCTCCGAGGAGCTGCGGGGCCTGTCCGTGTCCGAGCCACCTGTCAGATTCGAACTGACGACCTGCTCATTACGAGTGAGCTGCTCTACCAACTGAGCTAAGGCGGCGTACCCGCCCAGCATACCGAGCCGGGACGGAACGGTCCGAATCGGGATCAGCAGCGCAGGCCGTCCTGGGGAACCTTGCCGTCGATCAGGTAGGCGTGGACCGCGTCGTCGACGCAGGCGTTGCCCTTGTCGTAGCCGGTGTGGCCGTCGCCGTCGCGGCTGATGAGCACGCCGGAGCGCAGCTCCTTCGCGAGCGCGACGGCCTCCTCGTACGGCGTCGCCGGGTCGCGGGTCGTGCCGATGACCACGATCGGTGCCGCGCCGGCGCCGTCGATCTTCAGCCCGGGCCGGTCGGTGTTGCGGAACGGGTCGCCGTAGCAGGAGGTCAGGCCCCAGGCGAAGACCCTCCCGAAGGTGGGCGAGGCCTTCTCGAAGGCGGGGTACTGGCTGGGCACCTTGTCCGGGGCGATCGCCCACGGGTCGTCGAGGCAGCTGATCACGCCGATCGCCTCGATGCCGTTGTCGGAGTAGGTGCCGTTGGTGTTGCGCGAGGAGTAGGCGTCCGACAGCAGCATCAGAACCGTGCCGTTGCCCTGCAGCGCCTGCTGGAGGCCGGCGTCGAGGGCGTACCACTCCGAGCGCTGGTAGAGCGGCGCGATCACGCCGTAGAAGGCGTTGCCGACGGTCAGCTCGCGGCCCGACTTCGTGGGCAGCGGCTTCTTGGCGATGGAGTCGAGCAGCCCGGAGATCTTCGCGAGCCCCGCCGAGATGCTCGAGCCCAGGAAGCAGCTGCCCTTGGCGACGCAGCTGCCGACGTACGAGCGCAGCGCGGTCTCGAAGCCGGCGGCCTGGTGCAGCGCGCTCTGCCGGGTCGACAGCGCGGGGTCCTCGGCGCCGTCGAGCACCATCCGGCCGACCTTCTTCGGGAACAGCTCGGCGTAGGTCGCGCCCAGCTTGGTGCCGTAGGAGAAGCCCAGGTAGTCCAGCTTCTTCTGGCCGAGCGCTGCCCGCAGGATGTCGATGTCACGGGCCGCGTCGACGGTGCTGACGTGGGCGACGAGGGCGTCGGAGTGCTGGCGGCAGCCCGCCCAGAAGGTGCGGCCCTCGGCGGCGTACGCCTTGATCTCGGCGGGCGTCGACGGCGCGGGGTTCTCGGCGACGAACTGGTCGACCTGGGCGTCGGTGAGGCAGTCGACCGGGTCGGACTTGCCGGTGCCGCGCGGGTCGAAGGCGACGATGTCGTACGCCGCCCGCAGCGGCTTCGCGAAGTAGCTGGACGCGTCGGCGGCCAGGTAGCCGCCGGGGGCGCCGGGACCGCCCGGGTTGACGACCAGCGAGCCGATCGGCTTCCCGCTCGTGGCCGCGGCCTTCTCGACGCGCAGCTGCACGCTCGCCTTCTGCGGCTGCGCGTAGTCGACCGGCACCCGCAGCGAGGCGCACTGGTCGTCGCCGCAGCTCGACCAGTCCAGCTTCTGCCGGTAGTAGGTCGCCAATGCACCCAGGCCGCCGTCGGTCGAGGTCGAACCCTGCGACGGCGGCGGGACGGGGCTGCCCGTCCCGGTGGTGCGGCCCGAGTCCATGCAGCCGGCGAGCAGCAGGCACGACGCCAGCCCCGCCACGATCGTCCTCCGCATGGCCGTCCCCCTCATCGTGTCGGCGCCACGAGCGCCACCATCATCGACTCCAGCGCGAGCGCCGGCGGCACGTTGAACTCCAGCATCTGCTCGCGCGCGCCGAAGATCGCGCCGATCCGGCGCAGGTTCAGCTCGGGTGTCGACGCCTCCGCGAGGCGGACGACGTCGGCGCGGATCTCCTCGTTCACGAGGTCGCCGGGCGCCCCGGCGGCCACGGCGATCGCGTCGCGGTAGACCGACATCAGGTCGGTGAGGCCGCGGTCGATCACGTCGAGGTGGCGGCGCTTCGCACGCGTCTTCTGGTCCTTCTCGAGGTCGCGCAGCGCGGGTGCGTACTCCCGCGGACGGCGGCCCCGGTCGACCACGCCGTACGCCGCGTCCAGGTCCGCCTTCTCCTGCGCGTCCAACGCGGTGGTGATCGCGTCGGCCTCCGCCTTCGCGGTGTCGGCGAGCAGCGACGCCGCCGCCATGCACCGCCCGAGCGAGGTCAGCCCGACGGGGATCGCCACCACGTCGTTGCGCCGCTTGCGCACGTCCTCGTCGAAGGCGAGGGCGCGGGCACGGCCGATGTGGCCCTGGCTGGCGCGGGCGGCGTACGTCGCCAGCGGCTCCTGCACCCCCTTGCCACCGAGGAACGCGGCGACCTCGGCGGTCGTCGGTGTGGACAGCGTGACCAGCCGGCAGCGCGAGCGGATCGTCGGCAGCACGTCCTCGACCGTCGGCGCGCAGAGCATCCAGACCGTGCGGCCGTTGGGCTCCTCGATCGCCTTGAGCAGCGCGTTGCAGGCCTGCTCGGTGAGCCGGTCGGCGTCCTCGACGACCAGGATCTGCCAGCGGTCGCCCATCGGGGTCAGCGCGGCCCGGCGGACCAGGTCGCGCACCTCGGCGACACCGATGGACAGCTTCTCGGTGCGCACGACCGCCACGTCGGCGTGGCTGCCGGCGAGGACGGTGTGGCACTCGTGGCACTCCCCGCAACCACCGCGGGGGCATTGCAGCGCCGCCGCGAACGCGACCGCGGCGTTGGAGCGGCCCGATCCCGGCGGCCCGGTGAACAGCCAGGCGTGGGTCATGCCGTCGCCGCGTGCGGCCGCCGACAGGGCGGTGATCGCGGGCTTCTGGCCGACGAGGGTGTCCCAGACGGTCATCGGAGCAGCCCCTCGACCCGGGCCTTGATCTGCTCGTGGATCTCCTCGATGCCCTGCCGGGCGTCGAGGACCAGGTAGTGCTCGGGGTCGGTCGCGGCGAGCTCGAGGAACATCGCGCGCACCCGCTGGTGGAACTCCAGCGACTCGCCCTCGATCCGGTCGCGGCCCTCGAACCGGCCCAGGCCGGCGGCCGGCTCCAGGTCGAGCACCACGGTCAGGTGCGGGCGCAGGTCGCGGGTGGCCCAGCGCTGGACGGCCTCGACCCCGGCGAGGTCCTCGGCACGGCCGGCGCCCTGGTAGGCCAGCGAGGAGTCGACGTACCGATCGGTGATGACGACCTCGCCGCGCTTCAGGGCCGGGAGGACGACGGTGTCGACGTGCTCGGCCTTGTCGGCGGCGTACAGCAGGACCTCGGTGCGGTTGGCCAGCGCGCCGGTCTCCGTGGAGAGGACGATGCGGCGCATCTCCTTGCCGACCGGGGTGTCGCCGGGCTCGAAGGTGAGCAGCACGGTGTGGCCGGCGGCCTCCAGCCAGTCACGCAGGAGACGGGACTGGGTGGACTTGCCGCCGCCCTCGCCTCCCTCGAAGCAGACGAAGAGCCCGGTATCGGCGTACATCCCGGGAGCGCTCACCGCCACAACCTAGCCTGGACTCAGCGGTCGAAGGTCACGTGGGTGACGCCGCTCGGGGTGCGCTCGGTGGTGACGTCGTACGACGCCTCGAGGCCCTCCAGGCCGTCCCAGAGCCGGACCCCGCGGCCGAGCACGATCGGCGAGACGACGACGTGCAGGTGGTCGACGAGGCCGGCCGCCAGGTAGTCGCGCACCACGGTGGCGCCACCGCCGATCCGGACGTCCTTGCCACCCGCCAGCTCCCGCGCCTCGGCGAGGGCGTCCGCCGGGGACGCGTCGCGGAAGTGGAAGGTCGTGCCGCCCGCCATCTCCAGCGGGGCGGCCGGCGGCCGGTGCGTCAGCACGATCACGGCGGTGCGGAACGGCGGCTCGTCGCCCCACCAGCCCTGCCAGGACGCGTCGTCCTGCCAGCCGGGCGGGCCGAACTTGTTCGCCCCCATGATCTCCACGCCGATGCCATCGCCCCACTGCGACGCGAAGGCGTCGTCGGCCTCGCTGCCGGGAAGGCCGTCGCCCTGACCGGTCATCGCCCGGAACGTGGCCGTCGGGAAGAACCACTCCATCAGCCGGTGCCCGGCGTGGCCGAACGGCGACTCGAGCGACTGGCCCTCGCCGGTGCCGAAGCCGTCCAGGGAGATGCCGAAGTTGTGGACGCGCACGCGGGACATGGGCCCAACGTACGCCGTACCACCGACTGCCCGACTACGACTTCTTGGCCGCCTTCTTGGCCGGAGCCTTCTTGGCCGTGGTCTTCTTGGCGGCCGCCTTCTTCGCCGGCGCCTTCTTGGCCGCCTTCTTCGTGGCCTTCTTCGCCGGGCCCTTCGCGCGACGCTCGGCCAGCAGCTCGGCGGCACGCTCGTTGGTGATCGACTCGACGGTGTCGTCCTTGCGCAGGGTCGCGTTGTACTCGCCGTCGGTGACGTACTCCCCGAACCGGCCGGCCTTGACCACGATCGGCTGGCCCGACACCGGGTCGTTGCCGAGCTCCTTGAGCGGCGGAGCGGCGGCGGCGCGACCGCGCTGCTTGGGCTGGCTGTAGATCTTCAGCGCCTCGTCGAGGCCGATGGTGAAGATCTGGTCCTCGCTGGTGAGCGAGCGGGAGTCGGTGCCCTTCTTCAGGTACGGCCCGTAGCGGCCGTTCTGGGCGGTGATCTCGACGCCCTCGGCGTCGGTGCCGACCACGCGCGGCAGCGACATCAGCTTCATCGCGTCCTCGAGCGTCACCGTGTCCAGGCTCATCGACTTGAACAGCGAGCCGGTGCGCGGCTTGGCGCTCTTGGGGGCGTCCTCGGGCAGCACCTCGGTGACGTAGGGACCGAAGCGGCCGTTCTTGGCCACGACCCGCAGCCCGGTCTCGGGGTGCGTGCCGAGCTCGATCTCCTCACCGGCCGGGTTCGCGAGCAGCTCGCGCGCCTTGGCGGCGGTGAGCTCGTCGGGCGGCAGGTCGTCGGGCACGTTGGCGCGGACGGCGGCGCCGTCGCCCCCGTCCGGGCCGGGACCCTCGAGGTACGGGCCGTACTTGCCGACCCGCAGGTCGATGCCGGTCGGCTCGCCGTTGTCGAGGACCGGGAAGGTGGCGAGGTCCTTCGCGTCGATCTCACCGAGACCGTCGACCAGCGGCTTGACGCCCGCCAGCTTCTCGGAGCCGAAGTAGAACTCGGTCAGCTCGTCGACCTTGTTCTTCTCACCGCGCGAGATCTCGTCGAGGATCTCCTCGAGACCGGCGGTGAACTCGTAGTCGACCAGCCGGGTGAAGTGCTCCTGGAGCAGCCGCGTCACCGAGAACGCGATCCACGCCGGCACCAGCGCGGTGCCCTTCTTGTAGACGTAACCGCGGTTGATGATCGTCGAGATGATGCTCGCGTAGGTGGAGGGGCGACCGATCTCGCGCTCCTCCAGCTCCTTGATCAGCGTCGCCTCGGTGTAACGCGACGGCGGCTTCGTCTCGTGGCCGCTCGCGCTGACGCTGGCCGAGGTGACGCGGTCGCCCTCGAGCAGGTTCGGGAGCCGGGTCTCCTGGTCGTCCTTGCTCGCGGAGGAGTCGTCGGTGCCCTCGACGTACGCCTTGAGGAAGCCGTGGAAGGTGATGACGCGGCCGGAGGCGGAGAACACGACGTCCTCGCCCGTGCTGGCGGCGCCGCCGATGCGGATCGAGACCGACTGGCCGGTCGCGTCCTTCATCTGCGAGGCGACGGTGCGCATCCAGATCAGCTCGTAGAGGCGGAACTGGTCACCGGTCAGACCGGTCTGCGCGGGGGTGCGGAAGCTGTCACCCGCGGGGCGGATGGCCTCGTGCGCCTCCTGCGCGTTCTTGACCTTGTTGGCGTAGGTCCGCGGGGCGTCGGGGACGTACTCGGCGCCGTACAGCTCCTGGACCTGGGCCCGCGCCGCACCGATCGCCGCGCCCGAGAGCGTGGTCGAGTCGGTACGCATGTAGGTGATGAAGCCGTTCTCGTACAGCCGCTGCGCGACGCTCATCGTCGTCGAGGAGCTCATGCCCAGCTTGCGGCTGGCCTCCTGCTGCAGCGTGGTGGTGCGGAACGGCGGGTACGGCGAGCGGCGGTACGGCTTGGACTCGACCGAGCGGACGTCGTACGTCGTGTCCTGGAGCGCCGCCGCCAGCGCCTCGGCCTTCGAGCGGTCCAGGTGGACGACATTCTTCGCCGACGCCTTGAGCACGCCGTCGTCGCCGAAGTTCGCGCCGGACGCGACGCGCGAGCCGTCGACCGAGTAGAGCTTGGCGGGGAACATCCGCGGGTCCCGGTCGGCGCCCGCGTCGAAGGTGCCCTCCAGGTCCCAGTAGGAGGCCATCTTGAAGGCCATCCGCTCCTTCTCGCGGTCGACCACGAGCCGGGTCGCGACCGATTGCACGCGGCCGGCGGAGAGACCGGACATGACCTTGCGCCACAGGACAGGGCTGACCTCATAGCCGTAGAGCCGGTCGAGGAGGCGGCGGGTCTCCTGGGCCTCCACGAGGTCCATGTCGAGCTCGCGCGGGTGGGCCGCGGCCTCCTGGATGGCCGGCTTGGTGATCTCGTGGAAGACCATCCGGTGCACGGGGATGTTCTTCGGCTTCAGCTCGTCCAGCAGGTGCCAGGCGATCGCCTCGCCCTCGCGGTCACCATCGGTGGCGAGGAAGAGCTCGTCGGCGTCCTTGAGCAGGCTCTTCAGCTTGGAGATGTGCGTCTTCTTGTCGCGCGGCACCACGTAGTACGGCGTGAACCCGTGGTCGACGTCGATCGCGAGGCGGCCCCACGGCTCGTTCTTGATCTTCGCCGGGGTGTCGGCCGCGTTGTTCGGGAGGTCGCGGATGTGACCGATCGAGGACTCCACGACGAAGCCGTCGCCGAGGTACCCGCCGATGGTCTTGGCCTTGGCCGGTGACTCGACGATCACCAACTTGTGTGCCACTGGGAAGCGCCTATCTGCTGTGCTGGATCTGTGCG
>DATFHM010000307.1:0-7802 GCA_035248385.1 Nocardioides sp. | reverse complement strand
GGTCGAGTACCACGCCGAGATGCGCTTCGTGCCCTTCCAGCCGTTCCTGGTGCGGATGTGGGTCGGGCACCTGAGCCGCTCCTCGTTCACGACCTGCTACGAGCTGCGGGTCGCCGCGGACCACGAGCCGGCCATCGTCGGTGAGTCCACGCTGGTGATGTGGGACCGCGCCGAGGGCGCCGCCTGGCGGTTCACCGACTCGGTGCGGACCACGATCGACGCCTATCTCGGTCAGCCGGTGGCCCTGCGGCCACGCCCCGGCGAATGACCAGGACGCGCCTGGCGGTCGCCGGCATCGCCCTGACCGCCGCGCTGCTCCGGATCGCCTTCCTCACCTGGCCGGCCACCATCGACGACGGCGGCTTCTACCAGGTCGCGCAGTCCTGGCTGCACGGCGGACCGAACCTGTACGGCGACTACTGGGTCGACCGCCCGCCCGGACTGATCGGCCTCTTCGCGATCGCGGCGGCTACCGGGCACTTCGTGGTCATCCGCGTCATCGGGCTGCTCGCCGCCGTGGTGATGATCCTGGCGGTGGCCCGCGCCGTCCGGCTGCTCGGCGGGTCCCCGGTGTGGGCCGCCGTGGTCGCGGCCTGCCTGACCCTGACCCCGATGTTCGACGCCGAGCTGGTGCCCGGCGAGCTGCTGGCCGGGTCCGTCGTCTCGCTCGCCTTCCTGGCGGCGGTCGAGGCCCGGCGTACGACGGGGAGGTGGGCGTTCCTGCTCGCCGCGGCCGCTGGCCTGCTCGGTGTGGCCGCGGCGTCGGTCAAGCAGGACTTCCTCGACGGCCTGGTGGCGGTCGCGGTCCTCCTCCTGGCCGAGGCGCTGGCCACGACAGGGCGGGCGCGGCTGCACATGGTCCGGCTGCTCCTCGCCGCGGCCGGCGGCGTCGTCCTCGGCCTGGCGGTCCTGCTGACGGTCTCGGTGGTGGCGATGCCCGGTCCGGCGGCGCTCTTCGAGGCGATCGTGACGTTCCGGATCGACGCGCGCTCGGTGCTCCAGGACTCGTCCGGCGCCCGCCTGGCGGCGCGGGTCGCCACCCTGCTGCGCCGGGCGCTGATGTCGGGCCTGCTGCCGCTCGTGCTGGCGATCGTGGTCGCCGCGGTGCCCCGGTCCCGCTCCTGGACACCGGCCGGCCTCGCGGTCCTGGCCGGAGGTGCCGTGAGCGCGGTCGGCGTGGTCGGGGGCGGCGGCGCGTGGAACCACTACCTGATCGGCCCGACCGTGTGGGTCGCGATCGGCGCCGGGCTGACCGGCCACCGGATCCTGACCAAGGTGGCGGTGGCGGTGGTGGCCGTCTCCTGCCTGGTCGCGGTGGCGACGAGCCTGGACGCGGGCGTGAAGGGTCAGTGGCAGGACGCCCGTGCGGTGGGCCTCGCGATCCACGACGCCTCCGAGCCGGGCGACACCGCCATCACCCTGTACGGCGTGGCCGACATGCAGCTCTACACCGGCCTGCCGTCGCCGTACCCCTACCTGTGGTCGCTGCCCCAACGGGTGCGCGACCCGCAGCTGGCCCAGCTCCGCGCGCTGGTCGCCGGGCCCGACGCCCCGACCTGGATCGTGCAGACCAACGGAGCGAACTTCCTGGGTGCGAACAAGGACACCCTCGGCGTCCTCGTCGACGCGCGCTACCGGATGGTGAGCCAGTCCTGCGGCAGCCGGATCTGGCTGCTCTCGAGCCAGGAGCGTCCGATCCCCAGGAAGTTCCGGTGCCGGACGCGCTGACGGCGCCGCTCAGATCAGGTCGACGCTGAAGTAGCGGGTCTCCTGGAACTCCCGGATCCCCTCGCGCGCGCCCTCCCGGCCGATGCCGCTCTGCTTCACGCCGCCGAACGGCGCGGACGGGTCGGAGACCAGGCCGCGGTTGACGCCGACCATGCCGGCCTCGATCCGCTCGGCGAGCTTGAGCCCGTCCTGCAGCCGACCCGCATAGAGGTACGCCGCCAGCCCGTACTCGGTGTCGTTGACCAGCCGGACCATCTCGTCGAGGTCGGTCCAGGTCACGATCGGGGCGACCGGGCCGAAGATCTCGCCGGTGAGGATCTCGGCGTCCGGGGCGACGTCGGTGAGGATCGTCGGGGCGACGTACCAGCCCTCGGGGGTGGTGGCCTGGTGCGCGACGCGGGCGCCGGCCGCGACCGCGGAGGCGACCTTCGCGTTGATCTCCTTGGCGGCCTTCTCGGTGATCATCGGGCCGATGTCGCTGCCCTCGGAGGCCGGGCCGACCTTGAGCGCCTCGACCGCCTTGCCGAACCGGGCGACGAAGTCGTCGGCGACGTCGGCGTGCACGTAGAACCGGTTGGCCGCCGTGCAGGCCTGCCCGCCGTTGCGGAACTTCGCGAGCATCGCGCCCTTCACGGCCTCGTCGAGGTCGGCGTCGGCGGTGACGATGAAGGGGGCGTTGCCGCCGAGCTCCATGCCGGTGTTGACGACCCGCTGCGCGGCCTGCGCGAGGAGCTTCTGGCCGACGGGGGTGGAGCCGGTGAAGGAGATCATCCGGATCCGGTCGTCCTCCAGCCACGCGCTGACCAGCGCGCCCGAGTCGGTGCTGGGGACGACGTTCACCACGCCGTCGGGCACACCGGCCTGCTGCATCAGGTCGGCCACCGCGAGCGCCGTCAGCGGCGTCTCGCTCGCGGGCTTGAGCACGACGGTGCAGCCGGCCGCGAGCGCGGGGCCGATCTTGCGGGTGGCCATGGCGGCGGGGAAGTTCCACGGGGTGACGAGCGCGGCCACGCCGACGGGCTGGTGGGTCACGATGGTGCGCGCACCCGACGCGGGAGCGATCGAGTAGTCGCCCTCGCTGCGCACGGCCTCCTCGCCGAACCAGCGGAAGAACTCGGCGGCGTACGCCACCTCGGCGCGGGCGTCGGCCAGGCTCTTGCCGTTCTCCGCGCTCATCAGCGCGGCCAGCCGGTCGGTGTCGGCGACCATCAGCTCGTAGGTCTTGCGCAGCACCTCGCCGCGCT
Organism: Nocardioides sp.; assembly: GCA_035248385.1. Taxonomy (GTDB): domain Bacteria; phylum Actinomycetota; class Actinomycetes; order Propionibacteriales; family Nocardioidaceae; genus Nocardioides. Next base: position 4,830 of record DATFHM010000307.1, on the reverse strand, counting down.
GCCGTGGGGTGGTGGCGGCCCAGGCCGGGAATGCGGCGGCGGCCGCGTCGACGGCGGCCTTCGCCTCGGTAGCGCCGCCCGAGTGCACCTTCGCGATGGTGCCGCCCGTGGCCGGGTCGTGCAGGTCGAAGGTCTCGCCGGTGCGCACCGCCTTCCCGTTGATACGCAGTCCGGGGTCGACGCTCTCGACGGCAGTGCTGAAGTCCTCGCTCATACCGCCACGTTAACGCGATTGTGGAGGGTCGGAGCGGCTGAGATGATCGGAGGATGCTGGGCATCACCGACCTGTCGACGTACCTGGCCGGTCTGATCGTGATCATCCTGCTGCCCGGCCCGAACTCGCTCTACGTGCTCTCGGTCGCGGCCCGGCGCGGCCGGCGGGCGGCGTACACGGCGGCGTGTGGGGTGTTCACCGGCGACGCGGTCCTGATGACGCTGTCCGCGGCCGGCGTCGCTTCGCTGCTGAAGGCCAACCCGCTGGCGTTCGACGTCGTGAAGTTCATCGGTGCGGGCTACCTCGGCTGGCTGGCGTTCACCATGATGCGCGCCGCCATCCGCACGTGGCGGATGCGCCGCGACGAGGTCCTCGCCGCGACCCGCGGCGTACCGGTCGAGGAGCTGGAGCGCCCCTACCGGCGGGCGCTCGTCATCAGCCTGCTTAACCCCAAGGCGATCCTGTTCTTCATCGCGTTCTTCGTGCAGTTCGTGGACCCGGCGTACGCCCATCCGGCGCTGTCGTTCCTCTTCCTCGGGATCCTCGCCGAGATCGCGAGCGCGCTCTACCTGTCCACGCTGATCTTCGGCGGCGTGCGGCTGGCGGACACCTTCCGCAGGCGCCGCGGGCTCGCCGCCGGCGGCACCTCGGCGGTCGCGACGGTGTTCCTCGGGTTCGCGGTCAAGCTGTCGCTGACGCACGGCTGATGGACCCGCTGCTCGGAGTCGTGCTCGCCGCCGGGGCTGGACGCCGGTACGGCGGCCCCAAGGCCTTCGTGCTGACGCCTGGCGGCGAGACCTGGTTGTCACGGACCTGCGAGGTCCTGCTCGAGGGCGGGTGCTCGGCGGTCGTGGCGACGGTGCCGGTCGGCGGGGACCTGCCGACGTTGGGCCCGCGGGTGACCGTCCTGCCGCTGCGGACGTCCGGGCAGAGCGAGTCGCTGGCCGCGGCGCTGGACCTCGCCATCGCGCGGGGCGCGGTCGGGGTGGTCGTGATGCTGGTGGACCTGCCGGACGTCGGTGCGTCGGTCGTGGAGCGGGTCGTGGCGGGTGGGGTCGAGGCCGACTCGCTGGTGCGGGCGGCGTACGACGGGCGCCCGGGGCACCCGGTCCTCATCGGCTCCGCGCACCTCGCGCCGCTGCTCGGCTCCCTCACCGGCGACACCGGGGCGAACGCCTACCTGAAGGCCCACGGCGTTCAGCTGGTCGAGTGCGGTGACCTCGCGACCGGGATCGACGTCGACCGGCCGAGCCGCTCGACGCCCGCCGCCACGTCGGCGGACGACGGGGCGCCCACGTAGCTGATCCGGACGTGGTCGGTGGCGTCGCGCGTGGCCTGGTAGCTGCTGCCCGGCGTGACCGCGACCCCGTGCTGCAGCGCCTGCTCGGCGACCGGCCGGTCCTCCAGGCCCGGCGGCAGCCGGACCCACAGGTGGTAGCCGCCGCGCGGCACGTCGGCGAGCGCGTCGGGGCCGAGGTGCCGGCGTACCGCCGTCGCGGCCGCCTCCCGCCGGTGCTCGAGCTCGGCCGACAGCCTGCGGAGGGCACGCGGCCAGGCCGGGCTCGCCACCACCTCGAGCGCGGTGTGCTGGAGGACGGCCGGCACGAACATCGTGTCGACCACGTGCGCGGCGCGCAGCCGCGTCATCACCGGCCCGCGCCCGGCGACGGCGGCGACCCGGAGGTTCGGCGAGGTCGGCTTCGTGATCGAGCGGACGTGGATGACCGCGCCCACCGGGTCGATCGAGACCATCGGCGGCGGCAGCTTCGCGTCGGGCCCGGCCAGGCTGCGCGCGAAGTCGTCCTCCAGCAGGAAGGCCCCGTGCCGTACGGCGAGGTCGACGAGCTCCTGCTGACGCTCCGCGTCCATCGTCGCGCCGGTCGGGTTCTGGAACGCGGGCTGGACCACGACCAGCCGCGCGCCGGTCTGGCGGAGGGCCCGCTCGAGGTGCTCGGGACGCATCCCACGCGCATCGACCGGGACCGTCACCGGACGCAGGCCGGCGGCTCGCGCGGCCGCGAGGATGCCGGGGAAGGTGGGCGTCTCGACGACGACGGGGTCACCGGGACGGCCGATCGCCCGCATCGCCAGGGAGATCGCGGCCTGCCCGCCCGAGGCGATGAGCAGGTCGTGGCGGGCCAGCCCGGCGCCGATGTCCGTGGCGAACCAGTCCCGCAGCTCGGGGAGCCCGGCCGCTTCCGGGCGTTCCCACGCCTCGGCCCGGCGGCCCACGCGGGCGAGGGCCTTCGCGAGCAGGTCGCGGGGTTGCAGGTCGGGGTGCAGGTAGCCGCCGTTGAGGTCGATGACGTCGGCGCCGTACGAGCCGATCGCGGTGCTGAGCGAGGTGGCGTCGTGCTCACGCTGCGGCGTCGGGTCGGAGCCGACGGCCGGGGTGAGCGCGAGCGCGGCGTCCTGCCAGCCGGTGTCGAGGGACGGGATCGTTCGCGCGGTCGAGGTCCGGAAGCTGCCCGCTCCGGGGCGCGACTCGACCAGGCCGCGGCGGGTGAGCTCGGCGAGCGCACGCGACACCGTGGTGGCGCTCGCGCCGAAGCGCGCCACGAGCTGGCGGTGGGTCGGGATGCGGGCGCCCGGGGCGAGGGACTCGACCTCGGCCGCGAGCGCTTCAGCGACCGCCCGCCAACTGCTATCCTGATTCATGACGGTCCAAGATAGCGCTATCCTCACTCGGCCGGTAGTGCAACTGCCCGCCCGCGGCGTCGTGCTCGCCGGCCTCGCTGTGCTCAGCTTCTCGTTCAGCTTCCCCGCCACAGCGTGGGCGCTCGAGGGGTTCGGGCCGTGGAGCACGACCGGTCTCCGGGGTGCGGTCGCCGCGGTGCTCGCGGGCGTCGCCCTCGTCGCCTCGCGGGCCGAGCTCCCGGCGCGCTCGGACTGGCCGGCGCTGGCGACGGTGGCGATCGGGTGCGTGATCGGCTTCCCGCTGCTGACCGCGCTGGCGCTGCAGACGTCGTCGACCGCGCACTCCGCGGTCGTGATCGGCGCGCTGCCGATGGCGACGGCGGTCGCCGCGGCGATGCGCACCGGGCGCCACCCGTCGCGGCGGTTCTGGGCCGCAGCGGGCCTCGGCGCCGCAGTGGTGATCGGGTTCGCGCTCCAGCAGAGCCACGGACGGCCGACCCTCGCGGACGCCTACCTGGGCCTGGGGCTCGTGCTCTGCGCGGCGGGGTACGCCGAGGGCGGACGCCTCGCCGGGCACCTGCCCGGCTGGAAGGTGATCGCGTGGGGCGTGGTGCTCGCCGCGCCGGTCAGCCTGGCCGTGTGCGGCGTCGCGCTCGCGCACGAACCGGTGCACCTGGGCGTGCGCGCGCTGGGCGGGCTGGCGTACCTGGCCGCGGTGTCGCAGCTCGGCGGCTTCGTGATCTGGTACCGCGGGATGGGCCTGATCGGCGTCGCCCGCGCCAGCCAGCTGCAGCTCGCCCAGCCGCTGCTCACCTTGGTGTGGGCGGTGCTGCTGATGGGCGAGACACTGTCCGTCACGGTGCCGATCGCCGCGGTCGCGGTGCTGGCCTGCATCGTCGTCACCCAGCGCTCCTGAAGGGATCTCCCGTGTACGTGCCCCCGTTCAACCGCGTCGCCGACCTCGAGGAGATCCGGGCGATGGTCGCCGCGACGGCGGCTGCCTGGGTGGTGACGACCGGCCCCGACGGCGTACCGCTGGCGACGTTGCTGCCGGTCGTCTGGGAGGGCGACCGCGTCATCGCGCACATGGCGAAGGCGAACGACCACTGGCGCTCGATCGCCGACGGCACCCCCGTCCTGGTGATCTGCCCCGGCCCCGACGCCTACGTCTCCCCGTCCTGGTACGCCGCCAAGGCCGAGCACGGCCGCGTCGTCCCGACCTGGAACTACACCGCCGTCCACCTCACCGGCACGGCCGTCGTGCACCAGGACCCCGCATGGCTGCTCTCGGCCGTGACCACGCTGACCACGGTGCACGAGGGTGGCCGCGCCGAACCGTGGGCGGTCTCCGACGCACCGGAGGCGTACCTCGAGGGCCAGCTGCACGGCATCGTCGGCCTCGAGATCACCGTGACCGGCGTGGAGGGCAAGGCCAAGCTCAGCCAGAACCGCTCGGACGAGGACCGGGCCGGGGTGGTGGCGGGGTTGCGGGCCGAGGGCGACGCGGGGTCGGCTGCCGTCGCCGAGGCGATGGATCAGGCCCAGTAGAGCTCGCCGACGATGGTGCCGTCGTCTGCCTGGATGGGTTCGACTTCGCGGGTTCCGCGTGGGGTGACGACTCTGCAGAGGCCGTGGCGTGTGGTCCAGCGGTAGGCGCCGAGGCCGATCTGTTCTACCTGCCAGCCGGGGTCGTGGGTCTTGATCCGGTGGTGGAGGCGGGTCAGCGGGGCGTGGTTCTTGTCCGTGGTCTGGCCGGGTGGCCCGCCGGGGTCGTAGGGCACCACGTGGTCGTGATCCAGCTGGCGGGTGCTGCTGACCGAGTGCGGGAAGACATCGCCGCCGGTGCGGAGGATGCCCCGGCTTCGCATGCGGGTGGGGTGTTCGTAGGCGTGGGCGGTCTGGACCGCGTTGAGGTCCAGCACGGGCTGCAGCTTGACGTTCCTGTGTCCGAGCAGGGTCGTGACCTGCTGCAGGAGCAG
>DATFHM010000306.1:0-2007 GCA_035248385.1 Nocardioides sp. | reverse complement strand
CGCGCACCCGGAGGTCGAGCTCCAGGACGGCGCGGTCAGGAAGACCTACCAGGCCCGGCTCCTCGAGGGTGACGAGCGGGCCGAGTGGTGGCAGCTCGCCGTCGAGACATGGTCGACGTACGCGTCGTACCAGAAGAAGACCGAGCGGGAGATCCCGGTGTTCCTGCTGGAGCCGGCCTCCTGAGTCGCGGTCGTCAGGTTGTCGTGCCCGCCCGCGGGCACCACGACCTGACGACCTAGGCGTTGGAGATGGTGACCGCCAGCGCGGCCAGGTGACCGAGGCGAGCCAGCTCGGAGTCGAGGAAGTCGGGGCCGCCGCGGCGGCCGATGACCACGATGTCGTTGCCGTCGAGGCGGGCGGCTGCGTAGAGGGTGTTCTCGTCGCCGACGACCTCGAGCCGTTGCGGGCCCTCGAGCTCCATGAACTCGAACTCCTCCGGCGCGGCACTGGTGCCGTAGGCGACGCCCTTCGCGCGGTGCACCCGCATGCCCCAGTCGGCGCGGAAGGTGGCCGGGAGCAGGTCGACGAGCCGGTCGAAGGCCTGCTCGGGGTTGGCCGTGATCTCCTCGACCGCCTCCAGGTCGAGCACCAGGTTGCCGCCCGAGGGGTAGTGGCTGATCCAGAGCACCTTGACGCCCTCGAGCGCGCTGCAGGCCGAGACCACCGAGTCCGGCATGGTGCCGACCGGGATCTCCAGGAGCACGTCGTCCAGCGCGGTGCCGTTCGAGCGCTTCTCGACGATCTCGATGGCCTCGATGTCGCCCCCGGCCATACCGATCGCCGACGCCACCCGGCCCAACGATCCAGGGACGTCGGGGAGCTCGACGCGCATCAGGTACGGCATGAGTCCAACCTAACCCGGACGTGTTACGACGGGATTCCGCGGTCAGGTGGTGAGCCGGGCGCGCAGGCCCGTCGCCCGCTGCGCGCGACGCTCGACGGCGGCCACCACCGACTCCGGCGTGCCGACCACGTGGACGCGCTCCTTGGCCCGCGTCACCGCCGTGTAGAACAGCTCGCGGGTCAGCAGGGGGGAGTCCTCCGGCGGCAGCAGCAGGGTCACCTCGCCGACCTGGCTGCCCTGGCTCTTGTGGATGGTCATCGCGTGCAGGGTCTCGATGGCGCCGAGCCGCGCGGTGGCCAGCCAGAGGTGCTCGCGGACCCCGGCGATGACCGCCCGCAACCGGTCGCCCTCGCGCACGACCACACCCGTGTCGCCGTTGAACAGGCCGAGACCGTAGTCGTTGGCGGTCAGCAGGATCGGGCGCCCGGCGTACCACTCCTGCCAGACGGTGGGGTCGCCCACCGGGCTGTCGGCGAGCAGCCGCTCGGTGAGCCGGTTCCAGTGGGCGACGCCGTACGGGCCGTCGCGGTGGGCGCACAGCAGGCGGTGGGCGTCCATCGCGCGCAGCGCCCCGTCGGCGTCGCCCGCCAGCGCAGCCGTGCGTACGCCGACCGCGTGCTCGAGCAGCCGCTGCCGGAGCGCCTCGGCGTGCTCGACGGGGTCGACCAGGCTCACCCGGTCACCGCCCGCGGTGAGGATCGTCAGCACCTGGTCCGCGTCGCCGACGCGGAGCGCCTCGGCCAGCGCACCGATGCCCTCGCCGAACCGGTGCGTGGTGCGCAGGCCGGTCACGGCGCCGGGCGCGCGCTCGGCGAGGCCCTGGACCAGGTCGGCCAGCACCGCGCCGGCCTCGACGCTGGCGAGCTGGTCAGCGTCGCCGACCAACACCAGGCGGGCATCAGGACGCACCGCCTCGAGCAGGCGCGCCATCATCGTGAGCGACACCATCGAGGTCTCGTCGACGACGACCACGTCGTGCGGCAGCTTGTTGCGGCGGTGGTGCCGGAAGCGGTTGCGCGCATCGGGGGTCCAGCCGAGCAGCCGGTGCAGGGTCGAGGCGGACAGCCCGTCCAGCCGGGCCCGGTCGGCGTCGGTGAAGCGCTCCTCGCGCTGCACCTCCTCCACCGCCTGCTGCAGCCGCGCCGAGGCCTTGCCGGTGGGC
>DATFHM010000305.1:0-3230 GCA_035248385.1 Nocardioides sp. | reverse complement strand
AGGCTCTGCATGTCGGTGCGGGCGACGCGGAGCGTGCCGATGTCCATGACCGTCGCTGCGACGGCCATGACGATCACCAGTCCGAACGCCGCCACGACCGCGACGGCGCCGCGTTCCTCCTTGGGCACCCAAGTCCTCCCTGCACCTTCCCCGCCGACGACGGTAGGTCGGCCCGGGAGGTCGGGACAGGGCAGCCGGACAAGTCAGGACCCGCCGTCCTGCGGATACAGGACGGACGTCCCGCAGGGGTCCGACGAACGGAGGAGGCTCAGGCCTTCGGCGGCTCGAAGTCGGAGTTGGCGAGCTCCTCGACGTTGACGTCCTTGAACGTCAGTACCTTGACGTTCTTGGCGAACCGGGCCGGGCGGTAGATGTCCCAGACCCAGGCGTCGTTGATCGTCACCTCGAAGAAGACGTCGCCGCTCTCCGAGCGGGCCTTCACGTCGACGGAGTTGCAGAGGTAGAAGCGCCGGTCGGTCTCGACGACGTACTTGAAGATCCCGATGACGTCGCGGTACTCGCGGTAGAGGTTGAGCTCCTGCTCGGTCTCGTACTTCTCGAGGTCCTCGGCACTCATGCGGGCGAGCCTAGTGGTTCGACCGCCTGCACCCCAGGAAGGGACCACGACGTGCGGTGGTGGCACGTCGGGCCGAGCTCGGCGAGCGCCGCGATGTGCTCGGGCGCCGAGTAGCCCTTGTTCTCCGCCCAGCGGTACGCCGGGTGGTCGGCCGCGAGCCCCACCATGATCTCGTCGCGGGCGGTCTTGGCCAGGATGCTCGCGGCCGCCACGGCCGCGCACCGCAGGTCGGCCTTGATCATCGTCCGCACCGGCGGGAAGTCGGCGAGCAGGTCGGGCGGCGGCAGCAGGGTGTCCTGCTCGGGCGGTGAGAGGTAGTCGTGGTTGCCGTCCAGCAGCACCAGGTCCGGGCGGACGGCGAGCTGGGCGAGGGCCCGGTGCCCCGCCATCCGCATCGCGGTCATGATCCCGAACTCGTCGATCTCCAGCGAGCTGGCGTGCCCGACGCCGTACGACGCCGCCCAGCGCCGGATCCGCGGGGCCAGCCGCCGGCGTACGTCGGCACTGAGCAGCTTGCTGTCGCGCACCCCCTGCGGCGCCGTCCGGGTGGCGAGGTCGACGGTCACCACCGCGACCGTCACCGGGCCGCACAGGGCCCCCCGGCCGACCTCGTCGACCCCGGCGACCAGGGCGTGCCCGTCTCGCAGCAGCTGCCGCTCGACCCGCAACGACGGTGCCGTGCTCATGACGCCATCATGACGCGTCCGGGATGTCCTTGAAGGCCTCGGGGCGGCCGATCCAGCTCCACCGCGACTTCGGCCAGACGAGCGCGAAGACCTTGCCGACCACCGAGTCCTCGGGGACCCACGGGCTCTTGGTGCAGGGGTCCTCGGCGGGGTTGCAGAGGTGCGCTCGGGAGTCGGCGGAGTTGTCGCGGTTGTCGCCCAGCACGAACAGCTTGCCCGCCGGCACCGGGCCGAGGGTCCAGTCGCAGCGACCGGCGAGCTTGGTGCCCGTCTTCGCGGTGCCTTCGAAGAGCGCCGCGTCGCAGGGGTCGGTGCTGCCGGGCTTCATGAACGACGACTCGTCGACGGCCTTGCCGTTGATCTCGAGCTCACCTTGGGCGTTGCAGCAGTGGATGGTGTCGCCCGGGACGCCGATCACGCGCTTCACCAGGTGACCACCGGTCGGGTAAAGCCCGATCTTCGCCAGCAGGCTGGCCAGGCCGGTCGGCCCGGCGTCCTCGGTGGGGTCCAGCCAGTTGCCGGGGTCGGAGAAGACGATCACGTCGCCACGCTGCGGGCTGCCCGCGAACCAGTACGACGGCTTCTCGACCAGGATCCGGTCGTTCTGGATCAGGCCGGGCTCCATCGACGCCGACGGGATGTAGAAAGCCTGGACGAAGAACGCCTTGATCACGATCGCCAGGCCCAGCGCGATCACCAGCAGCAGGATGCTCTCCTGCCACACGGGCAGGTGCTTCTTGTGCGAGTGACGCGGCCGCGGGCCGGGTGCGGACTCGACCTCGTCGCCCTGGCTCTCCTCGTCGGGGCCCAGCGCGTCGTCGGTCGTCACGCCCCGAAGTCTAGGAGTACGCCGGTGGGTGCTCGGCTACCGGGCCACGGGATCGGGCACGGCGGCGAAGGCCTGCGCGCGCCCGACCCAGGTCCACCGCGACCTCGGCCAGACCAGCGCGAACACCTTGCCGACGACATCGCTCTCCGGGACGAACTGGACGTTGCTGCAGCCTGTGTCCCGCGGCTTGCACAGGTGGGCGCGGCCGTCCTCGCTGTTGGAGCGGTTGTCGCCGAGCACGAACAGCTGCCCCGCCGGGATCGGACCCAGGGTCCAGTCGCACGGCGCCGCGAACGGGGTGCCCCGGGCGGTCAGGCTCGTGCTCAGCGGCGCGTCGCACTCGCCCGGCCCGGGGTTCTGGTTGAGGAAGCCGCTCTCGTCGACCGCCGTCCCGTTGATCTCGAGCTCGCCCTGAGCGTTGCAGCAGTGGACGGTGTCGCCAGGGACGCCGATCACGCGCTTCACCAGGTGGCCGCCGCTCGGGTAGAGGCCGACCTTCGACAGCAGCCCCTGTACGCCGGTGGGGCTGACGTCCTCGCCCGCCGGCAGCCAGCCGCCGGGGTCGGAGAACACGACCACGTCGCCGCGCTGGGGACCGCCGCCGAACCAGTACGACGGCTTCTCCACCAGCACCCGGTCGTTCATCGGGTAGCCGGGGCCGCCCTGCAGCCCCGGCACCATCGACGCGGACGGGATGTAGAACGCCTGCAGGAAGAACGCCTTGACCACGATGGCGAGCCCCAGCGCGAGCACCAGCAGCAGGATCGTCTCCTGCCAGACCGGCAGCTGCTTGCGTCGTACCCGCCCCGACCAGCGCGCGCGCTGCGTCGGCGCCTCCCCCGTCTCCACTCCCATGGCGGCGAGTGTAGGCAGAAAAGCGGCGACGCCCCGACCCATCGGGTCGGGGCGTCGCCGGAAGCGAGAGGCTCAGGCCTCGCGGCGCTCCTTGATCTTGGCCTTCTTGCCGGTGAGGTTGCGCAGGTAGTACAGCTTCGCCCGGCGCACGTCACCGCGGGTGACGACCTCGATCTGCTCGAAGATCGGCGAGTGGAGCGGGAAGGTCCGCTCGACACCCACACCGAAGGAGACCTTGCGGACCGTGAAGGTCCGGCCGATGCCGCTGCCGTGGACGCGGATC
>DATFHM010000304.1:0-13356 GCA_035248385.1 Nocardioides sp. | reverse complement strand
CCGTCGTTGCGGGCCAGCTCGGCCTGGGCGGAGAGGATCTGCTCGTCGGTGACCTTCGCGAAGCGGCCGCCGGACTCCTTGGCGGCGTTCTCGGCGAGCTGCCACGAGGCGGGATTGCCGATCCGGATCGCGGTCGCCTTGGTCTCGGGGTCGTCGACCGGCGCGCCGTCGACGAGCGGCGCGGCGCCGGCGGCCTGGAAGCCCCGCATGATGGGTCGCTTCGTGGCGCGGCCGAGGTCGGCGTACTGCTGGTAGCCGAGCCAGTACGCCGAGATGTTGCCCGCGTTGCCGACGGGCAGCAGGTGGTAGTCGGGCGCGTCGCCGAGGAAGTCGACGATCTCGAAGGCGGCCGTCTTCTGGCCCTCGAGCCGGTGCGGGTTGACCGAGTTGACCAGAGCGACGGGGTACTTCTCGGCCATCTCGCGGGCCATCCGCAGGCAGTCGTCGAAGTTGCCGCGGACCTGGATCACCTTCGAGCCGTGCACGACGGCCTGCGCCATCTTGCCCGCGGCGATCTTGCCCTCGGGCACGAGCACGATCGGGGTGACACCCGCCTTGGCGGCGTACGCGGCCATCGAGGCCGACGTGTTGCCGGTCGAGGCGCAGACGACGGCCTGGGCGCCCTGGTGCACGGCGACGGACAGCGCGGTCGTCATGCCGCGGTCCTTGAAGGAGCCGGTGGGGTTGTTGCCCTCGACCTTGAGCCACACCTGCGCGCCGGTCAGGCCGGAGAGCCAGCCGGAGTGGACCAGGGGCGTGCCGCCCTCACGCAGCGTCACCGCCGGGGTGTCGCCGGGGATGTCGAGGAGCTCGCGGTACTCCTCGATCACGCCCTTCCACTGCTGGGTCAGCGCGCTCACGCCGCTCATTCGAGGCCTCCTTCAACGCGCATCACCGAGGTGACCTCGCGGACGATGTCCATGTCGCGCAGCTCGTCGACGGTCGCCGAGAGCTGGGCGTCGGTCGCCTCGTGCGAGACCACGACCAGCTGGGCGTCGTCGCCGCGCCCCTCCTGCCGGACGGTCTGGATCGAGACACCGTGGGCGGCGAACGCGTTCGCGACGGCGGCCAGCACGCCCGCCTTGTCGTCCACGTCGATCGCCACGTGGTAGCGGGTGCGGGTCTCCCCCATCGGCAGCACCACCCGGTCGGCGTACGCCGACTCGCCGGTGCCGCGGGTGCCCGCGATCCGGTTGCGGGCGACCGTCACCAGGTCGCCGAGCACGGCGCTGGCCGTGGGCGAGCCACCCGCGCCGGGGCCGTAGAACATCAGCTGGCCGGCGGCCTCGGACTCGACGAAGACCGCGTTGTAGGCCTCGCGCACGCTGGCCAGCGGGTGGGTCCTCGGGATCATCGCCGGGTGGACGCGGACGCTCACGCCCTTGTCCTCGACCAGCTCGGCGATCGCGAGCAGCTTGACCACGCTGCCCATCTCGCGCGCCGAGCGGACGTCGCCCGCGGACACCTCGGAGATGCCCTCGCGGTGCACGTCGGCGGCGGTCACGCGGCTGTGGAACGCGAGGCTCGCGAGGATCGCGGCCTTGGCGGCGGCGTCGAAGCCCTCGACGTCCGCGGTCGGGTCGGCCTCGGCGTACCCCAGCGCCTGGGCCTCCTCGAGGGTCTCCTCGTAGCCCGCGCCGAAGGAGTCCATCTTGTCGAGGATGAAGTTGGTGGTGCCGTTGACGATGCCCATCACCTTGGTGACCCGGTCGCCGGCGAGGCTCTCGCGCAGCGGCCGCAGGATCGGGATCGCGCCGGCGACGGCTGCCTCGTAGTAGAGGTCGCGGCCGGCCTTCTCGGCGGCCTCGAACAGCGTCGGGCCGTCCTCGGCGAGCAGGGCCTTGTTGGCGGTCACGACGCTGGCGCCGTTCTCCAGCGCGCTGAGGATGAGCGTGCGGGCCGGCTCGATGCCGCCGATCACCTCGATGACGAGGTCGATGTCCTCGCGCGCGACGAGCGCGGCGGCGTCCGTGGTCAGCAGGTCGGCGGGTACGTCGACCTCACGAGCCGCGTCGAGGCGGCGTACGGCGACGCCCGCCAGCTCGATCGGCGCGCCCACCCGTGCGGCCAGATCTGCGGACTGCTCGCCGAGGAGTCGCACGACCTGCGACCCGACGGACCCGCAGCCCAGGACGGCCACCTTGAGGGGATTGCTCACGGGGTCAAGGTTATCGGCGGTCGGCCTCGCCGACCGATTCGCGTCCACCCCTCGGGGCAGGACCGGGTCAGGTGCTCCGGAGGCGGGCGACCGGGACGAGGGCGAGGGTCTCGGCGACGGCCGTCAACGGCTCACCACCAGCACGACCTTGCCGACCGAGGACCGTGTCTCGAGGGCGCGGTGGGCGTCGGCGGCGCGCTCCAGCGGGAGCAGCGTGCCGACGTGGGGCACCCGGGTGCCGTCGGCGGCCGCGGCGAGGGCCGCGCGCTCGAAGTGCTCGATCCGTGCGAACAGGCCGGGGCCGAGGACGTCGAGGACCGGTCGCCCCGGGTCGTCGTACGCGTTCTGCTCGCCGGAGGCCCAGCCGTAGCGGACCAGCCGGCCGCCGGGCGCGAGGGCGTCGTACAGCTCGCGGCCGATCTCGCCGCCGACACCGTCGAAGACGACGGTGAGCGGCTCGTGCGCACGCAGCCGCTGCCTCCAGTCGGCGGCGCGGTAGTCGATGCCCGCCGCGCCGGTGCCGGCCACCAGCGCCACCTTGTCGGCGCCACCGGCCAGGCCGACCGCGGTCGCGCCGGCGTTGCGCACGCCCTGGAGCAGGAGCAGGCCGAGCCCGCCCGCGCCCGAGGTCACCGCCGCCACGTCCTCCGGTACGACGGCGGCGAGCTCGAGGATCGCCGCGGCGGTCCGTCCGGTGCCGATCGTCGCCACCGCGGTCGGCGCGTCGATCCCGGCGGGCACCGGATAGGCCCGCTCCGCGGCGACGACCGCCTGCTCGGCGTACCCACCACCGGCGGGGCCGAGGTGCGCGACGACGCTGATGCCGAGAAGACGGTCGTCGACACCCTCGCCCACCCGGTCGACCACGCCCGCCACCTCCCGCCCCGGGACGACCGGCAGCGTCGGCGACGGGCCGCCGGCGAATCCGCCGCCGGACCGGATCGCCGTGTCGATGAGGTGGACCCCGGCCGCCTCGACCGCGATCCGGAGCTCGCCCGGTCCGGGCTCGAGGTCGGGAAGCTCCTCCAGGCGGAGGACGTCAGCGGGACCGAAGCTGTGGTGTCTGATCGCATGCACGACACCCATGGCACAACTTCAACCAAGGTTGAAGTCAAAGTCAGCGACCAGCCCTTGGCACCGCGTCAGCGTCGTCGCTAGCCGAGATCGGTGGCGAGGAGGTCGTCGACCGTCTCGCGCCGCACGATGACCCGCGCCTCGCCGTCCTTGATCGCGACGACCGGCGGGCGGAGCGCGTGGTTGTAGTTGGACGCCATCGAGCGGCCGTAGGCACCGGTGCCGGGGACGGCGAGCAGGTCGCCCGGACGGACGTCGCCGGGCAGGAACTCGTCCTTGACCACGATGTCGCCGGACTCGCAGTGCTTGCCGACGACCCGGGCCAGCACCGGCTCGGCGTCGGAGGAGCGGGAGGCGAGCGTGCAGGAGTAGTCGGCGTCGTACAGGGCCGGGCGGATGTTGTCGCTCATCCCGCCGTCCACGCTGACGTAGGTGCGGGTCGCGCCGCCGTCGAGGGCGACCTCCTTGACGGTGCCGACGGTGTAGACCGTGCACATCGCGCTGCCGACGATCGCGCGGCCGGGCTCGATCGAGAGGTGCGGACGCGCCAGGCCGAGGACGGCGCACTCGTCGTCGACGATCTTGCTGATCCGCTCGGCGAGGTCGGTCGGGTCGGCCGGGTCGTCCTGGGTCGTGTAGGCGATGCCGAAGCCACCGCCGAGGTCCAGCTCGGGCATCGTGTGGTCGAGCTCGGCCGCGATCCGCGCGTGGAGCGCGAGCACGCGGCGGGCCGCGACCTCCCAGCCGGAGGTGTCGAAGATCTGGCTGCCGATGTGGCTGTGCAGGCCACGCAGGTCCAGGCTCTGCTGCGCCACGACGGCGCGGGCGGCCTCGAACGCGTCACCGGCGCTGATCGAGAAGCCGAACTTCTGGTCCTCGTGGGCGGTGGCGATGAACTCGTGGGTGTGCGCCTCGACGCCCGCGGTCACGCGGATCATCACCGGCTGGACGACGCCGAGCTGGGCCGCGACGTCGGCGACCCGCTCCACCTCGTGGAAGGAGTCGACGATGATCCGGCCGACCCGCTCGTGCACCGCGCGGCGCAGCTCCATGGCCGTCTTGTTGTTGCCGTGGTAGCCGATCCGCGCCGGGTCGACTCCGGCCCGCAGCGCGACGGTCAGCTCCCCGTCGGAGCACACGTCGAGGCAGAGGCCCTCCTCGGACACCCAGCGGGCGACCGCGGTGCTGAGGAACGCCTTGCCGGCGTAGTACACGTCGTACCCGGCGAAGCCGTCGCGGAACGCACGGGCGCGGGAGCGGAAGTCCTCCTCGTCCAGCAGGTACGCCGGCGTGTTGACGTCGGCCACGACGTCGGCCACCGACAGGCCACCGATGCGGAGCACGCCGTCGACCTTCTCGGCCGTGCGCGACCACAGCACCGGCACGAGCGCGTTGACGTCGGCCGGCTGGCGCAGCCAGTGCGGCGAGGTACCGGCGTAGTCGCCGGGAGGAACGCGACCCACGACTACATCCGCTCCGGGGCGCTGACGCCGAGGAGGTCGAGGCCGTTGGCCAGCACGGTCCGGGTGGCCGTCGCCAGGAGCATCCGCGCCTCGTTGGCGGGACCGGCCGGCTCGTCACCCTGCGGGAGCATGCGGCACTCCTTGGTGTCGTACCACTTGTTGAAGACCGAGGCCATGTCCTCGAGGTAGCGGGCGATCCGGTGCGGCTCGCGCAGCTCGGCGGCGCTCGCCACGACCCGGGGGTACTCGGCCAGCGCGCGCAGCAGCTCGCCGTCGCGCTCGTGGTCGAGCAGGCTCGGGTCGAAGGAGTCGCCGGGGAGGGTCATGCCCAGGTCGGCGGCGTTCGCGAGCATCCGGCAGGTGCGCGCGTGGGCGTACTGCACGTAGTAGACGGGGTTGTCGTTGGACGCCTTGGTGATCTCGGCGATGTCGAGGGCGAGCGGGCTGTCGGCGGGATACCGGACCAGCGAGTAGCGCAGCGCGTCCACGCCGATCTCGTCCTTGAGCTCCTCCAGGGTGATGAAGGTGCCCTTGCGCTTCGACATCTTCAGCTCTTCGCCGTCCTTGATGATCTTGACCAGCTGGCCGATCAGGACGTCGAGGGTCTGCGCCGGGTCGTCGCCGACGCACGCGGCCATGGCCTTGAGCCGCCCCACGTAGCCGTGGTGGTCGGCGCCGAGCAGGTAGATGCAGTGCTCGAAGCCGCGGGCCCGCTTGTTGAGGTAGTACGCCGTGTCGCTGGCGAAGTAGGTCAGCTGGCCGTCGCTCTTGATGAGGACGCGGTCCTTGTCGTCGCCGAAGTCGGTGGTGCGCATCCACAGCGCACCGTCCTCCTCGTACACGTGGCCGAGGTCCTTGAGCCGCTCCAACGTGTGGGGCACGCCGCCGTCCTCCTGGCCCTCCTCGTGCAGCGACAGCTCGGAGAACCACACGTCGAAGTGCGTGTTGAAGGAGTCGAGCTGGTCCTGCTGCTCCTTGAGCTGGATCGCGTAGCCGACCTTGCGCACCTCGGCGGTCCGGTCGGGCTCGGGCAGGGCGAAGATGCCGGGCTGGGCCGCCTCGACGGCCTTCGCGAGGTCGTCGATGTAGCCGCCGGCGTACCCGTCCTCGGGCTTCTGCTCGCCGAGCGCGCTCGCGATGATCGAGCGGGCGAAGTTGTTCATCTGGACGCCGCGGTCGTTGATGTAGAACTCGCGGGTGACGTCGGCGCCGGCGGCGGCGAGGACCCGCCCGATCGCGTCGCCGAGCACCGCCCACCGGGTGTGCCCCAGGTGCAGCGGACCGGTCGGGTTGGCGGAGATGAACTCGACGTTGATCTTCCGGCCCGCGAGCACCTCGCTGGTCCCGTACGCCGATCCGGCGGCCACCACGTCGGCCGCGACCTGGCCCTGGGCGCCGGCCTCGACGGTGACGTTGAGGAAGCCCGGGCCGGCCACCTCGACCTCGGCGATGCCGTCGGTCGCGCGGAGCGCCGCGGCGATCAGGTCGCCCAGCGCGCGCGGGTTGGTGCCGGCCTTCTTCGCGAGCTGCAGCGCCACGTTCGTCGCGTAGTCGCCGTGACCCTTCTGCCGGGGCAGCTCGATGGTGACCTCGGCAGGGACTCCGTCGGGCAGGGCGATCTCCCCTCGGTCGACCAGTCCGGTCAGGACGTCGACGATCGTGGCGGAGAGCTGGTCTGGAGTCACCTCGGAATCCTATCGAGGGACCTCGGTTTCCCTCGCGTCGATATCCCCCGGTACTGTTCGTCAGCACGCGCAGGGCGTCATGCCTTCGTAGCTCAGGGGATAGAGCACTGGTTTCCGGTACCAGGTGTCGCAGGTTCGAATCCTGCCGAAGGCGCAGTGTGATGTCGCAGGACATCGCGGACAGCGGACCTACAGAAATGTAGGTCCGTTGGTCGTTTTGGGTGTTCGTCTGGCGGGGCTCGGTGGCGGACCTGTCCGCGCCGACAGCGGCATGTGCGCTCGCCGCAGCGCACGCCAGGTGCGGTAGCTGGCATGACCACCTTCGGTGGCTCCAGCCGACCCACCGGATCGGTGCCCGGAGGGATGCGGGACCCCGCGGTGCATGGCTACGGGCCTTCGCCGGATCCATTGGTTGAGCCGCGCCAACGCTGGGTAACGTCCCCCGCGCGACGGGCGCTTCGGAAGCCCGCGTATCCAACGGAGGAAACCAGTGAAGAAGATGCTCTCGGGTGCCGTGCTTGCGGCTGCCCTGATCGTCGGTACCCCGGTCGCTGTCCACGCCGCGACCGCGAACAACTACGACCCGGCAGGCGACACCACGACCTTGAAGGGTTCCCCGACGTGGGCGCACAAGGCGGAGACTGACATCACGAAGTTCGTGATCTGGAACGACACCACGTACGACTACTTCCAGTGGACGATGCGCGACCTCAACTCGACCTACCGCCTCCCGCGTTTCGAGTGGCAGGCCGGGGCGGTCCACAACTCCTACGGCTCCGCGAACTTCTCGCTCATGGGTGTCGCCGGACCGAACCCGTGCACCCGCACCGCTTCGCTGAACTACACCGCCAACACGGTGACGGTGAAGTTCCCCCGGTCCTGCTTCACCAAGGCAACCTGGGCCACCACGTCCCGGGCGACGTACTACTCGTCGTCGGGCTACACCAAGGTCCAGGACAAGAACGAGGACTACGTGTCCTGGGTCCACCTGGGCTGATCCTGGTCACGGACCGCCCCCACCGCAGGCTGGTGGGGGCGGTCGTGCGTCTGAGGGGTGAGGAGCGTGGCGCGCGATGAGGCCCCTAGCGATCGTGGGCATTCCGTAGCGAAGTCATGCCTGGCTGCCGCGTAGTTGAACGCGACTCGGGCACGCGGACATCTGCATGAGCGTGCGTCGCGTCGCGCGGCCGGTTCGCGGCGGAGCGACGCAACCACACCCCGTCCTCGACCCTGCCGTTCTCGAGACTCGGGTGTCGCCGATGTCTCGAGACATGTGTCCGGGATGTCCTGAGCCAGCACACTGCCGAAGGCGCAGAAATCCGAAGGCCCGGACTCCATCGAGTCCGGGCCTTCGGCGTTCCGGGCGGACCCCTTGTTGCGAACGACTTGCAACAACCTAGAGTGGGCACGTGCCCCGACTCGACGCGTTCCGCGCCTCGCTGAACGCTGCGGACCGTCGCAGCCTGTGGGCGATGGGGACCGTGATCGTGGTCCTGCACCTCGTCGGGTTCGGCCTGCTGCTGGCGTACGTCGCCCCGAACCACCTGCTCAGCACGGGCGTCGGCGTCCTGGCCTACACCTTCGGCCTGCGGCACGCGCTCGACGCCGACCACATCGCCGCGGTCGACAACACGACCCGCAAGCTCGTGACCGACCTGTCCGACCGGACCGGCCGCCAACCCCTGTCGGTGGGCTTCTGGTTCGCCCTCGGCCACTCCACCATCGTGTTCCTTCTCGCGCTCGCCCTGGCCGCGGGCGTGAAGTCGCTGGTCAACCCGCTGGAGGACGACACCTCCACGCTGCACACCATCACCGGCATCATCGGCCCGAGCGTCTCCGGCTCGTTCCTGTGGCTGCTCGGGCTGCTCAACCTCGCGGCGCTGGCGGGCATCGTCAAGGTCGCGCGGCGCCTGCGCAGCGGTGAGTACGACGAGGCACAGCTCGAGCACCACCTGCACCACCGCGGCCTGATGAACCGGCTGCTCGCGCCGCTGACCCGCACCGTCACCAAGCCGTGGCACATCTACCCGGTCGGCGTCCTGTTCGGGCTCGGCTTCGACACCGCGACCGAGGTGGGGCTGCTCGTCCTGGCCGGCGGCGCCGCGGCGATCCAGCTGCCGTTCTGGTCGATCGTCGTGCTGCCGGTCCTGTTCGCGGCCGGCATGTGCCTGGCCGACACGGCCGACGGCGTGCTGATGAACGCGGCGTACGGCTGGGCCAACATGCAGCCGGTGCGCAAGGTCTTCTACAACCTGATCATCACCACGATCTCGGTGGTCGTGGCGCTCGTCATCGGCACCATCGAGCTCGTGGGCGTGCTCGCCGACCGGCTGTCGATCACCACCGGCCCGGTGGCCGCCATCGCGCACATCCCGCTGGACTACGCCGGCTACGCGGTCGTGGCGCTGTTCGTGGTCTCGTGGCTGGTCGCCGCGTCGGTGTGGCACTTCGGGGACGTCGAGGAGCGCTGGTCGGCCGATCTGGCCGACTGATCCGCTAGACATGTCGGGTGACCAGCACCCGCATCGTCACCGCCAACACGCTCTTCCGGCTCCCCCGCCCCCGGGCGGTCGAGGTGCTGGACGACGTCCTCGCCCGCGAGCCCGACCTCGTCGCGCTGCAGGAGTGGTACGTCGTACGCCTGCCGCTCCTGCGCCCGAGCGGCTCGGTCCGCGTGGCGCCCGGCCCGCCGATCGCCGTACCGGGCGGGCACCGCTACCACTGGGTCACCGGCCTGGGCGGCGGCAACGCGGTCGGCGCCCGCGCGGATCGCTACGACCTGCTGCACGCGCGCCAGCGCTGGCTGAGCCTGCCCGGCCCGACCGACCGCGACGACCGGCTGCTCGGCCTCGAGCCGCCGCGCGAGGTGACCATCGGCGTCTTCTCGGACCGCGAGCTGGGCGACACGGTGGCGATCCTGAGCTACCACCTGGTGTCGGGCGCGGTGGACGGGGCGGCGTACCGCACCGATCGGCCGCACCTCGTCAAGCGGCACCAGCACGAGGTGCACCGCGTGGAGGAGATCGTCGCGGACCTGACCGCCGCGGGCCACCGGGTGTACGCCGCCGGCGACTCGAACCACCACCTGCAGCGGTTCGCGGGGCTGACGTCGGCCTGGGAGGGTCGCGAGCCGCAGCCGACCTGCGGGCCCAACACCATTGACGACGTCCACGGCCCCGGCCCGGCGACGTCGGTCGAGGTGCTCGACACCCCCTCGGACCACCGGGCCGTGCTCGTCGAGCGCTAGGCCGCGTCTCTCCATCCTCGGCGGATGCCCGCGTCGTTCAGGTGGTGCGATCGCAAGGCGCCGTCGCGATGGCATACCGGGTCGTCTTCCGAGCGGCGGCAACGCCGCGAGCGTGCCGCCTGGGCGGCGCTGGCGCCGCCATGGGATGGAGAGACACGGCCTAGCAGCCCCGAGGCAGCGTCGCGTCGTTGCGCGCGTCGTTGCCGAACCGGCGCGCCATGGCCACGTCGGGCGCGATCACGTCGGCGCCGTTGATCACCATCCCGCGGCCGTAGACGACGCAGTTCGTCACCTTGGCCGGGTCGACGTCGGCCACCGCGTGCGCCAGCGTGAACAGCTCGGTCGGGCCGAGGTCGGTGGCCAGGTTCTTCATGACGGTGAGGACGCCGCGCGCGATGAAGCCCGGGTGGGCCCGCATCCGGTGCACCCGGGCCTGGATGCCGCGGATGACCCGGTCCTGGTTGAGGTCGCGGTCGAAGTCGCCGCGCGGCAGGGTGTGCCGGATCCGGGAGAACTTCAGGGCGGTGAGCCCGGAGAGGTGGATCCGGCCCTTCCGGAAGCCGCGCGGCCAGATCTCGGGGTCGTTGAACGCTCGCGGGTTGTCGACGGTGATGCCGCCGATCTCGTGCACCATCGCCTGGAAGTAGGTGAACCGGGTCACGAACACGTAGTCGGGCTGCACCCCGATCAGGTTGCCGACGGTGCGGCCGAGGAGCTGCGGGCCGCCGAAGGAGAGGGCCGCGTTGATGCGGCTCCTCCCCGCCCCGGGGATGTCGACCCAGGAGTCGCGGGCCACGCCGATGTCCGCGGCCGCGTGGGTCCTCGTGTCCAGGAAGATCAGGTGCAGCGCGTCGCCGCGGGTGCGCAGCATGTTCTGGCCCGGTCGCGCGTCCGAGCCGACGGCGAGGATGGTGATGATGTCCTTGCCGTGGGCCAGCCGGCCGAGGTCGGTGCCCTCGGCGGTCTGCATCTTCACGAGCGCGGAGTACGTCGGGTTGACGGCGCCGTTCGGGACCACGAGTGCCGCGACGGCGAGGACCAGCGCCAGCAGGGCGGTGCGCAGCGAGCGACGTACGACGTTGCGGGTGCTCATGATCCGGCCTTCCTCGGGTGGCAGGTGCGGGTGACGTCGTACCCGAAGATGCGCCAGACCCCGCCTGTCGGGACCAGGCTGACCGTGCCGCCGACGCCGCACCGGCTCGTCGCCGTCGCCGACCTGTCGTAGGTGAGGTGGATACGTGCCGTGACGCCCACCGCCCGGCCCTTCACGGCGAGGACGTCGAGGTCGACCAGCTGGCGCACCGGGGCGACGGTGCCGTCGGCGCGGTGGGGGTCCGACAGCAGGTCGGCGTCGCGGCGCGCCAGCTTCGCGGCGCCCGGGGTGAACGCCGCGAAGACGTCGGTCGCGCCGGGACGGAGGTAGGCCTCCTGCCACCAGCCTCGGACGACCGTGCCGACCCGGGCCCGGACCGCCTTCCGCGCCGGTGAGGACAGCCTCCCGGTCACGGTCGCCAGCTTCACGACGTACGGGACCGGAGGCGCCGCGGATGGCACGGCCGCCGGCTGGGTCTTCGATCCGCAACCGGTCGCGGACAGGACCGTCGTGACCACGATCACGAGGCCGACGAGCCGAGTTCGTCGGTGCGTTGCGGGCATCGGGCAACCTCCAGGTCGGGCGTCTGGCTCCAGCCTGCCCGACAGTCGTGACCACTCGGCGCATTTGGTTGTCGATGGGTCTAGCCTTGCCCGTGGGCGCCGACCGGTCCGGGGTCGGCTCCGGGGGTACGCCGGATCCCTGCACTCCGGTGGCTTGTGAAAGCGGAAGAGGCGAAGCACGTCGTGACGCAGTCGTCAGACCAGCAGTCCACCACCTCCAACGGCGCGGGGGCGCCGTCGGGGATCGATTTCGGCGCCAACGAGTGGCTCGTGGAGGAGATGAAGTCGCGCTTCGACGCCGACCCCTCCAGCGTCGACCCCGCCTGGGCGGCGTACTTCAAGGGCGGCAACGGTACGCCGGCGGCGGCCGCCCCGGCCGCGGCCCCGGCGAAGACCGCGGCTGCCCCGCAGTCGACGCCGTCCGCCCAGGCCTCCCCGCCCACGGGCAGCATCCCGGTCCCCAAGGCCAGCTCGCGCGCGGAGGTCAGCCCGGCTGCCAAGACCATGCCGACCAAGCCGACCGCCGAGTCGAAGCCGACCCCGAAGGACGCGCCGAAGCCGGCGCCCGTCCCGGTCAACGACGAGGCGACCGTGACGGTGCTGCGCGGCATCCCCGCCGCGACCGCGAAGAACATGGACATCTCGCTGTCCGTGCCGACCGCGACCTCGGTGCGCAACATCCCGGTCAAGCTGCTGTGGGACAACCGGATCGTCATCAACAGCCACCTCAAGCGCGCCCGCGGCGGCAAGGTCTCCTTCACCCACTTGATCGGCTACGCGATCGTGCGGGCGATCGGCTCGATGCCGGAGATGAACAACACCTACGCCGAGATCGACGGCAAGCCGTCGATGGTGACGCCTCCCCACGTCAACCTCGGCCTGGCGATCGACCAGCAGAAGCCGGACGGCACGCGCCAGCTGGTCGCCCCGTCGATCAAGGCGTGCGAGTCGATGGACTTCGCGCAGTTCTGGACGGCGTACGAGGAGATCGTGCGGAAGGCCAAGAACAACAAGCTGACCATGGAGGACTACTCCGGCACGACGGTCAGCCTCACCAACGTCGGCGGCATCGGCACCAACAACTCGGTGCCGCGGCTGATGCAGGGCCAGGCCGCGATCATCGGCGTCGGCTCGATGGAGTACCCGCCGGAGTTCCAGGGCGCGTCCGAGGACACCATCGCGCGCAACGCGATCTCGCGGATCATGACGATGACGTCGACGTACGACCACCGCGTCATCCAGGGTGCGCAGTCCGGTGAGTTCCTGCGCCAGGTGCACCAGTACCTGCTAGGCGCCGACAACTTCTACGACGACATCTTCCGGTCGCTGCGGATCCCCTACGAGCCGATCCGCTGGAACAACGACATCGCGACCTCGCACGACGACGAGATCGACAAGCAGGCCCGGATCCTCGAGCTGATCCACGCCTACCGGGTCCGCGGTCACCTGATGGCCGACACCGACCCGCTGGAGTACAAGCAGCGCAGCCACCCGGACCTGCGCATCGAGTCCCACGGCCTGACCCTGTGGGACCTCGACCGCGAGTTCCCGACCGGCTCCTTCGGCGGCTCCGGCCGTCGGTTCATGAAGCTGCGCGACATCCTCGGCATCCTGCGCGACTCCTACTGCCGCACCACCGGCATCGAGTACATGCACATCATGGATCCCGACCAGCGTCGCTGGATCCAGGAGCGCGTCGAGCAGCCGCACACCAAGATGCCCCGCGAGGAGCAGCTGCGGATCCTGCTCAAGCTCAACCAGGCCGAGGCGTTCGAGACCTTCCTGCAGACCAAGTTCGTCGGGCAGAAGCGGTTCTCGCTCGAGGGTGGCGAGACCACCGTCCCGGTCGTCGACGAGATCTGCGAGGCGGCCGCCCAGGCCGGTCTCGCCGAGGTCGCGATCGGCATGGCCCACCGCGGTCGCCTCAACGTGCTGGCGAACATCGTCGGCAAGTCCTACAACCAGATCTTCCGCGAGTTCGAGGGCAACATCGACCCGCGCACGGTCCAGGGCTCGGGCGACGTGAAGTACCACCTCGGTGCCGACGGCGAGTTCGTCGCGGGCACCGGCGAG
>DATFHM010000303.1:0-2158 GCA_035248385.1 Nocardioides sp. | reverse complement strand
TGGCCGTGGTCGAGGAAGATCCAGGTGCCGAAGGCGATGGCGCCGCCGACGTACGCCGCGAGCGCGAGCGCGCACTCGCGCAACGAGGGCTCGCGCGGGTTGCGGCCGATGGCCACGAGGTCGAAGAGCAGGACGCCGATGGTGACGGCGAGGGTGATTCCCCATTCGAGGGTGGTGACGTGCATGGGTGCTCCCTGAGCGGTCGGCGGATCGCTCGAGGTCTCTTCCGCCGTACCTCTCGGCACGACCCACGGGACCGGAACCTCATCGGAGGAACGTGGTGACGAGCCCGTGGCGAAGGAGTACTCCCCCCGTCGCGGCCCAGTCTTCCAGACGACTGGTCAGGCGCCGAACTCGGCCAGCCCTGTCACTCGGCCCATGGTCGCCAGCTTGGCGCCGGTCTCGATGACCTCCAGCGCCGGGTCCGAGCCGGCGACGATGCCCGCGCCAGCGAACAGGCGCAGCCGGTCGCCGTCGATGACAGCGGACCGGATGGTGACCGCGAACTCGCCGTCGCCGTTGCCGTCGACCCAGCCGACGCAGCCGGCGAAGTAGTCGCGCAGGTCGCCCTCGAGGGCCGCGATGGTCGCGTTCGCAGCCTCGGTCGGTACGCCGCCGACAGCCGGCGTGGGATGCAGCATCTGGGCCAGCCGCAGGGCACTCGGCCCGTCCAGACCCGCGGCGAGCCGCGCCCGGATCGGGGAGGCCAGGTGCCAGACCGTGTCGGTCGCCATCAGCTCCGGACCGGCGGGCGACTCGATCTCGACGCAGACGTCCTTGAGGGCGTGCACGATCGCCTCGACGACGAAGGCGTGCTCGGCCAGGTCCTTGGCGGAGGCGAGCAGGCCGGCCGCGCGCGCGGCGTCCTCGTCGGCGTCCGTGGCGCGGGGCGCCGAGCCGGCGAGCGGGGTGCAGGTGATCAGGTCGCCCTCGCGCCGCACCAGCAGCTCCGGGCTCGCGCCCAGCAGCAGCGGCCCCACGACCTCGGGCTCCTGCAGCGGGACCGAGAAGACGTAGCGGCCGGGCCGGGTCGCGAGCAGGCGGTCGATGACCTCGGCGGCCACCAGCGGCGGGTCGCTCACGACGTCGAGGCAGCGGCCGAGCACGACCTTGTGCAGCGAACCGCTGGCGATCTGCTCGAGCGCGGCGGCCACCATCTCGGCGTACTTCTCGGCGGTGGGGAACTCGGTGACGCGGTAGGCCCGCTCGGGCCGGTCGCCGCTCGGACCGACCAGGGCCCGCTCCCCGCCGACGACGCGGTGGAAGATGCCCGGGGCACGCGCCGCGAAGGACATCGCACCCAGCGCCCGCTGACCCGGCGCCAGCCCGGCGACCACGTGGTCGGCCCAGGCGGTGTCGGAGCCGTCCGGGGTCGTCAGGGTCTCGAGCACCTCGTCGGCGACGTACGCCTGCGCGCCGGAGGCGAACAGCAGCGGCCGCGTGGGCAGGGCTGCCGGCGTGATGACGGGGACGTCTCCCATGCAGTCAGTCTGCCTCGCCGCCGAAAGGTACGCCGAGGGCGGTCAGCCGCTCCTCGCCGCCGTCGAGCGCGGTGAGCACCCAGACCCCCCGCTCCGTGAGCGCGAAGGTGTGCTCGAAGTGGGCCGCCCACGAGCCGTCGCTCGTGACGACCGTCCACTCGTCCTCGGCCACGTCCGTGAGCTTGCCGCCGAGCGTCACCATCGGCTCGACCGCCAGCGCGATGCCCGGCTTGAGCCGCGGGCCGCGGCCGGCGCGGCCGTAGTTGGGCACGTCGGGCTCCATGTGCATGTGGGTGCCGATGCCGTGGCCGGTGTAGTCCTCGACGATGCCGTAGCCGCCGTGGCTGCGCACCGACTGCTCGACGGCCGCCGAGATGTCGGTGACCCGCCCTCCGTCGCGCGCGGCCGCGAGACCGGCCCAGAGCGACTCCTCGGTGACGTGCAGCAGCTCGGCGACCTCGGGCCGCACGGTCCCGACCGGGACGGTGATCGCGGCGTCGCCGTGCCACCCGTCGACGATCGCGCCGCAGTCGATCGAGATGACGTCGCCGTCGGCGAGCACCCGGGAGCCGGGGATCCCGTGCACGACCTCGTCGTTGACCGACGCACAGATCGTGGCGGGGAACGGCGGATCGCCGTACCCCAGGAAGGAGGGTACGGCGCCGGCGCCGCGGATC
>DATFHM010000302.1:0-10590 GCA_035248385.1 Nocardioides sp. | reverse complement strand
GCGGTCGCGACGGCGACGTTGCGGTGCGAGCGCGCGCCGACGACGGTCTGTCGCCGGGCGCCGGGGAAGAGACGCACGATCTGAACCAATCGGTGTTCGGGGAAGTGAACACCTGGGACTGTATCCGCGCGGGATCAGACCTTGATGTATTTGCGGGTCAGCAGGAGTGTCGGGACGATCGTCAGGACGAGACCCAGCCACAGGATGCCCGGCGGCCAGCCGCCCACGATGACGTGGTACCAGTCGTGCCACCCGATCCAGGGCAGGAAGTGCAGGTTGTCGGCCAGCCCCTTCTGGATGCCCCACCGCTCGATGGCCGCGAGCGCGCCCGTGGCGAGCGCGCTGCCCACGATGGCGGTGACGACGGCCTCGAGGAGGAACGGCAGCGTGATGTAGAGCGTCGAGGCACCCACCAGGCGCATGATCTCGAGCTCGCGGCGGCGGGCCAGCGCGGCCAGCCGGATCGTGTTGGCGACCTCGAGCAGCGCCGCGAGGAGCAGCACGACGGCCGCGACCCAGGAGCCGACGCGCAGGACCTTGATGATCCGCTCGATCTGGCCGAGCGTCTCGCTCTGGTCGACGACGTTGGCGACGCCGTCGAGCCCCTTGACCGCGCTCACCGGGCAGGCGCTGCCCTCGGCGCTGGTGAGGGTGACCCGGTACTCGGCGGGCCAGGAGGCGACCGTGATGACGGGGTTCGGCCCGACGAAGTTCGACTCCGGCAGGGTCTTGCGCGCGTAGGCGTAGCCCTGCTGCTTGCTGATGAACTCCGGCGTGCCCGTGATGTCGGAGGAGCAGACCTTGAGCGCCTGGACGATCGCGGCCTGCTGGGCCTGGTTGACCTCACCGTCGCTGCAGTTGGGGCGGTCGGCCCGCAGCTTGTCGTTGTCGGTGCACAGGTAGATGTTGACCGTGAGGTCCTTGCCCAGCGTCTGGTTGGTCAGCCGGGCCTCGCGCTGCAGCAGGATGCCGCAGCCGGCCAGCGTCAGCGAGACGAAGATGGTCAGGATCACCGCGAGGTGCATGGTGAGGTTGCGGCGCAGCCCCGAGCGCAGCTCGGTGAAGACATAGCGAAGCGTCATGTGTCTGAAGTCTCTTCCGTGCTCAGTGCTGGAAGCCGTAGCTGCCGGACGCCTCGTCACGGACGACGAGTCCGTTGTCGAGCTCGACGACACGCTTGGTGAACTGGTCGACGATGCCGTGGTCGTGGGTCGCCATCACCACGGTCGTGCCCGCGGCGTTGATGTCCTCGAGCAGGTTCATGATGCCGACCGAGGTGGTCGGGTCCAGGTTTCCGGTCGGCTCGTCGGCGATGAGGATCATCGGCTTGTTGACGTAGGCACGGGCGATCGCGACGCGCTGCTGCTCACCGCCGGAGAGCTCGTCGGGCATCCGGTCGGCGGTGCCGGCCAGGCCGACCAGCTCGAGGGTCTCGGGCACGGTCCGGTCGATGATCTTGCGGGAGCGACCGGTCACCTGCATCGCGAAGGCGACGTTCTCGGCGACGGTCTTGTTCGGCAGCAGCCGGAAGTCCTGGAACACGGTGCCGATCTGGCGCCGCAGCCGCGGCACCTTCCAGCCGGCCATCCGGTTGATCTCCTTGCCGGCCACGTAGACCCGCCCCGAGGTGGGCCGCTGCTCGCGCAGCACCAGGCGCAGCGCGGTCGACTTCCCAGAGCCGGATGCGCCGACCAGGTAGACGAACTCGCCCTTGTCGATGTCGATCGTCACCCCGTCGAGCGCCGGCCGGCCGGGACCCGGATATTTCTTGGTGACCTTCTCGAAGCGAATCACGCTGTACGACGTTACGCGAACCCGG
Organism: Nocardioides sp.; assembly: GCA_035248385.1. Lineage (GTDB taxonomy): Bacteria > Actinomycetota > Actinomycetes > Propionibacteriales > Nocardioidaceae > Nocardioides. The sequence continues at coordinate 8,771 of DATFHM010000302.1, read as the reverse complement.
CCGCAGAGCCACGTTGCCGCGACGGGCAAAACTCCGTCGTGGGCCGGGTCACGTCCCTCCTCACGCTCTCCTCACGTGCGATGGACCGCGACCTCGGTGGCCTTCACGGTCAGGGTGACCTCGGCTCCCGGGGCCAGCCCGAGCTCGGCGACCGCCGCCGGCGTGACGTCGGCCGCCAGCACCGGCCCGGGCGTGCGCGGCTCGGCACGGACCCGCACCCGGTCCCCCGACGGCTCGAGGTCCCGCACCCGGGCCTCGATCCGGTTCCGGGGGCTGCCCTCGTCGTGGGTCGGCCCGCCCGGGTGGATCGCGACCGCGGAGGGCCGGAACAGCGCGACGGCGTCGGCGCCGGCCGGGACGGCCTGCTCGGTGAGGCCGACGACCCGCAGACCGTCGGGGCTCGTGACGGCGGTGCCGTCCCAGGTGCCGCGGACGAGGTTGAGGCCCGCGAGGCGCGCCGCGAAGCCCGACCTCGGGGTCGACAGGACCTCGGTCGTCGGGCCCTCCTCCACGACCCGGCCGCCCTCGACCACCACGACCCGGTCGGCGAGCAGCAGCGCGTCGAGCAGGTCATGGGTGACCAGGACCACCGTGCGGTCGGCGAGGACCTCGCGCAGCAGCTGGCGCAGCGCGGGTGTCACCTCCACGTCGAGGGCGGCCAGCGGCTCGTCCAGGAGCAGCAGCTCCGGCTCGGCGGCCAGAGCTCGCGCGATCGCCGCCCGCTGCGCCTGACCGCCCGAGAGCTGGTGCGGACGACGCCCGGCGAGCTCGCCGATGCCGAGCCGGTCGAGCTGGATCCGGGCGGCGGCGTGGGCCGCGGACCGGCGTACGCCTCGGGCGCGGGGCGCGAAGGCGGCGTTCTCCAGGACGGACAGGTGCGGGAAGAGCAGGGGGTCCTGGGCCAGCAGGGCGACGCCGCGGTCGTGCGGCGGGCGGCCGTCGAGGTCGCGGTCGCCGAGGACCACGTGGCCCTCATCGGGGCGGAGCAGCCCCGCGAGGACGGCGAGCAGGGTGGACTTGCCCGCGCCGTTGGGTCCGACGACGGCGACGGTCTCCCCCGCCGCGACGTCGAGGGCGAGGTCGACGTCGCGGTCCGTCACCACCGCGCGCGCCCGCAGGCGGCTCACACCCCCGCTCACACCGCGCTCCGGTTCTGCCGGGCGAACCCGATCACCACGACGGCGACGACCACGAGGACGAGCGCGAGCGCCAGGGCCGCGTCGGGGTCGGTCACGCGCTGCAGGTAGATCTCGATCGGCATCGTGGCCGTGGTGCCGGGGAGGCTGCCCGCGAAGGTGATGGTGGCCCCGAACTCTCCCAGGCAGCGGGCGAACGCGAGCACGGTGCCGGAGAGGAGCCCGGGGAGCACCAGCGGCAGCGTCACCCGGCGGAAGACCGTGGTGGGCCGCGCGCCGAGGGTGGCGGCGACGACGTCGTACCTCTGCCCGGCAGTGCGCAGCGCGCCCTCCAGGCTGATCACCAGGAAGGGCAGCGCGACGAAGGTCTGGGCCATGACCACCGCGGTCGTGGTGAAGGTGACCTGGATGCCGAGCAGGTCCAGCTGGTGGCCGAGCAGGCCGTGCCGGCCGAAGGTGTAGAGCAGCGCGAGTCCGCTGACCACGGGCGGCATCACGAGCGGGAGGAGCACCAGCGAGCGGACGACACCCTGCCCGCGGAACCGGGTGCGCGCCAGGACGGTCGCCATCGGCACCCCGAGCAGCAGGCAGAGCAGCGTGCTGGCGGTGGCCGTTCGCAGGCTCAGCCACAGGGCCTGCAGCGAGCTGTGCGAGGTGATGAGGGAGCCGAATTGCGCCCAGTCGACCCGCTCGGCGACCGCGAACAGCGGCAGCAGGACGAAGGCGGCCCCGAGAAGGGCCGGCGGCCACAGCCAGCGAGGCAGGCTCACGGGCACTGGGGTCGCCGACCCCCGATCAGGGCTGCCCGAAGCCGGCATCCTTCAGCACCTTCTGCCCCTGGGCGCCGAGGACGAAGTCGACGAATTGCTGGGCTGTGGCGGCCTGCGAGGAGTCCTTGAGCACCGCGATCGGGTAGGTGTTCACGACCTCCTTCGACTCCTTGAAGGGCACGCCCGTCACCTTGCTCCCGGCCGCGGTCACGTCGGTCACGTAGACCAGGCCGGCGTCGGCGTCACCGGACTCGACCTTGCCCAGGACGTCGGTCACCGACTGCTCCTCGCTGACCGGGTGGATGGTCACCCCGGTCTGCTGCTCCATCGTCGCCGCGGCGGTCCCGCACGGCACGCCGTCGGCGCAGATCACGACCTTCACACCGGGCTTCCCGAGGTCGGCGAAGGACGTGACGTGGGCCGGGTTGCCCGGAGGGGTCGCGATCTCGAGGACGTTGGTCGCGAAGTCCTTCGGGTCCGTCGCGGTGCCGTCCTGGGTCAGTGCGTCCATGTTCTTGGTGTCGGCCGAGGCGAAGACGTCCGCGCCGGCGCCGCCCTGGATCGAGGAGACGAGGTCCGAGGAGCCGCCGAAGCTGAAGGTCACGTGGACGCCAGGGTGGGCGGCCTCGAACTCGGAGCCGAGCTCGGTGAAGGTCGTGGTCAGCGACGACGCCGCGAAGACGGTGATGGTCGTGCCGGAGTCCTTGCTGCCGCAGGCGGCGAGCGGGATCAGCAGGGCGGCGCTCATCGCGGCCAGGACGGTCTTCTTCGGGTTCACGGGCGCTCCACGACGACATTGGTTGACTTGATGGACGCGACCGCCGTGACGCCGGGCATCAGGCCCAGCTCCTCGGCGGCCTCGGCGCTCATCAGCGAGACGATCCGGTACGGACCGCAGATGAGCTCGACCTGGGCCATCACCTGGTCCTTGGTGACCTTCGTGACCAGGCCCAGGAGCCTGTTGCGCGCGCTCACGGCGCGGGCGCGCTGGGGATCGGGAGCGGCGGACAGCTCCACGGCGAGCCGGGCCAGCGCCTCGCCGGGTACGACGGTGCGCCCGGCCTCGGTGCTCGACTCGAGTCGGCCGCCGTCGATCCAGCGCCGCACGGTGTCGTCGCTGACGCCGAGCAGCTCGGCCGCCTCGGAGACCCGGTAGACACTCACGGGCATCATCCTTCCGCATCTGCGGACTGATTCGCCACTTTTCTTCCGCATCTGCGCATGAGCCGGACCAGCCGTGCGGCGTGACCGGCCGCTGCGTACTGTGGCCGCCGTGTCGACCGCTGTCCGTGCGCTGCTCCTCGCAGTCGTCTTCACGGCGCTGCCGGTGACGGTCGGGGTGGCGATGACCGGCGGCCGCGCGGCGGCTCCGCCGGCGACGTACAGCCCGACGGCGCTGGGCGACCTCGACACCACCACGATGACGATCGGCCGTGCCTCGTTCTGCGACCGGCTACCGGCCGCGGCGGTCACCGATGCGCTGGGCCAGGCGGCGACGTACGCCGACAGCTACGGCGACGGCGACCGGCGAGCGGTGCCGGGCAACGGGGCCGACGTGCTGCACGAGTACGGCTGCGTGTTCCGCGCGGGCGCGACCGAGGCGCGGGCGTGGGTGTTCGCTCCCCCGGTCGGCGTCGCCCGGGCGAAGCAGCTGGCGGCCGCGCGGACACCGGGGTGCCGGGTGCTGCAGGGCGCGCCGGCGTTCGGGCGGCCGTCGGTCGCCGGCTCCTGCGGGACGAAGACCTCGACCGTCACCTTCCGCGGGCTCTTCGGCGACGCGTGGCTCTCCTGCAGCCTGAGCGGCGCCGGAGCGGCGTCGACCCTCGTGGATCGCACGGAACGCTGGTGCGCCGCGGTCGCCCAGGCCGACCAGGCCTGATCCGTCGGCGGGTCAGGCGGAGTCGAGGTCGATCGAGACGAGATCGGCCCGTGAGGCGACGCCCAGCTTGGCGTAGGCGCGGGCGAGGTGCGCCTCGACGGTCTTGCGGGAGACGAACAGCGTCTGCGCGATGAGCGTGTTCGTCAGGCCGCTCGCGGCCATCCGGGCGACCCGCAGCTCCGAGGCGGTCAGCGAGGCGGGCCCGGTCAGCTCCACCCGGCGCGGCCGCCCGCCGGCCGCGAGCAGCTCCTCCCGCACCCGCCGGACGAGCGGCTCCATGCCGCAGGTCGTGGCGTGCAGGAGGGCGATGCGGAGCGGCTCGCGCGCCTCCGCGGTGCGACCGGACCGACGGAGCAGGGCGCCGAGGTCCGCGGCCACCAGGGCCTGTTCGCCCCGTGCCGGGCCTGCATCGACCAGCGCCCGCGCATCCTCGAGCAGGCGCAGGCCCGCCTCGCGGTCGACCGTCGTGGCCAGCACCCGGCGGGCCGCCGCCCGGGCCGCCGGGCCGGACAAGGCATCCGCCACCGCGACCTGCTCCTCCGCGAGATCGCGAGCGCCCGCGAGGTCGCCCAGCAGCCGTGTCGCCTCGGCCGCGGTCGAGCGCCAGGCGACGTACCCGGGGTTGCTGAGGCCCATCGCCTCGAGGGCATCGCCGGCGCGTCGCGCGTCAGCCAGGGCGTCGGCGGGCCGGCCCTGCGCCAGCGCCACCTGTCCACGCGCCTCGAGCAGGAAGGCGATCGGGGCGACCTCGACGACGTCGAGGCCGAAGGGTGAGGACGCGAGCGCGGCCGCGGCGACGTCGGTCCGCCCCTGGCCCAGGCAGGCCAGGACGTGGACGGCGGCGAGCTCCGGCGTACCGCCGACCCACCCGGCCTCGGTCGCGAACCGGATGACCGCCAGGGCCTCGCTGTCGGCGTCCGCGAGTCGCCCGGTGCGGAGAAGGTCCACCGCCCGCCACAGGGAGGCGAGGGCGTACGCGACCCCGTTGCCCGAGCGGCCCGAGTCGGCGACGAGGTCGTCGACCACGCGCCCCAGGTCGTCGTGCCGCTCGAGGACCGTGAGCGCGATGAGCGCGGCAGCGACGGACCCGCTGTCGGCGTCCATGCTGGCGACCAGGCCCGGTGGGCCCAGCGCGGCGCCGAGGTAGCGCTCGACGTCGTCGCGGGTGCCGTCCAGCGCGGCCTCCATCGCCAGGTACGCCGCCGCGCGTCGGCGTACGACGGGATCGGGGTGCGCGAACGCGCGGTCGAGCGTGGGACGGTCGGCGCGCACGATGTCCAGCGTCGGAAGGGTCGTCCGCCCGATCCAGAACCGGTCGATCGCCGCGAGCGCACCCGGCACCGAGTCCGGATCGAGGACGGCCAGCGCCGTGTCCAGCGCGGCGATCCCGACCGGCGCGAGACCGGCCTTGCGGGCCAGCTCGCCGATCACCAGCGCCCGCTCGGCGCGGACGCCCGCCTCCGAGGTGCCGGCGATGCTCGCCTCGAGGTGACCGAGGGCAGCGAGGTCGCCGAGTGCGGCCTCGGCCAGGCCGAGCGCGAAGAGGTGCTCGGCCTGCACCTCGGCGGGTGGCGGCTCCTGCTGGGCCCGCTGCAGCAGCTGGGCCGCCGTACCCGGGCTCCCCGCGGCCATCGCCTCCAGGGCCGCCGCCAGGAGCGTGGCGCAGACCCACGGGTCCGCCTCCGGCTCGGCCTCCAGCAGGTGCGCGGCCACCGGTCCGACCGCCGCACGCCGCCGGTGCAGGATGCGGGCCGCGCGCGCGTGCAGACGCGATCGCGCGTGGGGACCGATGTCGTCGAGCACCGCTGCGCGCAGGATCGGGTGGGCGAATCCGACACCGGCGCGGGCCAGGATGCCGCCGGCGACGAGAGCGTCCGCGGCGACGGCGGCCTCGTCCGGATCGAGGGCCGCGAGCTCGGCCACGTCCGCCAGCCGCGCACCGTCGCCGAGCACGGCGGCGGCCCGGGCGAGCTGGGGTGCGGCCGGGCCGAGGGCGGCCAGCCGGAGCAGCACGCTGCGCACGATCGCGGTGGGAGCGATCCCCGCCACCACGTCGGCCTGTGCGTCGACCGGCTCCAGCCCCCGGCGTACGACGTCACGAGCGAGCTCGTCGAGGTAGAACGGCACCCCGCCGGTCGCCTCGTGGCACGCGGTCGCGAAGGCCGGGGACGGGTTCTCGCCGACGGCTCCGGCGAGGAAGGTCGCGGTGCCGTCCGCGGACAGCGGCGCGAGTGTCAGCTCGGTGGCGGACCGGTGCAGGCCGACGAGGGGCGCGGGCCAGGCCGCCTGTGCGTCGGGACGCGTGGCGACCACGAGCAGCAGGGACAGGTCGGCCAGCCGGCGGGCGACGTACGCCAACGTCTCGAGCGAGGCCTCGTCCGCCCAGTGCGCGTCGTCGACGACGAGCGCGAGCGGGCCGGCCTGCGCGAGGTTGGCGAGCGTCCAGTACAGGGCGTGCGACAGCGACCCGGTCGTCGCCGCACCGCCGAGCAGGGCGCGCGCCGGTGCCGCGGCGTCGACGAGCACGCCGTCGCGCGCGTCGCCGGTGAGCGCGGGCTCGAGCAGCACCCGGGTCACGCAGTGCGGCAACGACCGCTCGTGCTCGCCGGCGGTGGCCGCGAGGACCCGGAGACCCGCGCCGGCCAGCCGTTCGCGGGCGGCCAGCAGGAACGAGGTCTTCCCCACGCCGGCCGGCGCGACGACGCAGATCGCTCCCCCGCGACCGGCGTACGCCGCCGCGCCGTGCGCGACGACCGCGTCGAGGGCGGCCCCGCGCTCCAGGAGGTCCACGCCCAAAAGGTAGGGCGCCCACCCCCGTGCCCGCAGCCCTTCGCGAGATCACGCTGGACCCATGAGCGAGCACCCGGACCCGATCCGGCTCGTCCTCGAGCTCGATCCGGGGGCCGAGCCACCGCGTGGGCGCGTCCGTGGCGACGCGGGGTGGGTCGGCTTCACCGGGTGGACCGAGCTGGGGCAGCGGATCGCGCGGCTGGCCGCCCCCGAGCAGCACGACAACCGAGAGGAACGACCATGAACGACCTGATGCGCACCGTCCCCGGCACCGACCTGCGGGTGCACCCGCTCGGGCTCGGCGGCAACGTCTTCGGCTTCAACGTCGACGAGGCCGCCGCCTTCCCGATCCTCGACGCGTACGTCGAGGCCGGTGGCAACCTCGTCGACACGGCCGACAGCTACTGCGGCGCCTGGACCGGCGGGCCCGGCGGTGAGTCCGAGACCGTGATCGGGAGCTGGCTGCGCTCGCGGCGCTCCCGCGACCGGATCCTCATCTCCACGAAGGTGGGGCAGCTCCCCGGGCGCGACAACCTGCGCGCCGCGACGATCGTGGCGGCGTGCGAGGACGCGCTGCGACGGCTCGGCACCGACCACCTCGACCTGTTCTACGCGCACGAGGACCACGGCGACCCGACCGACGAGACGGTCGCGGCGTTCGAGTCATTGGTCGCCGCCGGCAAGGTCCGGTACGCCGCCGCCTCCAACTACGGGCCGGACCGGCTGCGCGAGGCGCTCGACGCCACCACCGGGCCGGGCCGGTTCGCCGCTCTGCAGCCCCGCTACAACCTGATGGACCGCGAGCCCTTCGAGAGCACGCTCGCCCCGCTGGCCGCGGAGCGCGGGCTCGGGGTGTTCCCCTGGTTCGGCCTGGCGGCGGGCTTCCTGACCGGCAAGCACCCGACGACCGGGCCGGCGCTCGAGGTGCTGCGGGCGCCGTACGTCGAGGAGTACCGCACCCCGCGCGGACAACGGGTCGTGGACGCGCTGCGGGTCGTCGCCGCGCGGCACGCGGTCACGCCCGCCGCGGTGGCGCTGGCCTGGCTGGCGAGCCGGCCGACCGTGGTGGCGCCGCTGGCGAGCGTCACCTCGACCGCCCAGCTGGACGAGCTCCTCGTGATGACCACGCTGCGCCTGGACCCGGCCGACGAGATCCTGCTCGACGCGGCGTCCGCGCCCGAGCCGGCGGGTGTGCGATGAGCGCGCCGGTCGCCCTCGTGACGGGTGCGTCCACCGGCATCGGACGCACGACCGCGCTGCACCTGGCCGCGCGCGGGTGGGAGGTGCTGGCCGGGGTGCGCACCGACGCCGCGGCAGCGTCGCTGGAGGAGGTCGACGGAGTCCGGCCGGTCCTGCTCGACGTCACCGACCCGACGTCGGTCAAGGCCGCGGCCGGTGTCGTGGCCGAGGTGGCGGGTCCGCGCGGACTCGCCGGGCTGGTCAACAACGCCGGCATCCAGGCGGTGGGGCCCCTGGAGCTGCTGCCGGTGGACCGGGTCCGCGACGTGCTCGAGACGAACGTGCTCGGGCAGGTCGCGGTCACCCAGTCGCTGCTGCCACAGCTGCGCGCCGGCACGGGACGGATCGTGTTCCTCAGCTCGTTGAGCGGCGCCGTCGCGCTCCCCTTCCTCGGTGCGTACGCCGCCTCCAAGCACGCCGTCGAGGCCATCGGCGACTCCTGGCGACGCGAGCTGCGCCCGCACGGCATCCGGGTCGCGATCGTCGAGCCCGGCAACATCGCCACCCCGATCTGGGACAAGGGGCTCGACCCGGCCCCCATGGACGCCCTCGGCCCGGACCTGCGCCGGCTCTACGGGTCGGGCGTGGACTTCACGGTCGCCCAGGCGCGGCACGCGGCCGAGGTGGCGATCCCACCCGAACGGGTCGCTGCCGCGATCGAGCACGCGCTGACCGCGCGCCGGCCGCGGCAGCGGTACCTGGTGGGGACGGACGCCCGGATCGCCGTACGGCTGCAGCGGCACGCGCCGCGGCTGCTGGACCGGCTGCTGACCGCGGCGATGGAGCGGGACGCCCGGCGGCGTACCTGATCAGGCCTGGTCGGTGCCCCGGCGCCAGCGGATGCCGGCCTCGAGGAAGCCGTCGATGTCGCCGTCGAAGACGGCCTGCGGGTTGCCGGTCTCGTAGCCGGTGCGCAGGTCCTTGACGATCTGGTACGGGTTGAGGACGTAGTTGCGC
>DATFHM010000301.1:0-15098 GCA_035248385.1 Nocardioides sp. | reverse complement strand
GCGTACGCCGCCCACCGGGTCGAGCTCGGTGAGCAGCCGCTTCGCCACCCGGGTGATCACGCCGGCGTCGTCGGTGGGGCCGTCCAGGGTGCTGGAGCGGGTGAGCGTGGTGAAGTCGTAGAGCCGCACCTTGAGGGTGATCGTGCGGCCGGACAGGCCGTTGCGGTCCAGGCGGTCGGCGACCTGGCCGGCCTGGCGGGCGACGATCGCCGCCATCACCGCCCGGTCGGTCACGTCGGTCTCGTAGGTGCCCTCGACGCTCACCGACTTGGTCTCGCGCTCGGGCTCGACGCGGCGGTCGTCGCGGGCGCGCGCGAGCAGGTAGAGGCCGCGCCCGTGGGCCTGGCCGAGGACCCGCACGAGCTCGTCCTCGCTGAGCCGCTCGAGGTCGGCGACGGTCTTCACGCCGATCCGCTTGAGCCGCTCCACGGTCGCCGGGCCCACGCCGGGGATCACCGAGACCTGCATCGGGCGCAGCGTCTCCTGCTCGGTGCCGGGGGCGACGACCCGCAGCCCGTCGGGCTTGTCGAGGTCGCTCGCGATCTTGGCCAGGAACTTGGAGCTCGCGAGGCCCACGGACGCGGTGAGGCCTCCCGTGGCGTCGTGCACCTCGGCGCGGAGGCGCTGCGCGAAGGCGGTGACGGTCGGCGTCTCCAGGTCGGGCAGGTCGGCGGCGGCGAGGTCGACGAACGCCTCGTCGAGCGAGAGCGGCTCGACGAGCGGTGAGTACGAGCGCAGGATGCCCATCACCACCTGGCTCGCGGCGCGGTAGGCGTGGAAGCGGCCGGTGAGGTAGGCGGCGTGCGGGCAGAGGGCGCGGGCCTCGCGGGTCGACATGGCCGAGCGGACGCCGTACACGCGTGCCTCGTACGACGCCGTGGAGACCACGCCGCGGCCGCCCGTCCCGCCGACGACGACGGGCTTGCCGCGCAACGAGGGCTTGTCGCGCTGCTCGACGGCGGCGAAGAACGCGTCGAGGTCCAGGTGCAGGATCGATGCGGTCGTCCTCACGCCGCGTCACCTCGCCCTCGCACCGGCTCAACCTAACGGGGCGGGCGGACAGCGGCGTCGGCGCCGTCCCACCGGTCACTTCCGTCCCGTCACGGGCCAGCTCGGCGTCCACAGCCGGCGGCCCGTCGTCCGTCGTCCACAGGCACGGGCGCCGCGGGCGCTCGTTGTCGGACCTCGTCGTGAGGTTGGAGCGCATGACGAATCTCCCGAATCCCGACCCCGTCCGCCACATGACCGCCCGCAGCCCGGAGGACCTGCTCGCGCTCGCCCCGGTGCTGCTCGGCTTCTGGCCCGCCGAGGACGCCGTGATGCTCACCTTCGCGACCGCGCGGCCGTTCCACGCCCGGCTGAGCCTGCCCGACCGTGCGTCGCCCGGCGCGCTGCGCGACCTGGAGGAGAAGATCCTCGGCCCGGCGCGGCGCCACGGAGTCGGTGCGGTGGTGTTCCTGGTCTTCGGCTCCGACGAGCGCGTCGCCCGGGCCGTGTGCCGCACCCTGCGTCGCGGCGCCCTGCGCGACGGGATCGACGTGGTGGCGTGCATCTGGGCCGACGGCGAGCGCTACCGGATGCTCGGAGGGCCCGCTGTCGACGACGAGCCCGTCGGCTACGACATCAGCAACCACCCGTTCGTCGTCGAGGCCATGGTGGAGGGGCGGCTGACCTTCGCCAGCCGTGCGGAGATGGTGGCCTCGCTCGAGCCCGTCCCCGAGGCGTGCGCGGAGGTGGCGGCGGCCCTGGACCGGCTCGGGCTCGACGGCCCGGGTCCGCTGGGCGACGTGGAGGCGCGTCGGGCCGCGCGGTGGACGGCTCGCACCGTCCGCTCCTACGTCGCCGACCCCGGGCCGCTCGACGCCGAACAGGTCGCGCGGTTGGTCTGGACCCTCCAGGCGGTCCCGGCGAGGGACGCCGCATGGGGACTGATCGACCGGCGCACCGCGGTGGAGCACCGCGCCTTCTGGGCCCGGGTGCTGCCGCGTACGCCGGAGCCGCTGGTGCCGGCCGTGGCCGACCTGCTCGGCTTCGCGGCCTGGCAGGCGGGCGACGGAGCGCAGGCCTGGGCGGCGGTCGACCGGGCGCAGCGTGCCCGCCCGGACGACTCGATGGCCGGGCTGCTCGCCGGGCTGCTGGAGGGCGCGGTGCCTCCGGACGCGTGGTCGGCGTGAGGAGCGGGCTCAGGCCTGCTCGGGCGCCGGCAGGTGGCGGTGCCGCTGCCAGGTCCGGCCCACGCCGGTCCGCGGGTCGCACCAGGAGTGCCGGGTGACGACGACCAGGTCCAGCGCGACCTTCAGCTCGGCCCCGGCCGCGCGCACCGCCGCCGCCCAGCGCTGGTCGTCGCTCGTCGGGCGACCCTGGCCGGCGCGGGTGAGCCACAGCAGCGGCACCCGGCCCTCGGCCAGCGGCCGCCGGGTGATCGCCTCGATCATGTCCATGCGCAGCGTGGCGTCGAGGTCCCAGTCCGGGTCGAGCTCGAGGGTGCGCTGGGCGCCGCCGGGGATGCCGACGTGGAGCACGCTGGGGCAGGTCCGCCGGGTCATCGACGCTGCGTGCTCGACCACGGCGCGGCGCAGGACCCGGCTCAGCGCGGGGGTGAGGGGCTCCTCGATGCTCACCCGCAGCAGCCTGCACGACCTCCTCGGATCGTGCAGGCGTCCTCCACAGGCGGACGGACTACCAGTGCACGCCGCGGAAGACCTGGGCGAGCAGCATCTGCTCGGTCTCCCGCCGACCCGCGGTCGGGGCCTCGGCCGCGTCGGCGGCGGCCTCGGAGGCAGGCTTCTGGCCCTTGGCCGCCGCGGAGTCCGGGAAGACCTGGTAGGCCAGGTTGAGCACCCGGAAGGCCGCACGCGGGGCGACGGTGTGGGCCAGCTCGCCGGCGGTGCCGAGCGCGGTGTTGATCTCGTGCGGCTTCTCGACGAGCGCCTTGATCACGACGTCGGCGGCCTGCGCCGGCGAGATCGTGGGGAACTTGTCGTAGATCTTGGTCGGCGCGATCATCGGCGTCCGCACCAGCGGCATGTGCACGTTGGTGAAGGAGATGCCGTTGCCGACGACCTCGGAGGAGACGACGTTGCTCCACGCGTCGAGGGCCGCCTTGGACGCGACGTACGCCGAGAAGCGTGGCGGGTTGGTCTGCACGCCGATCGAGGAGATGTTGACGATGTGGCCCGAGTGCTGGGCGGTCAGCTGTGGCATCAGACCGATGATCAACCGGATGGCGCCGAAGTAGTTGAGCTGCATCGTGCGCTCGAAGTCGTGGAAGCGGTCGTGGGAGAGCTTCAGCGAGCGGCGGATCGAGCGGCCGGCGTTGTTCACGACGAAGTCGACGCTCGGGAGCTCGGTGATGAGCCGCTGGCACAGGTCGTCGATCGCGCTCAGGTCGGAGAGGTCGCACGGGAACACCCGCGCCTCGCCGCCGCGCTGCTCGATCGTCGCCTTGGTCTCCTCGAGCTTGTCCTTGCCGCGCGCGACGAGGACCGGGATGCCGCCGGCCTGGGCGACCTTGAGGGCGGTGACCTTGCCGATGCCCGAGGAGGCGCCGGTGATCACGACGTACTTGCCGTTGAGGGCGGCCCGGTTGCGGGCGTTGCGCGCCGTGGAGTCGTCCAGGTTCTCCTCCCAGTACGACCACAGCGTGCGGGCGTAGGTCTCCAGCGGCGGCACGGAGATGCCCGAGCCGGCCAAGGCCCGCTGCGTCTTGGTGTCGTCGAAGACGGAGTGGAAGGAGGTGTGCGCGAGGGCCTCGGCCGGGACGCCGAGACGGCCGAGGGTCTGGTCGAGGAGGGCCTGCGCGGGAGCGGTCCGCACGACGGAGTTGAAGATGTTCAGCGGGCGCAGGACGCGGGGGAGCAGGCTGGTGGCGGCAGACGTGGCGTCGAGCGGCGTCGCGAAGCGCGGCGCGCCCGCGGCGGCGGCGAACGCGTTCATCGACTCGACGACCGGCTGCGGCTCGGGGTTGACCAGGTGGAACGCCTCGCCGTCGTGGCCCGGCAGGTGCGCGAGGTGGTCCATCGCCTTGGCGACGTAGTCCACCGGCACCATGTTCGTGTCGCCCAGGTCGACGCCGACCAGCGGCAGCCAGCCCGGCAGGCTGTCGCGCATCCGCTTGAGGAGCGGGAAGAAGTAGTACGGGCCGTCGATCTTGTCCATGGCGCCGGTCTGGGAGTGCCCCAGCACGATGGCCGGCCGGTAGATCCGCCAGCCCATGGTGGCCTCGTCGCGGACGATCTTCTCCGACTCGTACTTCGTGCGGTGGTACGGCGAGGGCAGCGGCTGGCCCTCCTCGAACATGTCCTCGGTGAAGCGCCCGTGGTAGTCGCCGGCCGCGGCCACGGAGGACACCTGGTGGAAGGTCGTGACGCCGAGGGCGTCGGCCAGCTCCAGGGCGTTGCGGGTGCCGTCGATGTTCATCGCGTCGTTGGTCGCGTCGTCGGCGGTGATGTCGTAGATGGCGGCCAGGTGGAAGAAGTGCTCCACCTTCCCGGCGTGCTCGTCGATCCACGCCTGGTCCACGCCCAGGCCGGGGGCGGCGAGGTCGCCGACGACCGGGATCACCCGGGACGGGCCCCACCGGCGGATGAGGGGCTCGATCCGGTGCAGCGACGAGGCGCGGCACAGGACGTAGATCTCACCGTCGCGGTGGTCGACGAGCTCGTCGACGAGGTAGCGCCCGATGAAGCCGGTGGCGCCGGTAACGAAGTAAGCCATGACCCGGACCCTACGCCGGATCGGGCCTCATTCGCCCGTTGGTCCGAACATGATCTCGTCCCAGCTCGGGACGGATGCGCGGCCGCGCTTCTTCTGGGCCTGGCGGCGGTGCCGTGCGGCCTCGGCCGACTCCTCGGACTCGGCGTCCCCGGCGCTCTCCGCCGGCGCCTCGGCCTCGACCGGAGGGGGTTCGGGGACGGTGGAGCGCAGCGGCTCGTCGAAGGGGAGCTGGCCCTGGTGGGCGGGCGGCTCCGCGACCGGTGCGGACGGGTCGACGAGGTCGAGGGCGTCGTCGCCCAGCGACCCGCCGAGCGGGAGGTCGGCGGCGCTGGTCGAGGCCATCCGGCGGGCGCGGAACTGCTGCAGGTCGTCGACCGGCTCGGCGGCAGGTGCGGGCTCGACCAGGTCCCCGATCAACCAGCGGGCGTCGTCGTCATCGGTCAGCGCGTAGTTGCCGGGGGCGTCGTAGGTGAACCGTGCGGTGCCGCTGCGGCCCGCGACGGCGTAGCTGGCGGTGAGCACCCAGCGCCCGGTCTCGCGGCGGTAGGCGTCCCAGGTGACGTCCTCGGCCTTGGCGCCGACGGCGTCCAGGTGCAGGGCGACGGCGTCGCCCAGGACGCGGTTGATCGGCGGCGTGCTGGGCTCGCCCGGGCCGCGTCGCAGGGACGCGCGCTGCGCCGTGGCGGCGACGTGCTCGCGCTCGGCCACCACGGGGGCGACGTACGGCATGATCGCCTCGACCGTGGTCCCGGCCGCCTCGGCGACCGATTCCGGTGACTCGCCGGACCGGATCCGGTTCTGGATGTCACGGGGGCGCAGGCTGCTGGTCATCTTGGTCTCCGATCGGCGTGGCGTGCCACCGTGGACGGACGTGCGCAGGAGCGGCGTGATCTCCAGGTGGAACTCGCCACCGTCCTCGTCGCGCAGGAGCAGGGCTCGGCCGGAATCGGTCACCCGCACCAGCGTGAGCCGGGTCGGGGACGGCGGTTCCGGCGCAGCCAGGGGTTCCCCGGTGTCCTCGGGGGCCTGGTCAGGATTGCGCTCGTCGTCCACGGTGTGGCGAGCCTACGCCGCCCGGCGCGCCGCGACGTGCGGCACGCCCAGCGGTTGGCGATCTGTCGACAATTTCGCCGCCCGGATCACCTGCTCAGAGCTCGTGCACGACGACGTCGAGCTGGGTCCCCTTGGGGCCCGGCACGCCGACCTCGACCGTCCAGCCGAGCCGCTCCAGGGCCGCGGCCAGGGCCGTCGGCGTCCGCGGGTCCGCGCCGTCCTCGAGGAGGGCGCGCACCATCCGGCCCTTCGTGGCCTTGTTGAAGTGGCTGACCACCTTGCGCTGCCCGCCCGACTCGTGCAGCACCCGGACGGTCGCCACGCGGCCGGCCAGGTCGGCGGGCGGGCGCCAGAAGGCGGCGTACGTGCTCGACCGCAGGTCGACCAGGAGTCCCTTGCCCAGGGCGTCGGTCACCGCCGGCCCGAGAGCGTCGCGCCACACGCCGGCGACCGGGCCGAGGCCGGGAAGGGAGGCGTCACCGGAGAGGCGGTACGCCGGGATCCGGTCGCCCAGGCGCACCAGCCCGAACAGGGACGAGGTGACGGCCAGGCGCGAGCCGGCCCGCCGCTTGGCGGCCGCGGAGAGGGTGGCGACGTCGAGGGCGTCGTACAGGACACCGGAGTAGACCCGGTCGGCGCGTGCGGTCGGGGCGGACCGGAGCGCGGCGTTGCGCTGCACCAGGTCGGCCTGGCCCGCGGAGAGGCCAAGCACCTCGACGGCGCGCTCGGGCTCGTCGCGGCACAGCGAGACCAGCGCCTCGAGCACCTTCTCCCGCGCCGGCGTCAGGTCGGCGAGCGCGAGACCGCCCAGGTCGAGCGGGGCTCCCCGCCGCGGGGAGGTCTTGCCCTCACTGGGCGGCAGCAGGATCAGCACGGCCGCCAGGATAGGAGTGCGGCGTGCACGCGCGGGGATAGGGTCGAGGCCATGCCGAGCAACGTCGTGTTCCGGGTCAGGGCAAGCTCGCCCCAGCTGCAGGAGGGTCTGCAGCGGATCGCCGAGGAGCAGCACCTGCCGGGGGAGTTCCCGCCCGAGGTGCTGGCCGCCGCGGAGAGGGCCGCGGCCGCGGTCGTGCTGCCCGACCTCGACCGCACCGACCTGCCGTTCCTCACCATCGACCCGGCCGGCTCGATGGACCTGGACCAGGCGATGCACCTGGAGCGCGACGGCACCGGCTACGTCGTGCACTACGCGATCGCTGACGTCGCCGCCTTCGTGACCGCCGGTGACCCGATCGACGAGGAGGCCCGGCGGCGCGGCGAGACCTTGTACGGCGCCGACACGCGCATCCCCCTGCACCCGCCGACCCTGTCCGAGGGCGCCGCGTCGCTGCTTCCCGACCAGGTCCGTCCGGCGCTGCTGTGGACGATCGGGCTGGACGAGAACGGCGCCCAGAAGTCGGTGAAGGTGGAGCGGGCCAAGGTCCGCTCGACCGCGCGCTGGTCGTACGTCGACGCGCAGGCCGCCCTCGACGGCGGCACCGCCCCCGAGGTGATCGCCCTGCTCGCCGAGATCGGGAAGCTGCGCGAGAAGCAGGAGGTGGCGCGCGGGGGAGTCTCGCTGCCCCTGCCCGAGCAGGAGATCACCGCCGAGGACGGCTCGTTCTCGCTCTCGTTCCGCGAGCAGCTGCCCGTCGAGCTGTGGAACGCCCAGATCTCCCTGCTCACCGGCATGGCCGCGGCCGGCCTGATGGTCGAGGGGAAGGTCGGCATGCTGCGCACCCTGCCGCCGCCGGACCCGCGCGACGTCGCGCGACTGCGCCGCGTGGCCCAGGCGTTGCAGGTCGAGTGGCCGGCCGAGCAGGACTACCCGGCGTTCATCCGTGGGCTGGACCCGAAGCGTCCCGCGGACCAGGCGATGACGGTCGCGTGCACCCGCCTGCTGCGCGGCAGCGGCTACACCTCCTTCGACGGCGAGCTTCCCGAGCAGCGGGTGCAGAGCGCGGTGGCGGCGGAGTACGCCCACGTCACGGCGCCGCTGCGGCGCCTCGGGGACCGGTACGTCGGCGAGGTGTGCCTCGCGCTGAGCGCGGGTCGCCCGGCGCCGGACTGGGCGCGGAGCGCGCTGCCCGACCTGCCGAAGCTGCTCGAGGACTCCGGCCGTCGCGCCCACACCTACGAGCGGGCGGTCGCCGACCTGGTGGAGGCGGGCATCCTCGCCGGGCGGGTCGGCCAGACCTTCAACGGCACCGTCACCAGCGCGGACGAGAAGAACCCGACGCACGGCGTTCTCATGGCGCCCGCGGTCGGGGTGGAGGCACCGATCACCGGTGACGCTCCGCTCCCGGTCGGTCAGGACGTCCGGGCCACCCTTGCGGTCGCCGACGTGGCGCAGCGCAAGGTCGAGTTCCGGCTGACCGCCCCGTGACCCGGGTCCTCGTCACCGGCGGGGTGCGCTCCGGCAAGTCGGCCCATGCCGAGAGCCTGGTCGGCGCCTGCCCGGGCCTGGTCACCTACGTGGCCGCGGGTCCGGCGTACGACGACGCCGACTGGGCCGCGCGCATCGCGAAGCACCGCGCGAGCCGGCCGGCGGACTGGACCACGCTCGAGACCGGCGACGTCGCGGGAGCGATCGCCTCCGCGACCGGGCCCGTCATCGTCGACTGCCTCGGCACCTGGCTGCAGGGGATCCTCGACGACGCCGGCCTCTGGGATGCCGCGATCGAGGATGCGGAGCGCGTCGTCGGAGAACGCACCGCGGCCCTGGTCGACGCGCTGGCGGCCGCCGGGGAGTCCTCGGACGTCGTGCTGGTGACGAACGAGGTCGGCCTCGGCGTCGTCCCCGACCACCGCTCCGGCCGGCTCTTCCGCGACCTGCTCGGCACGGTCAACCAGCGGATCGGCGCGACCTGCGACCGGGTCCACCTGGTGGTGGCCGGCAGGGTTCTCGAGATATAGGTGCTCGAGATCTGAGGATCGTCGTACCTGACCAACGCGTTGGATCTCCGGCGAAATCCCAACGCGTTGGTCAGGTACGACGATTCAGACCGTCGCCGCGCCCAGCACCAGGACGGCGAAGGCGAGCTCGATCGCTGCTCCGAACACGTCGCCGGTGACGCCGCCGAAGCGGTGGATGCAGCGCCAGGTCAGCACGGCCACGGCGGCGGCCGCCAGGGCGACCGTGACCGGGCCACGGACCGGGTCGACGACGACCGAGGCGGCCGCGAGGGCCGCCCATCCCAGCATGGTCGCGGCGACCGGGATCGTGCGCGTGAAGGTGAGGCCGAGGCCGTCCGGGCGGGCCGGAGGCACCGGGGCCGAGGCCGTGATCCACAGCGCCATCCGGGCCGCCATGACGCACCCGCAGGCGATGAGCGGGCGCTGCCAGTCGGTGTGGTCGCGCGCGACCAGGTGGTTGAGGGCCGACGCCTGGAGGGCCAGGATGAAGAACAGCCCCGCAGTACCGGCGGGTCCGGACGGGCCGGACTTCATGATGGCCAGCGACCGCTCCGGGCCGTACGGCGCGGTGAGCCCGTCCGCCACGTCCGAGAGCCCGTCGAGGTGGAGCGCCCGGGTCCCGAAGGCGAGCGCCCCGAGCGCCAGGAACGCCGCGCTGAACGACGGCAGGCCGATCACCCGGCCGGCCCAGAGCACGAGCCCGACGGCGATGCCGAGCGGGGCGACGGCCAGCGGAGAGAGGAGCAGCGCGCCCCGAGCGGTACGCCGCGACGGGTCGAGCACCACACCGACCCGCAGGACGGTGAGCATCCCCACCGAGAGGCGGAGGCTGCGGATCACGGCATGAGGTCGGCGAGGAGGGCGACGTCGCGCAGCAGCGCACCGGCGGAGCGCACCACGGGGACGGCCGCGACCGCGCCCGAGCCCTCGCCGAGGCGCAGCCCCAGGTCCAGGACCGGCTCCATGCCGAGCTTCTCCAGCGCGAGCGACTGGGCGGGCTCGGTGGAGCGGTGGCCGGCGGCGAACCACGCGGCCGCGCCCGGCGCGATCCGGTCGGCCGTCAGCGCGCAGGCGACCGACATCAGGCCGTCCAGCAGCACCGGTACGCCGCGCTCGGCCGACTGCAGCAGGTAGCCGACCGTGGCCGCGAGGTCGGCGCTCGCCACCGCCTGCAGCGTCTCGATCGGGTCCGCGAGCCGGTCGCCGGCCCGGTCCAGCGCGGCCTGCACGACCTCGGTCTTGTGCGCGAGCGCGGCGTCGTCGACGCCGGTGCCCCGGCCGGTGACCTCGCCGGCGGGCAACCCGAGCGCGGCGGCGATCATCGCCGACGCCGGGGTGGTGTTGCCGATGCCCATGTCGCCGCTGAGCAGCAGCTGCGCGCCGGCCGCGATCTCCTCGTCGGCGATCGCGCGGCCGGCGGCCAGTGCCTGCTGGGTCTCCTCGGCGGTGAGGGCGTCCTCGAGGTGGATGGCGCCCGAGGAGCGACGTACCTTGTGCGCCCGGACCTCGTCCGGCACGCCCTCGAGGTCGTCGTCGACACCGATGTCGAGGACCCGCACGTGCACGTCGTGCGCGGCCGCGAGGGCGGACACCCCGGCGAGCCCGGCGACGAAGGTGCGCACCATCGCGCCGGTGATGGCCGGGGGATAGGCCGAGACGCCGTGCTGGGCGACGCCGTGGTCGCCGGCGAAGATCACGAGCCGGACGTTGGTCAGCGGGACCGGCGGGCACTGGCCCTGCGCGGCGGCGAGCCAGACGCCGAGCTCGCCGAGCCGGCCCAGGGCCCCGGCCGGCGTCGCCAGCCCTGCCAGCCGCTCGGCGGCGGCGGCGTGGACGGCGGGGTTCGGCGGCGCGATCGTGTCGGTCATGCCTGCAAGATAGCGACCGAGCGGCGCGAGGGCGCAGTGCGCACGGATGCCGGTCAGGTGGCCAGGATCACCAGCACCAGGAACAGTGCGAGAAGGCCGAGGAGCAGCAGCATCCCGGACAGCTCCGGGTCGCGCACCGGCTCGTCGAGGTCGGTGCCGAGATGGGTCTGGTGGGTCGTCATGGCCGAGATTCCCCCGTGGTCACGTCCGAGTTATGACACACCTCCAACGACCAAGTCGACCGAAGATCACGCTTGCCGGTAGAAGTTCACCCGTGGGTCACTCCGTGCTTGCCGTCCCCGTGCCGGACCTGGAGGGCTTCGTCCGTGCCCGCTGGGAGCACTACGACCCCAGCTGGGTGTCGGCGGACCCGTCGTTCACGCACGCCCACATCACCGTGCTCGCGCCCTTCCTCGAGGAGCCCGCCGATCGCGACCTGGCGCTGCTGGCCGCGCTCGCGACCCGGACCCCCGCGTTCGACTTCGCCCTCGAGGACGTGGCCGCCTTCGCGAACGGGATCATCCACCTGCCGCCGGTACCGGACGAGCCCTTCGCCCGCCTCACCCGGGAGGTGCGGGCGGCGTACCCCACCCTGCTCCCGTACGCCGGCGAGTTCGACCCGGTCCCGCACCTGACCCTGGACCACACGACCGCCGAGATCAGCCCGGCGACCGTGGCCCGGGCGCTCGACGGCACGCTGCCGGCGCACTGCCGCGCCAAGCGCCTCGAGCTGCACCGGTACGCCGAGGGCGACTGCAGGGTCCTCGCGAGCTGGCCGTTGGGCGGTTGACCGAGCGTCGTGTCGTCGTCGCCGGCGGTTCACCCACGGCCACGAGGTTGCGGTCATGCGCCGCTCCCTCGCCGTCGTCCCGTCCGTCGCTCTCGCCGCCGCGACCCTCGTCCCGCTGACGGGCGCGCCCGCCGACGCGACGACCCTGACCCGCGACCCCGTCGCCTACGTCTATGGGGTCGACCACGCGTTGTCGCTGACGAACAACCACGCGACCGACGACGACCTGGCGACCCGTACGGCGACGTTGGCCTCGAGCCCCTGGGCGTTCTTCCGGGGTACCTCGCCGCTCTTCTACCGCGACCTCGGCGAGCTGGCCCCGTCCGCGTACGCGACGGGCGCCGGCGATGTCTGGATCATGGGTGACGCGCACCTGGAGAACTTCGGTGCGGACAGGGGCGCCGACGACACCGAGCAGCTCGAGCTCACCGACACCGACGACGCGTGGCGTGGCTCGTACACCTGGGAGCTGCGCCGGATGGCGACCTCGATCGTGCTGGCCGAGCGCCAGGCCGGTCGGAGCACCGCCAACATCAACACCGACGTGAACACCCTCGTCAGCGATTACGACCAGTGGATCAAGACCTTCCACGGGACCAGCCAGGAGCTCACCTACCGGCTGACGAACAGCAACACTTCCGACTACGACAACAGCCTGATCCAGAAGGCCAAGTCCGGCACCCGCACCGGCCTGCTGGGCAAGTGGACCGTCCTCGGGACCGATGGCGTCCGGAAGTTCGACCTGTCGAGCGCGAGCCTGACGCCGGTCGACGCGACGACCCGCGCGAATGTCATCAACGCGATCGCCGCCTACCGGACGACCGCGACGAGCCCGTTCAGCACGTCCGAGGCCGTGGTCAAGGACGTCGTGCGCCGCACGGGGGCCGGCACCGGCTCGCTCGGCCGGTTCCGTTGGTACGCGCTGCTCGAGGGCAAGACCACCGGCCAGGACGATGACCGGATCATGGAGCTCAAGCAGGAGGTCGACCCGGCGCCGAAGCAGCTCGCGCCGGGCGCGACGACCCTCTCCGGCGGCCAGCGCGCTGCCGACGCGCTGCGGTGGCTCTCCTACCAGTCCGACAACAAGGCCGGGTGGGCCACCGTCGGCACGGTGCCGGTGCTGGTCAAGGAGAAGTCGCCGTTCGCGGAGGGCGTCGACATCACGCAGATCAGCGGTTCGTCGGTCTGGGACGACACCGTCAAGGACTGTGCCCGGCTTCTTGCGGCGGGGACGTCCTCGGCCGACCAGGACATCGCCGGCACCGGCGTGACCTACTCGGCGGACGCCGCGATCGGCAACGCGATCACCTCGGTCTCCGGGCTGCAGGCCGAGATCGTGGCGTTCGCCGACAGCTACGCCGACCAGGTCACCTCGGACTGGAGTCGCTACCGCACGGCGTACCTCAACGGACGGCAGCTCTACTGAGCGTCCGCGGGGCCGCCGCGTGACCTTGGTCCCTCACCGCGCGGGGCGCCGGCCCCTGCCGCGCGCGGTGTGCGGCGGCTGGACTGGTGGCGTCGAAAGGACCCGCCATGAACGACTCCCGACCCGTCCTGGTCTGCGTGGACCGCTCGTCCGCGATGCCCGCCGCCGTCCGGTACGCCGCCGTGGCGGCCCTGCGGCTGGATCGCTCCCTCGAGCTGCTGCACGTCGTGCCCGACTTCCTGCCCATGGCCGCGCTCGCCCCGCTCGCCGCAGCGCCCGCGACGGAGGGCTTCGCGGCGGTCGCCGAGGCGACGCTGTCGGCCGCTGAGGCCGTCGCGCGGGACCTGCTGCCGGCGGACCGGGTGACCCGGGTGCTCGTGACCGGCGACCGGGGCTACCGGATCACCGACGCGTCGAAGGGCGCCGCGCTCGTCGTGCTCGGTGACGACCGCGAGCCGAGGCTGGACAGGATGGCGTTCGGGTCGCTCATCGCCGAGGTCGCCGCGAGCTCGGAGGTGTCGGTGGTGACCGTGCCGGAGGGCTGGAGCGAGCCGGTGGCGGAGACGCTGCCTCCCGGCGGTCGTGCGACGCGGCGGATCCTCGTCGGCATCAAGGACCCCGACCGAGTGCCGGAGGAGCTGATGCTCCGGGCGTTCGAGCTGGCCCACCGCCAGCACGCCGTGCTCGAGCTCGTGCACGTGTGGGACATGGCGCCGGCGTACGGGCAGGTGGTGGCGTCGCTGGTGGAGATGCCGGCATGGAGCGCGCTGGTGGAGGACCACCTGGATGCCGTGGCGACGGTGGCACGCGCCGCGTATCCCGGCGTCGTCGTCGCCACGACGGTCTCCTACGGACGGCCGGCGCGGGTCCTGCGCGAGATGAGCGGTCGGGCGGACCTGCTGCTGCTCGCCCGTCCCCGCCACGACGTGCTGCACCACCTGGGCAGCACCGGCCGCAGCCTGCTGCGCTCGGTGCTGTGCCCGGTCGAGGTGCTGCCGGTGCTCGAGCGGTCCGAGCCGGGTCAGCGCGAGGAGCGGCTGGCCGCGAGCGTGTAGCCGTTCTCCGGGCGGCCCGTGCTGCCGTAGCGGGGCTCGAGGCGCACGATGCCGTGCTCGAGCAGGTAGGTCAGGTAGCGGGCGGCGGTGCTGCGGCTGATGCCGACCTCGGCGGCCACCTCGGTGGCCGACATGTTGCCCCCGTCGGCGACGGCGCGGCGGACGAGCTCCAGGGTCGGGGCGGAGTGGCCCTTGGCCGGCCGGTCCAGGCCGGCGTCGGGCGGGCGGAGCATGCCGAACAGCTCGTCGACCTCGCTCTGGTCGGCCTCGCTGAGGTTCGAGAGACGGTGACGCAGCTGCCGGTAGGACTGCAGCCGCTTGTCGAGCGCGGCGAACCCGAAGGGCTTCATCAGGTAGTGCACGGCGCCGAGCTGCATGGCGGTGCGGACCGTGGCGACCTCGCGGGCCGCCGTGATCACGATGACGTCGGGCGGGTCGGGGCGCTCGAGCAGGCGGCGTACGACGTCCAGGCCGTCGCCGTCGGGGAGGAACACGTCCATCAGGACGAGGTCGGGCCGGTGCTCCTCGACCATCGTGACCGCCTCGGCCGCGGTGTGCGCACGGCCGACGACGGTGAATCCCTCGCTGCGCTCCACGAAGGCGGTGTGGATCGCGGCCACCCGGAAGTCGTCGTCGACGACGAGCGTGCGGATCGGTGCGGTCATGCGATCACCGCGACGGTCACCGGCAGCCGGACGACGAAACGTGCGCCCGGGCCGTCGGCCAGCGTGATCGACCCGTGCAGCCGCTGCACGAGCCGGTGGACGAGAGCCAGGCCGATGCCCCGGCGTACGCCGTCGCTGGCGGGCTTGGTGGTGAAGCCGTCCAGGAAGACCTTCTCCCGCAGGTCCGCGGGCACCCCGGGGCCGTTGTCGGCCACCTCGATGACGATCGCGTCCTCGTCGTCGCGCAGCGTCACCTCGATGGCCCCCGAACCCGTCGTCGGGCCGGTCGTCACGGCGTCGAGCGCGTTGTCGATGAGGTTGCCGAGGATCGTGGTGAAGGCGTTGACCTTGTCGGGGGAGTCGGCCAGCCAGCTGTCCTCGGTGAGCCGCAGCTCGACCCCGCGCTCGCTCGCCGCCGCGGCCTTGCCGAGCAGCAGCCCCACCAGCGCGGTCGGCGCGACCCGCTCGCGGACGGCGTCGGCGAAGCCCGCCTGGCTGGTCTGCACGTCGGTGAGGAAGGCCAGCGCGTCGTCGTGCTCGCCGAGCTCGATCAGCCCCGCGACGGTGTGCATGTGGTTGGTGAACTCGTGGTGCTGGGCACGCAGCGTGTCGGTGAGGCGGCGTACGCCG
>DATFHM010000300.1:0-5799 GCA_035248385.1 Nocardioides sp. | reverse complement strand
GACGGGGCAGACGCACGGCACGCACGGCGTGGCGGCGACGCCGACGATCAGCGCCACCGCGCGGCACGGGCAGCTGCCGGCCGCGGGCCAGACCGAGCGCGCCACCGCGGCCGACGAGCGCGCCGGGCTCACCACCTACTACCAGGTGAAGCCGCCGCAGGGCCGCCACTACGACACCCTCTGGGACATCGCCGACAGGTATCTCGGCAACGGCCTGCGCTACAAGGAGCTCGTCGAGCTCAACCGCGGCCTGCACCAGGCCGACGGCACCGAGCTCAGCAACCCCGACCTGATCTACCCGGGCTGGATCCTGCGGATGCCCGCCGACGCGGTCGGTCCGGGCCTGCGGGTCGTCGACCACGCGGGCGCGCTGCCGCAGGTCGTGCCCTCCCTCGCCGGCGAGTCCGGCGGCATCGGGGGAGCGGCGGGGCTGCAGCGACTGGCAGCGGAGCCGACCAGCCCGCACGGCCCGGACGGCGTGGACGCCGTCCGTGGCGTGCACCTCGACGCCGCCTGGTCGCCCCTCTTCGGTGTCGCCGGCGGTCTCGCGCTGGGCGGGGCCGCGCTCGCGCTGCGGCGCCGTCGTGCCGCGCGGCCGCTGGGGGAGCTGTGGGGGGCGCGGCTGACTGGTGTCCCGGCAGGACCGGCCCCCGACGACCCCGACGGTGGGCCGGGTTCCGGTGGTCCGGCGCCGCGACTGCGTGACGAGGCAGAACCAGGTCTCGCGGCCTGGTTCGACCGTGCGCTGCGGTCCTCGGGCATCGGGCTCGGCGTCCCCGCGCCGACCCAGGTGTCGGTGGGGCCGACCGGCCTGGCCATGCTCTTCGCCGGCCCGACCACGGCCGAGCCGCCGGCCGGCTGGACCCGGATCAACGAGCGGGTCTGGGTCGTCGGCACCGATGCTGCCCTGCCCGGCGGCGGACCGGCCCCCTGCCCGGGGCTGGTGGCCGTGGGGAAGCGCCCGGACGGCAGCCTGCTGCTCGTCGACCCCGAGGCCGTGCCCGGCGTCGTGTCCCTCGAGGGGGACGAGGACGTCGCACGCGGGCTGGCGATGAGCCTGGCCATCGACACCGCGACCCATCCGTGGGCGGACCGGCGTACGGTCACCCTGGTCGGCTTCGCCGGCGACCTCACCGGCATCGACGGCGAGGCCGTGCACCGTGCCGACGACATCGGCCGGGTGCTCGAGGAGCTGGAGAACCAGGCCCGCTACTACCGGGGCGTGTGCCGCCAGGTAGGCGCGCACAGCGCCCGCGAGGCACGGGTGGGCTCGCCGGGGACGGCCGACTGGGCCTACCACCTCGTCATCTGCTCCGGGCTTCCCTCGCTCACCGAGCTCTCCCGGCTGCACGCACTGGCCAGCGACCCGCAGGTGCCGCTCGGTGTCGTCGTGATCGGCACCCTCGCCTCCGCGGACCTCCGCCTCGCCGCTCGTGCCGACGGGCGGCTCACCTCGCCGCTGCACGCCATCGACGTCGAGGCGCAGCAGGTCGGGGCCGACGCCGTCGCGGCGCTCGCCGACCTGTTCCGGTCGCCGGCTGCCGCGCACGTGACGTTGGAGGAGTGGGCGGCCGCGCTGGCCGACCCGCCGGCGTACGCCACGGCGACGGAGGCGGCCGTCCGGATCGGCGTGCTCGGCCCCGTCGAGGTGCACGCGCCCGGGGACGTCGACCCGGACCGCGTCGCCTTCCTCACCGAGCTCGCCGCCTACCTGGCGCTGCACCCGGGCGGCGTGCACGTCAACCGGCTCAGCGCGGCGATGTGGCCGCGCGGCGTGGAGGCCGCGACCCGCAACGCGGCGCTGCGCCAGCTGGACGCCTGGCTCGGGTCGGCGCCGGACGCCCCCGTCCTGGTCGAGGACGACGGGGTCTGGTCGCTGCGGCCGGACGCGGTCGTCGTGGACTGGGACGAGCTCCGCGGGCTCGTCAACGCCGCGGGGGAGCGCCCGTCGGAGGCCGAGCGGCTGCTGGTCCAGGCGCTCGGCCTGGTCCGCGGCCGGCCCTTCTCCGGCGCCGCCGACGGCCGCTACGCGTGGCTGGAGACGACCACCCTGGAGACCGACACCGCGCTGGCCGTCGGCCTGGTCACGCTGGCCACGGCCGAGCGGGCGGCGTCGCGCGGCGACGCGGATGCCGCACGCGACCTCCTCGGTCACGGGCTCGAGACGATGCCCGCGAACGAGGACCTGTGGCGTGCCCGGCTGCGCCTGGAGGCGACGTACGGCGACGACGGCGGGCTGCGCGAGGTCGCGGACGCGCTCTACCGGACGCTCGCCGAGGAAGGCTCCTACGGCGCCTCCGGCGAGACCGACGCGCTGGTCGCGGAGCTGATCCCGGGCTACCGCTCCGCCGTTGCCTGACACTTCACCGGATCCTCATCCGGCCTGCGTTAGCGGCGACCGGTCATGGGGCAGGCTGGGCGCATGATCACGGTCGACCACCTGACCAAGACGTACGGCGCGTTCACCGCCGTCGACGACGTCAGCTTCCAGTGCCAGCCCGGTCGGGTGACCGGCTTCCTCGGTCCGAACGGTGCCGGCAAGTCCACGACCATGCGGGTCATGGTCGGCCTGACGCCGCCGACCCACGGCCGCGTGACCATCGGTGGGGTGGCGTACGCCGACATCCCGAACCCGGGCCGCCACGTCGGCGTCCTGCTCGACGCGTCGGCCCAGCACGGCGGGCGCACCGGGCGCGAGATCCTCGGCCTGGCGGCGATGACGATGGGCCTGCCGAGCACGCGGGTCGGACAGATGCTGGAGCTGGT
This sequence comes from Nocardioides sp., assembly GCA_035248385.1. GTDB lineage: Bacteria > Actinomycetota > Actinomycetes > Propionibacteriales > Nocardioidaceae > Nocardioides. Next base: position 3,033 of record DATFHM010000300.1, on the reverse strand, counting down.
CGGCCTGACCCCGTCCGAGGCCAAGCGGCGGCTGCGCAACTACTCGCTGGGCATGAAGCAGCGGCTCGGCATCGCGCACGCCCTCCTCGGAGACCCGCAGGTGCTGATCCTCGACGAGCCGGCGAACGGCCTGGACCCGGCCGGCATCCGGTGGATGCGCGGCCTGCTCAAGGAGTACGCCGACCGGGGCGGCACCGTGCTGCTCTCCAGCCACCTGCTCAACGAGGTCGAGCTGATCGCCGACGAGATGATCCTGATCGGCCACGGCCGGATCGTCGCGCAGGGCGACAAGCAGACCCTGCTCAGCCACCGCAGCGGAGGCGCCACGTCCCTGGTCACCTCCGTCGACAACCACGCCCTCGGCACGGCCCTCGCCGCCGCGGGGCTCTTCGTCCAGCCCCGTGGTGCCGGCCTGCAGGTGAGCGCCACGACCGAGCAGGTGGGCCGGATCGCGCTGTCCGCGCAGGTCGTGCTCACCGACCTCCGCGATGGCGGCGCCACCCTCGAGGACCTCTTCCTCGAGCTCACCTCCCCGACCCAGCGCGACGCGATCGGAGCGACGGCATGACCACCACGCCCCTGCAGACCCTGGACGTCTCGGCGACCCGACGGGTCCCCTTCGTGCGCCTGGTGCGCACCGAGTCCCGCAAGCTCGTGGACACCCGTGGCGGCATCTGGCTGCTCGGCATCAGCACCGGCCTGCTCGTGCTGGTCTTCGGCATCGTGCTGCTGGTGTCGGGTCTGTCCAGCTCCTCGCCGACGGCCAGCGACTGGCTGGCGATCCTGACGATCCCGGTCGCGATGCTGGTCCCGGTGCTGGCGATCACCATCGTGACCCAGGAGTGGGGTCAGCGCACCGCGATGACGACCTTCGCGCTGGAGCCGAGCCGGCTCCGGGTCATCCTGGCCAAGCTCGTGGCGGTCACGATCCTGGGCGTGGCCACGATCCTGCTCGCCCTCGTGCTCGGCACGCTCGGCAACGTGCTCGGCGCGGCGCTGTCGGGCTCGACCACCACCTGGAACATCACCACCAGCGACATCGTCATCGCGCTGCTCACCCAGGTCCTCTACCTGTTCATGGGCTTCGGCCTCGGGCTGCTCCTGCTCAGCAGCCCCGGCGCGCTGGCGATCTACTACGTCTACGGCTGGATCCTCGAGGGCGGCGTGATCATCCCCGGGATCATGTACGTGCTCTGGCTCGCGACCCACTGGGGCCACTCGCTGTTCCCGTGGATCAGCATGCGCATCGCCATGCTCCCGTTCGCCGTGGACAGCTCGACGCGCGAGGAGCTGGGGGCCCACGGTCTCTCGCTCGATACCGGTGCCCTCGGCATCGCCCACATCGTGACCTCGGTGGTGCTGTGGGTGGGCCTGCCGCTCGGGTTCGGGATCTGGCGGGTCCTGCGCGCCGAGCTGAAGTAGTCACCGAAGGTTGCCGGACACGTCACCTCGTGGTGACCGCCCGGTACCCGCGGCCGCCACGCTGAAGGCCGTGACGAGCAGCTACCTGCGGTTCGCGGCACTGGGGGACTCGACGACGGTCGGCATCGGCGACCGGGTGCACGGTGGGGCGTGGCGGGGCTGGGCCCGGCTGCTCGCCGAGTCGCTCGGGGCGTCGTACGACGTGTCCTTCTGCAACCTCGCCATCTCCGGCGCGACGACCTCGGTGGTCCGCGAGCAGCAGCTCGCGGCGGCGGTCACGCACCGGCCCGAGCTCGCCTCGCTGGTGGTCGGCATGAACGACACGCTGCGCTCGACCTGGGACCCGGTGCGGGTGCGCGACGACCTCTTCGCGATCGGCGGCAGGCTCGCCACTGAGGGAGCGACGTTGCTGACGATCCGCTTCCACGACCACGGCGAGGTGCTCGGCCTGCCGCGCTTCCTGCGGCGGCCGCTCAAGGAGCGCATCGACCGGGTCAACGAGGTCTACGACGAGCTGCACGAGGTGTACGGCGGGCTGCGGCTCGACCTCGCCGGACGGCCCGAGCTGGCGCGACGCGAGTGCTGGTCGGTCGACCGCTTCCACCCCTCCGAGATCGGCCACCGGGCGCTCGCCATCGCGATGGCCGAGGTGCTGCGCGGGGGCGGCTTCGACGTCGTACCTCCGGGGGCGGAGTCCTGCGGTGGCCTGCCGCGGACCTGGCGCGGGGACGCCGCCTGGATGCTCGCCGAGGGGGCGCCGTGGGTCGGCCGGCGGGCCCGCGACCTCGGGCCGTGGGCCGTCCGGAGGGCGGTCGCCGCGGCTCGTTAGAGGTGCCGCGGACGGGCAGGGCCGTACCGGCCGTTGTCCGGGTGCGTGCAGCGCAAGGCGGAGGAGGGAGCCGGGGCGGAGCCCCGGCGACCGACGACAACGCGGCGATGCGCGTGCCCGGGCGGCGGACGGTAGGTCCTGCCCGTCTGTGGCACCTCATAGGGTCGGGGCATGACGACCCGCGAGGACGGCCGCGCCGACGACGAGCTGCGCCCGATCAAGATCACCCGCAACTGGCTCGACCACCCCGCCGGATCGGTGCTGGTGGAGTTCGGGCGCACCCGCGTGCTGTGCTGCGCGTCGGCGTCCGAGGGCGTGCCGCGGTGGCGCAAGGGCTCCGGCCTCGGCTGGGTCACGGCGGAGTACTCCATGCTCCCCGCCTCCACGAACACCCGCTCGGACCGCGAGTCTGTGAAGGGCCGGATCGGCGGCCGCACCCACGAGATCTCCCGGCTGATCGGCCGGTCGCTGCGCGCGATCATCGACGACAAGGCGCTCGGCGAGAACACCATCCAGATCGACTGCGACGTGCTGCAGGCCGACGGCGGCACCCGCACGGCCGCCATCACCGGTGCGTACGTCGCCCTGGCCGACGCCTGCGCGAAGCTCGGCGTCCCGGGCGCGCTCACCGGGTCGGTGGCTGCCGTCTCGGTGGGGATCATCGACGGCGTCCCGCGGCTGGACCTGCCGTACGTCGAGGACGTGCGCGCCGAGACCGACATGAACATCGTGATGACCGGCGACGGCAAGTTCGTCGAGGTGCAGGGCACCGCCGAGGGCGC
>DATFHM010000299.1:0-7422 GCA_035248385.1 Nocardioides sp. | reverse complement strand
GACATGCTCCGCGAGAAGCTGCTGCCCCTGTACGACGACCACAGCTCCGAGCACCTGCGTGAGGTCATGGAGCGGCTGAAGCCGCTGTCCGTCGGCGGTCTGGTGACCGCCTACGAGTCGGCCGTGGCGCGGGCCGCGAGGCTGCCGCGCCGGTAGCGGCGGAGGTTTTCCTGCGCTGGGCGGGGGTTGCAACACCCGCCCAGTGCAGGAATCACCGGTCGACCGGTGATTCCGACCTCAGCGCCGGCCCGAGCTGAACGACGCCGCGCTGTGGCTGCGGTTGCCGCCACCCGACGCGGCACCGCCGCCGGCATCGCCGCCACCGCCGCGACGGCGGTTGCGGTTGCGGCTCGAGCCGGCCTTCGGCGTACCACCGGTGGACGACTTCGCCTGACCACCCTGACCCTTGCCCTGCGGCTGCGCGGGACGACCGCCCTGCGAGCGCGGCTGCGCGGGCTTCTTGGCGCGCGGCTTCGACCGACCGCTGCCCGAGCGCTGCGCCGGCGCCTGCGGCTGCGGCTCGGCCACGGCGAGACCGCCGGGACGCGACCGCTCGCCGGGGGCGAGCTGCTGCAGCAGCGGGTGGGCCGGACCGTCGACCTTGGTCAGGGTCGGCTTGATGCCGGCGGCACGGGTCAGCGCCTTGACGTCACCGATCTGGTCCTGGGTCATCAGGGTGACGACCGTGCCGGCGGCACCCGCGCGCGCCGTACGACCGGAGCGGTGCAGGTAGGCCTTGTGCTCGGCCGGCGGGTCCGCGTGCACGACGAGCGAGACGTCGTCGACGTGGATGCCGCGGGCGGCGATGTCGGTGGCGACCAGCGTGGTGGCCTCGCCCGAGTGGAAGGCGTCCATGTTGCGGGTGCGCGCGCCCTGGCTGAGGTTGCCGTGCAAGTCGACGGCGGGGACGCCGTTGCTGTTGAGCTGGCGCGCGAGGGTCTTCGCGCCGCGCTTGGTGCGCGTGAACACGACGGTGCGGCCCGGCGCGCTGACCAGGTCGAGCAGCACGGGAAGGCGGGTGTCGCGGCTGACGTGCAGGACGTGGTGGTCCATCTTGGCGACCGGCGACTGCGCGGAGTCGGCCTCGTGGACGGCCGGGTTCGTCAGGAACCGCTTGACGAGCACGTCGATGGCGTTGTCCAGCGTCGCCGAGAACAGCATCCGCTGACCGTCGGCCGGGGTCTTGTCGAGCAGCCGGCGCACGGCGGGCAGGAAGCCCAGGTCGGCCATGTGGTCGGCCTCGTCGAGCACGGTGACCTCGACGTCGGCGAGGCTGCAGTGGCCCTGGCCGATGAGGTCCTCGAGCCGGCCCGGGCAGGCGATGAGGATGTCGACGCCCTTGTTGAGCGCGACGACCTGCGGGTTCTGACCGACGCCGCCGAAGACGGTCGTGGTCTTCAGGCCGGCGGCCTTGGCGAGCGGGGCGACCGTCGCGGCGATCTGGGAGGCGAGCTCCCGGGTCGGCGCCAGCACGAGGGCACGCGGCTTGGTCGGGACGGCCTTGCGGCCGCCGGCGAGCCGGGCGACCAGCGGGATGCCGAAGGCGTAGGTCTTGCCCGATCCGGTGCGGCCGCGGCCGAGCACGTCACGGCCGGCGAGCGAGTCCGGCAGGGTCGCCTGCTGGATCGGGGTGGGGGTGGTGATCCCGTCGGCGTCCAGGACGGCGAGCAGGGTCGAGGGCACGCCGAGATCGGCGAAGGTGTTGGGCACGAGTGGTTCTCTCGATCGGCGTCTCGCCGTGCTGTCCCGTCCGGTGACGGGATCGAGTGAAGCGGCCTCAAGGCTCTGAGGGGCGCGGCCACGGGGGCCGCGCGGTCCGGGGCAAGACTGGCCGGACAGTTGACAAGTCTACGAGTACGAGGGCCGCCCGCCCGAATCCTCGAGCGGGCGGCCTGCGTCACAGGGGGTCACCCGGGGTCACCCGGGTCAGAGCTGGACGGCCGCCCCCGACGCGATCAGCCCGTCGACGTCCTCGATGCCCCAGGCGGTCAGCGCCTCGCGGGTGTGCACGCCGGGCCCGGCCGCGGGCGGCAGGGAGAGCGTCGCCGTCGTACGGGAGAACCGCGGAGCGGGCTGCGGCTGCACGATGCCCTCGTGCTCGACGAAGACCTCGCGCGCCTTCATGTGCGGGTGCGCGGGTGCCTCGCTCATCTTGAGGATCGGCGCGACACAGGCGTCGGTGCCGTCGAAGATCGCGGACCACTCGTCGCGGGTCTTCTGCCGGAAGGTCGCGGCGATGAGGTCGCGCAGCTCGTCGCCCTTGGAGGCGTCGAAGCGGTCGGGAGCGGCGTCCTTGATGCCGAGCAGCTCGACGAACAGCTCGTAGAACTGCGGCTCCAGGGCGCCCACCGACATGTGCTCGCCGTCGGCGGTCTCGTAGATGTCGTAGTACGGCGCCCCGCCGTCGAGCAGGTTGCTGACCCGCTCCTCCTTGAACCCGCCGCCGGCCAGGAAGGCCGCGGTCATGGCGTTGAGGTTGGCGGTGCCGTCGACGATCGCGGCGTCGACGACCTGGCCCTTGCCGGACACCTTCGACTCCAGCAGCGCGGCGAGGATCCCGATGACGAGGTACGTCGACCCGCCGCCGAAGTCGCCCACGAGGTTGGCCGGGAACTGCGGCTTCTCCTTGACCTGGCCGAGGCCGTGCAGGGTGCCGGTGATGGCGATGTAGTTCATGTCGTGGCCCGCGGCCTGCGCCCACGGACCCTCCTGACCCCACCCGGTCATCCGGGCGAAGACCAGCTTCGGGTTGCGCTCGTGGCACGCCTCGGGGCCGAAGCCGAGCCGCTCGGCCACGCCGGGCCGCATGCCCTCGACGAGGACGTCGGCGTTCGCGACGAGGTCGAGCACCGTCTCGACGGCCTTCGGGTCCTTGAGGTTGAGCGCGACGCTGGGCCGGCCGCGGTTGAGCAGGTCGTGCGAGCCGCCCGCGAGCATCTGGCCGCCGGGCCGCTCGACCCGGATCACGTCGGCACCGAGGTCGGCCAGGATCATGCAGGCGTGCGGGCTCGGCCCGATCCCCGCGATCTCGACCACCTTGATGCCCGCCAGCGGACCCGTCCCACGACCCAGCTCATACGTCATGGCCCGATCATGGCACAACCGTGACAGTTTCACTGTCACGGTTTGGGGGCGCGGGGGCGACCGACGCGGAGAAATAGCCACTTCTACCGGGAAACTTCCCCGCAGGAGTGGCTAATTCACGGGTTAACCCGTGAATTAGCCAGGTCGCCTAGCCCCCTGTCACCCCGGCTGGACGATCCGGTTCAGCTCGAAGTGCATCGGGTCGGTGTAGTGCCACGTCCCACCCCAGGTGAAGCCCCACCGCTCGAAGGTCTGCACCACGCCCGGGTCCATGTGGCCGACCGTGCCGCGCGCGTTCTCGGCGGGGTCGATGTCGAAGGCCAGCCCGAAGGCGTGGTTGGACAGGGTCGTCGAACCGGCGATGAAGCGGGGGTTGTAGCAACCGGCGTAGTTGGTGATCTTGTCGGCCAGGCCCCGCGCCTGGATCTCGCGCAGGGCCGCCTCCAGCTGCGGGAACATGACCTTGTTGCAGGTCATCGCGCCGATGATCGGCATCACCCGGGTCTCGATGTGGGCGGCGACCCACGCGGGGTCCGGTGCCACCCGGCCGCCGCCGATCGCGGTGTAGCGGTAGAGGCCGACCGCCTGGCTGTAGGAGCCGACGAACTGGACGTTCTGCACGGCCTTCGGGTCGATGCCGAAGCGCGCCACCGCGTCCATGGCCGTCACCGACAGGTCGCCGTTGATCTTCTCGATCTGCTTGCGGACCTGCTGGGGCGAGGCGTAACCGGTGTTGATGAGCAGCGCGTTGGCCTGCTCCAGCCCGAGCGCCTGACCCCACTTCTCGTTCACGATCGCGTCGACGCCGAGGACGGTCGACGGCGACCAGGCGCCGACGTGGATGTTCTGCGTGTCGCCACCGGAGCCGATGGCGACGTACCCGTTCTTGTCCACCGGGATCGTGCCGTCGAGCTTGTCGGCCACCGCGATCTCACCGCCGGCGACCCGGTTCCACTGGTCCTGCCACGCGGCGCTGCGCTGCCCGGTGAAGTCGCGGTACGACGACGGGTCGACCGCCGCCACGTTGTAGAGGTGGTTCTCCATCGCGAACTGCCCGATCGAGAGCGGTACGTCGACCGCCACTCCGCGCACCTTGTGCTTGCCCGTGCCGATCCGGATCGACCGGATCCGCTTGACGAGCTGCGGGGACAGCGACTGCTCGCCGACGACGAGCAGGTCGGCGCCGTACAGCTTGCCGTTCCACTTCCCCGGTGCCCCGACCGCGTGCGTCGGGTCGACGGCGTTCTTGATCGGGGTGGTCTGCGCGGCGCTCGTCGGGTCCGACGTGCCGCCCGCGGACGCGCCGCCACAGCCTGCGAGCAGGCTGGCGCAGGCCAACGCGCTCAAGCACGCTGCCCCTACGCGGCGACGCGCGTCGAACATGGTGATTCCCTCCCCCGCCAGGGTAGACGCTGAACCTTAACCCTGCCGTGGAAGTACCGATCGGACGATCAGCCGATGACCTTCGCGGTCACCCAGGCGATCTGGTCGGCGACGTCGGCGGGGTCGCCGCCCGGCTGCATGACGTGGCTGAGCACCAGCCGCACGATGAGGTCGACGCAGGTGTCGACCTGGTCGTCGGTGAGGTCGAGGTCGTACTCCTTGACCCGGGTCTTGACCGCGAACGTGGCGCCCTCGAGCAGGGAGGCGCTGTTCGTGGTCAGCAGCGGGAGCAGCTCGGTGTCCGCGCCGTGGTTGGCGGACACGACCGCGTGCAGGAGGGCGTTGTCGGTGGCGTACTTGAGGACGCGGCGTACGGCGGCACGCAGCGCCTCGACCACGTCGTCGGGGTTCTCGTCGAACGAGCGGATCACGCCGGCGAGGAACAGGTCGAGCTCGCGCAGCACCAGAGCCTCGGCGAGGTCGGACTTCGTGCCGATCTCGTTGTAGACCGTCTGCCGGCTCACCCCGACCCGGTCGGCCAGCCGGCCCATCGTGACGTGCCCCCAGCCCTGCGTGGTGAGCAGGTGCACGGCGGCGTCGCACAGCCGGTCCCGCAGGGAGACCGGCTGTGCGTCGTACGACGCCGCGCTGGCGAGGCTCATGGGAGGACCTTCTCAGTCCGCCAGGGTGAGGGCGAGGACGGGGCATGCCTGCACCGCGGCGTAGACGTGGGCGCGGTCGGCCTCGTCGGGGCTGTCGTTGAGGATGTGCACCTGGTCGGTGTCCTCGTCGACCTCGAAGAAGTCGTTGGCCATGGACTCGCACATGCCGAGCCCCTCGCACTTGTCCATGTCGGCCGTGATCTTCATCAGGCACCCACCTTGTCAGGGTCGAACGGAACGAAGTCGATCTTCTCGCGAACTCCGCAGTCGGGACAGAACCAGTCCGCCGGGATGTCGGCCCAGGCGGTGCCGGCGGCGAATCCTTCGTGCTCGTCACCGCGGGCGACCTCGTAGACGTAGCCGCAACCGGGGCACCGCGCGGCAAGGATCTCACCGGACTGGTCCTGCGCGAAGAGGTCCTCGTGCTGGACGTGCTCGGCCGGCGGCGGGTACTTCGCGAGGTACTTCGCCTCCTTGCCGGGCGCGATGTTGGCGAGCGTGACGTCGCCGTCGAGGTGTGCCACGACCCGCGGGTCCATGACCCGGCGCCACAGCGGCGGGAACAGCGCGATGGTGAGCATGCCCGCGTAGCCGGTGGGCAGGGCCGGGGACTCCTTGAAGTCGCGCAGCGTCTGGTAGCGGCGGGTGGGGTTCGCGTGGTGGTCGCTGTGGCGCTGCAGGTGGTAGAGGAAGATGTTGGTGACGATGTTGTTGCTGTTCCAGCTGTGCATGGGCAGCACCCGCTCGTACCGCTGCTTCTCGCCGACCTTCTGCCGCTTCATGCCGTAGTGCTCGAGGTAGTTGATGATCTCGAGCAGCGAGAAGCCGAAGACGATGGTGATCAGCGCGTAGGGCACCAGCTCGACACCACCGAGCGCGATGATCGCGCCCCAGAGCACGACCGACATCAGCCATGCGTTGAGCACGTCGTTGCCGAGGTGGAACGGGTGGGTGTTCTTGCGCCGGTAGCGCTTGGACTCGATTCCCCACGCGCTCTTCAGCGATCCGGACACGGTGCGCGGCCAGAACATCCAGAACGACTCGCCCAGGCGGGACGACGCGGGGTCCTCGGGGGTGGCCACGCGGACGTGGTGGCCGCGGTTGTGCTCGATGTAGAAGTGACCGTAGAAGGTCGGTGCGAGCGCGATCTTGGACAGCCAGCGCTCGACGGACTCCTTCTTGTGGCCGAGCTCGTGGGCGGTGTTGATGCCGATGCCCATCACGCCGGCGATCGAGACGGCCCACATCACCTTCTGCCACCAGGGGAGGTCGAGGTGCTGCAGCATGAGGTTGCTGCTCAGGTGCGCGTCACCCCAGCCGGCCAGGCCGACGTGGTGGAGCACCCAGGCGACCGGGTTGACGTCCGCGATGATCGCGAATCCGGCGAACAGCACGAAGTACTGGAGCGGCATGAACATGTAGACGATCCACCGGTAGTACCGGTCGTTCTCGAGGGCCTCGATCACGTCGTCCGGCGGGTTGGACTGGTCCAGGCCGAGCAGCAGGTCGAGCACGGGGATGATCAGGTTGATCAGCAGCGGGCCGACCAGCGCGAAGCCCCACCAGTGCGTCTGGAGGAAGGCGACCGCGAACGCGACCCCCAGTCCGGGGACCATCAGGCCCCAGAGCCACAGGTAGCGCTTCTTGTCCTTCCACTGCTCGGTCGTGCCGTCGGGCACGGTCTTGCCCAGGTGTTCCGGGCTGAACCCGGCGCTCGCGTTCTCCATCGAACCTCTGCCTTCCATGCGGATTGACAGAACGATAGGAGTTGTAAAGCGGCTTGACAAGAGGTTCGGAGATGTAAAGTGCGACAAGGTGTCGCAGGTCTCGGCAAGGCTCAGCCCAGCGCCTTCTCGATGTCGCCCGCGAGCTTCTCCGGCGTGGTGGTCGGGGCGAACCGGTCGATGACCTGTCCGTCGCGGCCGACCAGGAACTTGGTGAAGTTCCACTTGATGGCGCCGCCGAGCAGACCGCCCTGCTCCTCCTTCAGCCAGGTGTAGACCGGGTGGGCCTCGGAGCCGTTGACGTCGATCTTGGCGAACATCGGGAACGTGACGTTGTAGGTCGTCGAGCAGAAGGTCGCGATCTCCTCCTCGTCGCCCGGCTCCTGGTGCCCGAACTGGTCGCAGGGGAAGCCGAGGACGGTGAAGCCCTGGTCGGCGTACGTCTCCTGCAGCTTCTGCAGGCCCTCGTACTGAGGGGTGAAGCCGCACTTGGAGGCCGTGTTGACGACGAGCACGACGTCGCCCTTGTACGCCGACAGGTCGACCTGCTGCCCGTCGATGCCGGCAGC
>DATFHM010000298.1:0-2684 GCA_035248385.1 Nocardioides sp. | reverse complement strand
GCTGCGGGGTGGTGCGGGCGACGTGCCCGGCGACGCGCAGCAGGTCGGTGGTGCGCACGCGGGTGGCCAGCAACGACTGGTGCGCGTCCCGGAAGGTGGTGTCGGTGACGGCGACCGCCTCGGCCGACCGCAACCGGCGGGTGAACTCCTCCGGACCGGTCTCGAGCAGCAGCTGCCGGGTGCCCGGCTTGGGCTCGCCCGGCTCGAGCGGCGGCAGCTTGCTGGCGGGCGCGACGCTGACCGGCGCCTCGCCGTACGGCCGGTTGACGGTGACGTCGGCCAGGTAGGACAGCAGCTTGGTGCCGCGGTCGCCGGAGCTGCGGGCGTCGAGCAGCTGCGGGTGCCGGTCGATGAACGAGGTGGTGAGCCGGCCGGCCTGGAAGTCCGGGTCGCGCAGCAGCGCCTGCAGGAACGGGATGTTCGTGGAGATGCCGCGGATCCGGAACTCGTCGACGGCCCGTCGCGCCCGGCGCACGGCGTCGTCGAAGGTGCGGCCGCGGCAGGTGAGCTTGGCCAGCATCGAGTCGAAGTGCGGGCTGACCTCGGCGCCGGTGAAGGTCGTGCCGCCGTCGACGCGCACGCCGGCTCCGCCGGGTGAGCGGTACGCCGTGATGGTGCCCGTGTCGGGACGGAACCCGTTCGCGGGGTCCTCAGTGGTGATCCGGCACTGCAGCGCGGCGCCGCGCAACCGGATCTCGTCCTGCGCCAGCCCGAGGTCGGCGTGCGTGGCGCCCGAGGCGATGCGCAGCTGGGCCTGGACGAGGTCGACGTCAGTGACCTCCTCGGTGACCGTGTGCTCGACCTGGATCCGGGGGTTCATCTCGATGAAGAAGTAGTCGCCGGCCGGGTCGAGCAGGAACTCCACGGTGCCTGCGTTGCGGTAGCCGATGGCGCGCGCGAAGCGCACGGCGTCCGCGCACATCCGGTCGCGCAGCTCCGGGTCGAGGTTGGGCGCGGGGGCGATCTCGACGACCTTCTGGTGCCGCCGCTGGACCGAGCAGTCGCGCTCGAAGAGGTGGAGCACCTCGCCCTCGCTGTCGGCGAGGATCTGGACCTCGATGTGCCGCGGGTCGACGACGGCCTGCTCGATGAACACGGTCGGGTCGCCGAACGCGCCGGACGCCTCCCGCATGCAGGTCTCGACGGCCTCGCGCAGCGCCTCGGGTCGCTCCACCATGCGCATGCCGCGCCCGCCACCACCGGCGACGGCCTTCACGAAGAGCGGGTAGCGCAGCCCGTCGGCGGCGGCGGCCAGCTCGTCGGCGTCGTCGGTCGGGGCGATCGATGCCAGGGTCGGTACGCCGGCCTCCCGGGCCGCCGCGATCGCGCGGGCCTTGTTGCCGGTCAGCTCCAGCACCGGCGCCGGCGGGCCGACGAAGGTGATGCCGGCCTCGGCGCACGCCTCGGCGAGCGCGGGGTTCTCGGAAAGGAAGCCGTAGCCGGGGTAGACGGCGTCCGCACCGGCCTCGACCGCGGCCGCGACGATCGCGTCCGCGTCCAGGTAGGCGCGGACCGGGTGGCCGCGCTCCCCGATCTGGTAGGCCTCGTCGGCCTTCAACCGGTGCTCGGAGCCGCGGTCCTCGAAGGGGTAGACGGCGACGGTGCGGGCGCCGAGCTCGTTCGCGGCACGGAACGCGCGGATCGCGATCTCGCCGCGGTTGGCGACCAGGATCTTCTCGAACATGACACTCCTCAGGGGCGGGGACTGCTCAGCACGGGGGCGGCCCGGCGGCGGGCGGTGGGCGGGCCGGGGGCTCTGGTCAGCGGGCGGTGCTGCCCGCCGGCGTACCGAGGCGTTCGACCTGTACCCGCCGCCACCTCTCAGTCTCAGCGACCTGGTTGAAGGTGAACAGGTGCAGACCGGCCACGTTGGCCTCAGGCTCCGAGGCAGCCGCTGCCACGGCGGTGAGGAAGCGCATCGGCTCGTAGCCGCCGGGCGACATGATCCGCGTGAACATCGTGCGGTTCTTGGCGAGGAACTTCGTCGACTCCCCCACGCCGATCTTCGTCGCCATCTTCAGCAGCGGCCCGCGGTCGACGGGGCCGACCAGGCCGATCAGGATCGGGGTCTGCACGCCGCGGGCGCGCACCCGGTCGATCCAGCCGGCGACGACCTTGGGGTCGAAGACGAGGTTGCTGACGATCTGGGTGGCGTGCCGGCGCTTGTCCCACATCGCCTGCACGGTGACGTCGTCGCCGATGTGCGGGTGCGACTCCGGGTAGCCGGTGATGCCGACCTGGGCGAACGGGTCGCCGAGCGCCTCGAGGTCGGCGAGCAGGTCGAGCGCGCCCCGGTAGGCCCCGGGCGCGGGGTCGGCGTCGCCGGCGGGCACGAACACGCTGGTGACACCGGCCTGCCGCAAACGCGCGCAGATCTCCTCGAGCTCGGAGCGCCCGGAGATCATCCGCGCCGCCAGGTGGGGTACGACGTCGAAGCCGCGGCCGGCCAGCTCCTCGGCGCAGTCGAGGGTGGCGGCCAAGCCCTTGGTCGGCGACGCGGTGACGGTGACGGTCGCGCCGGGGGTCAGGTGGGTCGTGACCTCGTCGACGATGCGCGCGGTCGGAAGCACCTCGAAGCGGGCGTTCTCCAGCCACGCGCGCGCGGCGGCGCGAGTGCGGGCCCTCATCGAGTGGCCGCCACGGTCAGGCCGGAGGCCGCGGCACCGGCGGTCGAGGCGGTCGAC
>DATFHM010000297.1:0-20926 GCA_035248385.1 Nocardioides sp. | reverse complement strand
CCGGCCGCGACGGTGCTCGCCGCCGCGCTCGACCGCGCGACCGGCACCTTCCTCAACGAGGACCGCTCGCCGGGCCGCAAGCTCGGCACGACCGACAACCGCGGCTCGCACTTCTACCTCGCCCTGTACTGGGCCGAGGAGCTCGCCGCGCAGACCGACGACTCCGACCTCGCGGCGACCTTCAAGCCGCTGGCCGAGACGCTGCGCGCCAACGAGGCGAAGATCGCCGAGGAGCTGATCGCGGTCCAGGGCAAGCCCGCCGACATCGGTGGCTACTACTACCCGGACCCGGAGAAGACCGCGGCCGTCATGCGGCCCAGCGCCACCCTGAACGAGGCCCTCGCCAACTTCTGATCCCGATCACGTACGACGGCCCCTGCTCGCACGAGCGGGGGCCGTCGGCGTTCAGTCGACGGGCGTGAGCAGGAGCCGCGACCCCATCCCGACCGCCCGCTCCAGGACGTCGTGCTGCAGCCCGGTGAGGAACGCGCTCCCGCGGATCTCCCACAGCAGGCACACCGTCGCCCAGGCGGCGTCCCGCGCCTTCTCGATGTCCCAGGCGCTCACGAGGTGGGCGACCCGGCCGACGCGGTCGTCCACCGCCCGGCCGAGCTGGTCGAGGAACGAACGCCGGATCTCCGCCTCGATGGACGCCAGGAGGTCGTTGACGCGTTCGTAGTCGGCCCGGATCGAGGACGGCTCGCGGCCGTGAGCAGCACAGCTCGCCACGACAGCCAGCGGCAGGTCGTGCTCGATGTGGGCGTTCATCCCGGCCAGCGCGAACTGGATCGGGAGGAGCGGCTCGTGACGGCACTCGAACAGGGGCGCCCAGGCGCGCGACCGGCCGGTGTCGTCGTACGCGTCGAACCAGTAGCGCGCGAAGGTGACGTCCAGCTGCTCCATGAAGGCGGGGTCGGCGAAGGTGCCGCCGGCGGCCAGCAGGTCGCCCACGCCGCGCGTGACGCGCAGGTAGATCGCGTTGAAGACCGCCGCTCCGTCGCTCGGGTCGAGCTCGCCGTCGATCGCGCTCATGCGGGCGATCACGTCCTGCACGGTGCTCGGTTCCATGGCCCGAACCCTAGGGCGGTTAGGTTCCGAGCGTGACCGAACTCGTCGATCGCGTCCGGGCGGCGCTCCGGGCCGCGGCGGACCCCTCGCTGGCTCCCGCCCAGCAGGCGTACATGAAGTCGGCGATGCCCTTCCTCGGCGTACGGGTGCCGGAGGTGCGCCGCATCGTCAACGCCGAGGTGCGTGCGGCAGGCAGGGCGAAGGACGGGCCCGGCCTGGCGGCCGCCAGCCTGGAGCTCTGGGACGGGGCGACCCACCGCGAGGAGAGGTACGCCGCCGGCGAGCTCCTCGCCCAACGCGCGCTCCAGGGCGAGTGGACCCTCGTACCGCAGCTCGAGCACATGGCGCGCAGCGGTGCCTGGTGGGACCACGTCGACGGGCTCGCCCACCGGGTGGCCGCCCTCCACGACGCGCACCCGGTCGCGACTGCCACCCTGGTCCGGAGGTGGTGCGTCGACGACGACTTCTGGATGCGCCGCCTGGCGATCATCGGCCAGCTCGGCCGCCGCGACCGGCTCGACCGGGAGGTGCTCGCCGCGACCATCGAGCCGAACCTCGCCGACCCGGAATTCTTCCTCCGCAAGGCGATCGGCTGGGCCCTTCGCGACGCCGCCCGCCACCACCCGGACTGGGTCCGCGCGTTCGTGGCGGACCACGACCTGAGCCCGCTCAGCCGACGCGAGGCCCTCAAGCACCTGTGACCGGCAGCCGCAGATAATCCGGAGGAAGTTGTCGGCGGCGACAACTACTCTCGTCGGGGTGACGACGACGTTGACCCGGGCAGCCGCGCCCGCCGCCGATCCCGTCGTCCCCGACCCGAGCCGACGGGTCGACTGGCGCCGGCTGCGCCGTCCGGCCGCCGGCTTCGCCGTGGCGGCGGTCGCGCTCGCGGCCGTGGGTCAGGCGCTCGGCACGGTCGTGGCCGGCCGGATCGCCAGCCACCCCACGAGCCCGCTCCTGGCCCTGCTCGCCCTGTGCGTCGTGGGGGCCGCGACCATCGACACCACCGGCCGCATCGTGTGGGCAGGCGTGGTCGACCGCGCCGAGGGGAAGCTGCGCGGCGACCTGCTGAGCGCCGCCCTGCAGCAGCCGCTCGCGCACCTCACCGAGCAGGCCGTGGGCGAGGTGCTCGACCGGGTCGACGACGACACCCACGAGGTCGGCACGCTGCTGCGCCAGCAGTTCTGGATGGCGATGCGCACCGGCTTCGCGGTCGTCCCGATGTGGCTGGTGGCCGGGTTCACCTGGTGGCCGGCGTTCCTGCTGTTCCCCGTCGTCGGCGCGGTCACGGCGACCGTGATGCGTCCCGCACTGGCCGAGATCGCCCGCCGCAAGGTGGTCGAGGAGGCCGCCTGGACCGACCACGCGGCCGCGCTCGAGGAGGGCGTCGCGGGTCGCGACGACCTGCGCACGAGCCTCGGCCAGCCCTTCGTCGTACGACGCCTCGCGGAGCTGTCCGCCGACGTGCACGCGAAGTTCCTGCGGGTGCTCCGGCTCGAGGCCCGCCTCGCGATCGTGGTCGGGATGCTGCTCAACGGGCTGCTCGCGATCATCGCGATCTCGGGCGTGCTCCTCGTCGGCGGAAACCACCTCGGCGTCGCCCGTCTCGTGACGCTGTTCCTGGTCACGTCGATCTTCGTCGGCCAGATCAACAACCTCGCCCACCAGCTGCCCGACATCCAGGCCGGCCTGGGCGCGGTCCTGCGGCTGCGCCAGCTGCTCGCCGTCGAGGCGGAGCCGGTCGGCGGCGAGGCCGTGCCGACCGGAGCGCTCGACCTGCGGATCCGGCACCTCGACTTCGGCTACGAGGAGGGCAAGTTCGCCCTGCGCGACGTCAACCTGTACGTCGAGTCCGGGCACACCCTCGCCCTCGTCGGCCGCACCGGCTCGGGCAAGTCCACGCTCGCGTCGCTGCTCTCGCGCGCCTCCGAGCCGAGCGCGGGGTCGGTCTTCCTCGGCGGCGCCGACGTCACCACGCTGGACCTGCACGAGCTGCGTCGCCGGGTCGGCGTCGTCACGCAGCGCACCGAGATCCTCGCCGGCACGCTCGCCGACAACATCACCCTCTTCGCCGCCGTCCCGCGCGACGAGGTCGAGGCCGCCGTCGACGAGCTGGGCCTCACCGACTGGGTGGCCGGCCTGCCCGACGGCCTCGACACGCTGCTCGGGCCGGGCGGCACGACGCTGTCGGCGGGGGAGGAGCAGCTGGTGGCGTTCGCCCGGCTGCTGGTCCGGCACGTCCAGCTCGTCGTGCTCGACGAGGCGACGGCCCGGATGGACCCGGTCACCGAGGCGCGCGTGGTCGCGGCCGCCGACCGGCTGCTCAGCGGGCGCACCGGCATCCTCGTCGCCCACCGGCTGAGCACCATCGAGCGGGCCGAGGCGGTCGCGGTCCTCGACCACGGCCGCGTCGTGCAGCACGGTCCGCGCGACGAGCTCGCGGTCGTCGACGGGCCGTTCCGGCGCCTGCTCGCCGCGAGCGACACGGCCGGCTTCGACGACGTGGACGGGGTCGACGGGATCGAGGGCGCCGGCCCGGTCGACGTGCTCGACGGCGGCGTGGGTGGCCGGCGGCGTACCGGCGAACCTCCCGTGCGGCCCGAGGTCGGCACCGGCCCCTCGCTCGCGCGTGGCACCTGGCACGCCCTCTGGGTGCGCCCGTGGTGGGGCGCCTGGTCGGTGATCCTGTTCCTCGGCGGCACGGTCTTCGCGCCGCTGGGCGCGCTCACCGGCTTCGTCTGGGGCAAGGTCGTCGAGCGGCTCGAGGCGGGCCAGTCGACCACCGCCCTCGTCGCGGTCCTCGTCGCGTCGCTGCTGTTCGCCCCGCTGCTGCTCGCCGACGCCTTCCGGCGCTATCCGCGCTGGTGGATCGAGGTCATGCTGCGGGTGCGGATGAACGTGCTGCTCGGACAGGTCCGCGGCCACCGCCTGCCGCGCACGCCACCGGGCGAGGTGGTCGCGCGGTCGATGGACGCCGACCGCTACGCGCGGTACGCCGACCGCTGGGTCGACTTCGTCAACGGGCTGCTCATCGCCGCGATCACCATGGTCGCCGGCGGCACCTGGCTGGCCGGCGGTGTGCTGCTGGTGGTGATGACGACCAGCGCCGTGGCGTCCTCGATCGGCCGGCCGATCGCGGGCCGCTCGGCCGCGCGGTCCTCGGCGGCGCGCGCCCGGTTCGGCCGGGCCGTGGTGTCGGCCGTCGAGTCGGCGCGCACCGTGAAGCTCGCCGGCCGCACCCCGCAGGTGCACGCGCACCTGCGGCGCGTCGACAGCGGACGCGTGGAGGCCGCCGTGTTCGAGCACCGGGTCCAGGCGGTCCTGGACGGCGTACCCATCGTGATGGTGCAGGTCGGAGTCGTCGCGGCCTGGGCGCTCTACCTGCACGGCGTGTGGGGGCTCGCGACCGCGCTGCTCGTCGCGACCGCGGTCAACGGCTTCGACTGGTTCGGCCGCGTCGCGGGCGCGGTCGTGACCGAGGCGCCGGGAGTGCGGGCGTGGCAGCAGGCCACCTCCGGCTTCGCCGGCGGCGTCGACCTGATGGCGCTGCCCGCGGGGGTCGACCTCGTCACCGGCGAGGCGCCCGACCCGCTCACCCCCGACCGCGTCCCGCTGGAGCGGCTGGAGCTGGCCGGCTACTCCGCCGTCCACGACGACGGCACGCTCGGCGCCGAGGCGATCGACCTCACCGTCGAGCGCGGCGAGCTGGTCCTGCTCGTGGGCCAGGTCGGCTCGGGCAAGTCCAGCCTGCTGTCCTCGCTGGCCGGCCTGATCGACCACCGCGGCACGCTGCGGTGGAACGGGCGCGACGTCGAGGACGCCGAGGTGTTCCTGCGTCCGAGCCAGGTCGCCCACGTCGCGCAGGTCCCGCGGGTGCTGTCCGGCACGTTCGCCGACAACGTCCAGCTCGGGCACGAGCGCGCGTTCGAGGAGCCCGTCGCCGCCGCCCGCCTGACCGAGGACGTCGCCGACGCCGGTGGCGCGGACGCGGTCGTCGGGCACCGCGGCGTACGCCTCTCCGGCGGCCAGGTCCAGCGGCTGGCCCTGGCGCGCGCCCTGGCGACCGACGCCGAGCTGCTGCTCGCCGACGACGTGTCCAGCGCGCTCGACGCGGCGACCGAGATCGAGCTGTGGTCCGCCCTGCGCGCCCGGCACACCACCGTCATCGGCGCGACGTCCAAGCGGGCGGCGCTCGCCCAGGCCGACCGGGTCGTGGTGCTGGTCGACGGCGAGATCGCGGCGGTCGGGCCGTGGACCGAGCTCGCGGCCGACTGGAGCCACCTGGCCGGCTGATCCTCGGGAATTGTGGCTATCTCGGTGTGGGACCACCCCGTCGACCACTAGCCTGCGCTCCGTGGGGACCAGGGGGCGCAGCACCGGCGCGCCGTGGAGGGAGTGGGTGCTGGCGGCCGTCGTCGGCCTGTCGAGCATCACGGTGCTGCTCGAGCCGCGCGACACCGCGCACCCGCTCATCGGACTGCTGGAGGGAATGCTCATCGCGGCCCTCGCCGCGGCGGCCGCGCTGCTGGCCGATGACGAGGCCCAGCGCGGCAACGCCACGCTGCTGTGCCTGGTCGGGGCGTGCCTGGCCATCGAGCACCTGCGCTTCCAGGACCACACCCCCTTCCCGCTGATGAGCTGGATCGCCGGGCCCCTCGCCGGAGCGATGCTGGCGGTGGTGCTGGTCCGGTTCCCCGGGCCGCGGCTCTCGCCACGGGGCCACCGCTGGGCCAGGGCCGCCATCGTCGTGCTCGTCGTGACCCGGCTGACCGTGACGGTCACGCCCGACCACCTCCGCCAGGGCTGGTGGCCCACGCTGCCGCTGCCCACGAACGTCGCGGACCTCGGGCTGAAGCTCGGCAACGCCTACATCCTGGTCCTGGCCGCCTGGTTCCTCGGCCTGATGGGCTGGCGGCTGACGCACAACAAGGGCGTGGCCCGCCACGAGCTCGCGCCGGTCGTGTTCGCCGCCATCGGCGCCACGCTCGCCGTCGCCGGTCACGTCGTCTCCGTGTTCGGCGGCCACAACCTCGAGGGCATGACCGTGCTCGTGGTCGAGCAGCTCGGTCTGCTCGCCGTCCCGGCCGGCTTCATCTTCGCGGCCCTGAGCATGCGGACCGCGCGGGGCGCGGTGGGCGACCTGCTGCTGCACGTGCGGGCCTCCAGCACGCCGGCCGAGATCGAGGCGTCCCTGGCGACCACGCTGTCCGACCCCGACCTGACGCTCTTCGTGTGGGCCGCGGAGGAGGGGCACTGGCGGACGGCCTCCGGCCAGCAGCAGGCCCCCGTCACGGACGTGGCGCGGCTCGTCGTGAACGTCGACGCCGAGGACGGCTCCCCGCTCGCGGCCATCGTGACCGACGCGTCGGTGGCCCGGCACGGGCAGCTCGTCGACGCGAGCGCCGCGGCCGTCCGTCTGGCCCTGCAGAATGCCGCCACCATGGGGCAGCTGCGGCGGTCCCGGACCCGGCTCGCCGAGGCCGAGCTCGCCGAGCGCAAGCGCCTCGAGCGGGACCTGCACGACGGGGTGCAGCAGCGGCTGCTCGCGCTCGGGATGAGCCTCGACCGCGTCGTCCACGCCGCACCCGACGAGCACACCCGTGACCTGGCCGCCGCTGCGGCGGGCCACGTGCAGGAGGCGATCGCCGAGCTGCGCGACCTCGCCCGCGGCATCCTGCCGGCCGTGCTCACCCAGAGCGGGCTGGCCGCGGCGGTCGAGAGCGCGGCCGAGCGGCTGCCGCTGCTCGTGACCAGCTCGATCCCCGGCCGGCGCTGGCCGATGGCGACCGAGGCGACGGCGTACTTCGTCATCTGCGAGGGCCTCAACAACGTGGTCAAGCACGCGCGGACCGATCGGGCCGAGGTCGAGGTCCGCGACAGCGGCGGGACGGTCGTGATCCTGGTGCGCGACTTCGGGATCGGCGGTGCCGACGCCACCGACGGGTCCGGTCTGCTGGGCCTGCGGGACCGGGTCACGGCCCTCGGCGGTTCCCTCGTCGTCGAGCCCGTGGAAGGAGGTGGCACGTGCCTGACGGCGTACCTTCCCTACGAGTAGCGATCGCCGAGAACAGCGCGCTGTTCCGCGACGGCCTGGTGCTCCAGCTCCAGGCCGCCGGTGTCGAGGTCATCGCGGAGTGCGGCTCCGCCGAGGAGCTGCTCGAGTCGCTGGCGCGGGTCCGCCCGGACCTGGTGCTGATGGACATCCGGATGCCTCCCACCGAGACCGACGAGGGCATCCGGGCCGCTGCGCTGGTCCGCGCCGACTTCCCCGAGGTCGGCATCCTCATCCTGTCGACGTACGCCGAGTCGACGTACGCCGCCGCGGTGCTCGCCATCTCCGACCACGCCATCGGCTACCTGCTCAAGGACCGGGTGACCGATGTCGGGACCCTTCTCGACGCGCTGCAGCGCATCGCCGACGGGGACTGCGTCATCGACCCCGACGTCGTGGGCTCCCTGATCGCTCAGCCGCCCCGCCGGACCGATCTGGAGCGGCTCACCGATCGCGAGCGGGCGGTGCTGCGGCTGATGGCCGAGGGCCGCTCGAACGCCGGCATCGCGACCGAGCTCTCGCTCACCGTGCGCACGATCGAGGCCTACAGCGCGGCGATCTTCGCCAAGCTCGGGCTGGTCGACGACTCGCAGACCAACCGCCGGGTCGCGGCCGTGATCGCCTGGCTGCGCGGCGCCCACACCGTCCTCTGAGGCGTCTCCGCAGGTGTGGGGCTAGCACGGTAGCGACGCGCTTCGCGGGCTCCCTAGCGTTGGCTCCGAACGGCTCCTCGAGAACAGCCCGGTGTGTGGGGCGCTGTGGCGTGCGCGGGAGAGCCCGACCTCGGGGTCGGTGGATGCCGCCGGCGTTCTGGGGGACGTCGGCGGCATCACTGCAGCGGTGCCGCTTGACGTCGCCCGGGACGCAGGTCATCGTGTCGGGCATGCGGAAGTGGAACAGGTTCTCGTTCTTCGTGGCGGCGCTCGGCTTGACGGCCGCCCTCGCGTCCGTCGGCGGCCAGGCGCCGGCGAGCGGCACGACGACCCCCGCACCCCGCCCGGCCACCCACGGCCGCTTCGCCACCGCACCGGACGGCCGCGTCGAGATCACGCACGGCGTGAACATGGTCTTCAAGCGGGCGCCGTACTCCGCGAACGCCGCGGGCTTCGACGAGCAGGACGCCGCATTCCTCCGCGACAACGGGTTCACCAGCGTCCGGCTCGGCGTGATCTGGAAGGCCGTCGAGCCCCAGCCCGGCGTGTACGACGACGCCTACCTCGCCGAGATCCGGCGCGAGGTGGCCATGCTCGACTCCTACGGGATCGCCAGCCTGGTCGACTTCCACCAGGACATGTGGAACGAGAAGTTCCAGGGCGAGGGCGCGCCCGACTGGGCCGTGCTCGACGGCGGCCTGCCGAACCTGCCCCTGGTCGGCTTCCCGGGCAACTACTTCGCGAACCTGGCCGTCAACCACGCCTTCGACAGCTTCTACGCCGACGCGCCGGGGCCGGGCGGGGTCGGCCTGCAGGAGAGGTACGCCGCCGCCTGGGCTCACGTCGCGTCGTACCTCCAGCAGACCCCGGGGGTGATGGGCTTCGACCTCTACAACGAGCCGTGGCCGGGCACGCTGTACGCGACCTGCATCCCGCTCGGCTGCCCGCTGCTCGACCTCCAGCTGCAGGCCGCCGAGCAGAAGATGATCACCGCGATCCGGCAGGTCGACCCCGCGACGCCGATCTACTTCGAGCCGAACACCCTGTTCGCCGACGGCATCCCGAGCAGCGTCCACCCGACCGGCAGCAACCTCGGCTTCTCCTTCCACGACTACTGCGTGACCGCCGAGGCGGGCTCCTCGGCCGGCCCGGTCGGGCAGCTCGTCTGCGACGTCACCAACGGCATGACGTGGAGCAACGCCGCGTCAACCAGCGGGGCCGCCGGTGCGACGCCGCTGCTCACCGAGTTCGGCGCGACGACCGACCAGCCGACGCTGACCGGGGTCGCCGACCTCGCCGACCAGCACCTGACCGGCTGGATGTACTGGGCCTACTGCGGCTGCGACGACCCCACCACGACCGGTCCCGGCGACGAGCAGGCGCTCGTCCTCGACCCGACGAAGGCGCCGGCGGGTGACAACGTGGACTGGGCGAAGATGTCGGCGCTCGTGACGCCCTACCCGGAGCTGACGGCGGGCACGCCGACGGCGTACCGCTTCGACCGCGCGACGAAGACCTTCACTGCGACCTGGTCGACCGCGCGCTACGGCACGCTTGGCAGCTTCCCGGCCGGCGCGCGCACGGTGATCTCCACCCCGGCGTACGTCTTCCCGCAGGGGTACGACGTCGCCGTCACCGGGGGCCACGTCGTCTCGCCCGCGGGGGCGGCGAAGCTCGTGGTCGCCCAGGACGCGTCCGCCACCAAGGTGAGCGTCACCGTCACGCCGCGCTGAGGTCGCCCCGATCCGTTAACGTGCCCCGGGTGACCACGGGAACCACGCAGGCCTCGCCGACGTTCGTCCGCTCCGACCTGGTCGTGCTCGGTGGCGGCGGCCTGGCCGTCGTCGTGGCCGGCCTCGCGCACTACCTCGACTGGACCGGCGTGGTCGCCTTCGTGCTCGCGGGCGTCGCGGTGACGCTGCTGGCCAGCCTCGTCGGCCGCTCCGTCGAGCAGCTCGGTGATCGGTTCGGTCCGGGAGCGACGGGTGTGCTCCAGAGCGCGCTGGGCAACCTGCCGGAGCTCTTCATCTCGCTGTTCGCGCTCAAGGCCGGTCTGGTCGGTGTCGTGCAGGCCGCCTTGATCGGTTCGATCCTCGCCAACCTCCTGCTGGTCATGGGCATCGCCTTCGTGGTCGGCGGCCTGAAGCACGGCTCGCAGTCGATCGACTCCGAGCGGGCCCGCTCGATCTCGGTGCTCATGCTGGTGGCGGTCGTGGCCATGGTGTTCCCGTCGATGGCGGCCTGGATCCACGCGCCGGCGGCCCTGCACGAGAAGTCGCTGTCCGACATCGCCGCCGTCGTGCTGCTGCTGCTCTTCGCGCTGTCCCTTCCGGCCTCGCTGCGGCGGGGCAACGGCGGGCTCAACGCGCCGATGGCCCACGAGGCCGAGCCGCCGCGCTGGCCGGTGCCGCTCGCGGTCGGTCTGCTCGCGCTGGCCGGCCTGCTGGCAGCGTTCGTCTCCGACTGGTTCGTCGCCGCGCTCCAACCCGCCATGGACTCCTGGGGCATCAGCGACGTGTTCGCCGGTCTCGTCATCGTCGCCATCGCGGGTAACGCCATCGAGAACGTCGTCGGCGTCCAGCTCGCGGCCCGCAACCAGTCGGACTACGCCTTCTCGCTCATCATCAACTCGCCGCTGCAGATCGCCCTCGTGCTCGCGCCGGCGTTGGTCCTCCTCTCGCAGGTCTTCGGGTTCGCGGCGCTCACGCTGGTCTTCTCGCCGATGCTGGTGTGTGCCGTGTTCCTGGCGGTCCTCATCGCCGTGGTGATCACGGTCGACGGTGAGTCGAACTGGCTCGAGGGTGCCTCCCTGATCGGCGTGTACGCCGTGATCGCCGCCTCATTCTGGTGGGGCTAGGAATACCCGAGGACACCCTCAGGTTGCCGCTTCAGTGACGGCGACGATCGAGACGACCACCGAGGACCCGACCGTGCAGCTGACGACCGCCCGCCCCGGCCTGGCCATCCTGGCCCTCTCCGTCGGTGGCTTCACGATCGGCACGACCGAGTTCATGACCATGGGTGTGCTGCCCGAGGTCGCGCACGGCGTGCACGTCTCGATCCCGACGGCCGGCCACGTGATCTCGGCGTACGCGCTCGGGGTCGTGGTCGGCGTACCGATCCTGGCGTTCTTCGGCGCCGCGCTGCCGCGCCGGGCCATGCTCGTGGGCCTGATGACGGCGTACGCCGCCTTCAACGTGCTCAGCGCGCTCGCGCCGAGCTACCCGGTGCTGGCCCTGGCCCGCTTCCTGGACGGCCTCCCGCACGGTGCCTACTTCGGGGTGGCGAGCCTCGTGGCCGCCAGCCTCGTCGTCCCGGCGCGTCGCGGGCGCGCGGTCGCGGGCGTGATGCTCGGGCTGTCGGTGGCGAACGTGGTGGGCGTGCCGTTCGCCACGTGGCTCGGGGAGAACGTCGGCTGGCGGGCGACGTACCTGACCGCCGCGGGCCTCGCGGTCGTCACGGTGCTCAGCGTCCTCGCCGTCGTGCCGAGCGTCGGCGGCGACGCGACCGCGAGCGGCCGGGCCGAGGCGCGCGAGTTCTTCACCAACGGCCAGGTCTGGCTGACCATGGCGGCCGGCGCGGTCGGCTTCGGCGGGCTGTTCGCCGTCTACTCCTACGTCGCCAAGACCGTCACCGAGGTCGGCGGGCTCGCCATCGGCACCGTGCCGCTGTTCGTGCTCGCGCTCGGCCTCGGCATGGTCGTCGGCACCTGGCTCGCCGGCGAGCTGGCCGCGATCTCGGTGTTCCGCAGCCTGATCGGCGGGGGAGCGGCGAGCGGGTTCTTCCTCCTCGTCTACTTCGTCGCGGCCCCCGGTGGCTGGTGGCTGCTGCCGGTGGCGTTCGCCGTGACCGCGTCCGGCTCGGTGCTCGTCATCAACCTGCAGCTCCGGCTGATGGACGTGGCCGGCAACGCGGTCACGCTCGGCGCCGCGATGAACCACGCGGCCCTCAACGTGGCCAACGCCCTCGGCGCCTGGCTCGGTGGCCTGGTCATCGCGGGCGGCTACGGCTACCGCGCGCCCGCGCTCGTCGGGGTCGTGCTGAGCGTCGTCGGTGTGGCGATCCTGCTGCTCTCGGCGATCCTGCACCGGCGTACCAGCCCCGCAGCGGCCGCCTGACCGGCGTCCACAACACCCATCCGCTTGGGGGCGGCGGAGGTGGCCTGACAGAATCGGTGACCATGTCCGCCACGACCGCCCAGCCCCCCGTGCCGGAGACGGCCACCGGGCAGCAGACACCGCAGGGAGCGGCCCGTCCCCGGGTCCTCTCGGGCATCCAACCGACTGCCGACAGCTACCACCTCGGCAACTACCTCGGAGCCGTGCGGAACTGGGAGATCCTGCAGGCCGACTACGAGCCCTTCTTCTTCATCGCCGACGAGCACGCCATCACCGTCGACTGGGACCCCAAGCTGCTGCGCGAGCGGACCCTGCGCAGCACGGCCCAGCTGCTGGCGGCCGGCGTAGACCCGGACAAGTCCGCGATCTTCGTGCAGAGCCACATCCCCGCGCACGCCCAGCTGGCCTGGGTCCTCAACGGCATCACCGGTTTCGGTGAGGCCCGCCGGATGACCCAGTTCAAGGACAAGTCGGCCAAGGGTGGTGAGGGCGCGTCCAGCGTCGGGCTGTTCACCTACCCGATCCTGATGGCGGCCGACATCCTGCTCTACCGCCCGCACTACGTGCCGGTGGGCGAGGACCAGCGCCAGCACCTGGAGCTCACCCGCGACCTCGCGCAGCGCTTCAACAGCCGGTTCAAGAAGACCTTCCGGCTGCCCGAGCCCTACATCCTGAAGTCGACGGCGAAGATCTACGACCTCCAGGAGCCGACCAAGAAGATGTCGAAGTCGTCGTCGGCGCCGAACGGCATCATCGAGATGCTCGACGACCCGAAGGTGACGGCCAAGAAGATCCGCTCCGCGGTCACCGACTCCGACGGCGAGATCCGCTACGACCCCGAGAACAAGCCCGGCGTCAGCAACCTGCTCAGCCTGTACTCCGCGCTCGGTGGCGAGTCGATCACCGACCTCGAGGAGCAGTACGCCGGGAAGGGGTACGGTGACCTCAAGAGCGATCTCGCCGAGGTGGTGCTCAGCTACGTCACCCCGTTCCGCGACCGAACCCTCGAGCTGCTCGACGACCAGGACTACCTCATGCAGGTGCTGGCCAAGGGGGCCGAGCAGGCCCGCCCGGTGGCCGAGGCGACCCTGCGCGACGTCTACCAGCGGATCGGCTTCGTCGCGCCGGGAGCGCCCGCCTGATGAGCTCGTTCCGCAACGGCACGCCCGATGCTGACGGCACGACCGCCACGATCGGGGTGGCGGTCGCGATCCCGGAGCCCGCGGCGACCCGGCTGCAGGAGTACCGCCTCGAGATCGGCGACCCCACCGCTCTCGGCGTACCGACCCACATCACGCTGATCCCGCCGACCGGGGTCGACCGCGACCTGACGCCGATCGTCGAGCACCTGACGGACGCGGCGGCGCAGATCGCCCCGTTCTCCGTGCACCTGCGCGGCACCGGGACGTTCCGGCCGGTCTCGCCGGTGGTGTTCGTGGGCCTGGTCGAGGGCATCTCGCAGTGCGAGGCCCTCGCCGACGTCGTACGCCGTGGGCCGCTGGGCATCGACATCGACTGGCCGTACCACCCGCACGTGACCGTCGCCCACCACGTCGACGACGCGACCCTGGACCGCGCCTTCCGGGACATGGCGGACTTCGAGTGCGTCTTCGACGTGCGCGAGTTCCACCTCTACGTCCACCAGGGCGCGGCCGGCTGGGTGACGAACCGGACCTTCGAGCTGTCGGGTCGGTAACGTCGGGGGCATGGCCGGCATCAAGGAACGTCTCGGGCAGGTGCGGCAGAGGTCCCCTCTCCTCGACCACGTGCTGCGCACGGTGGAGCACTACGGATCGGTGAACGGCAGCCAGCAGGCCGCCGGCGTCACGTACTTCGGGTTCCTGTCGGTCTTCCCGGTGCTGGCGATCGCCTTCTTCGTCATCGGGTACGTCGCCCGCGTGGTCCCCGCCGCCCACGACGCGCTGGTCAACGCGATCCAGCAGGTGCTGCCGGGCCTCGTCGGCAGCGGCGACCACCAGATCCAGCTCGCCGACATCGAGCACTCCGCGGGCGCGGTGGGGATCATCGGCCTGTTCGGTGTCCTGTACGCCGGCCTCGGCTGGCTCTCCGCGTTGCAGACCGCCCTCATCGCGGTCTTCCAGGAGCCGAAGCGGCTCCGCCCCAATTTCGTCATGGGCAAGCTGCGCGACCTCAGCGCGCTGGCGGTCCTCGGCGTCGTGCTGCTCCTGGGCGTCGCGGTGTCCGGCATCGTCGGCCACTCCTCGGGCTGGCTGCTCGGCAAGCTCGGTCTGTCCAGCGGCCTCGGCTGGCTGGTCACGGTCCTCGCGATCGTGGTGGGCGTCGCGGCCGGCACGCTGATGTTCTTCCTCATGTTCGTGCTGCTCGCGCGCCCGCCCCTGCCCCGCCGCGCGCTCTGGACGGGCGCCCTCATCGCCGCCGTCGGCTTCGAGATCCTCAAGCAGGCCTCCACGCTGCTGCTCGCCTCGACCAAGGGCCAGCCCTCGTTCCAGGCGTTCGGGATCGCGCTGATCCTGCTGGTATGGATCAACTACTTCTCCCAGGTCACCCTGTACGCCGCCGCCTGGGCGCAGACCTCGGTCCCGAGCCCGGCGGCCGTGCCCCTCGTGCCGCCGGCGCCGGCACTGGCGGCGGTGAGCCGGGCCGGTGTGAGCCAGGCGGGTGTGAGCCAAGCCGCTGCACCGCCCGCCCCCGGCAGGGCCGGTCCGTTCGCGGCCGGCGCGGGTGCGATGCTGGCCCTCGTCGTACTGCTCAAGCGCACGCGGAGGCCGCACCCATGAAGCTCGAGAAGAAGCACGCCTGGTTCTGCATCGGCGTCGCCGTCTGGAGCTTCGTGATCTGGGGTCGGTTCATCAAGGCGCTCGCCGACGAGCACGCCAAGGGGACCGTCGAGCCGGCTGGCTACTACCCCGCGCACATCGCGCTGATCGTCATCAACATGATCCTTGGCCTGGTGTTCCTGAGCTTCGGGATCAAGGTGCTGCGGGCGCTCGGGTCGACTCGCGATTGAGGGTTGGGGGTTCGGGATTTTGGACTCACCCCTTGCCCTCCCACACCCCTATGGGTCACTCCGATGCTCTCGTAGGGCCTACGAAAGCATCGGAGTGACCCATAGGGGTGACGGCAAGGGGTGAGTCCAAAATCCCGAACCCCCAACCCGGTCAGGTGGCCCTCAGACGAGCGCCCCCAGCAGGAAGTACGTCGTCATCGGGCCCTTGCCCTTGATGTCGACCACCTGCGGCGCGCTGAACGCGTAGCGGTGCTCCAGCAGCGCGTGCGTGGACTCCGAGACCTGGATCCGGTGCGGGCGGCCGCTGGACTCCATCCGGCTCGCCGTGTTCACGGTGTCGCCCCACAGGTCGTAGGTGAACTTGCGCTGGCCGATGACGCCGGCGACGACCGGGCCGGAGGCGATGCCGATGCGCATCGCGATCGGGCTCGGCCAGTCCGCGGAGAGGCGGCTCAGCGTGCGCTGCATGTCGAGCGCGAGCTCGGCCACCGACGCCGCGTGGTCCCTGTCCGGGGTGGGGATGCCCGCCACGGCCATGTAGGCGTCGCCGACGGTCTTGATCTTCTCGATGCCGCGCTCGTCGCACAGCCCGTCGAACTCGCGGAACATCGTGTCCAGCAGCTGCACCAGCGCCTCGGGCGACAGCGTCTCGGAGACCGGCGTGAAGCCGACGATGTCGGAGAACAGGACGCTGACGTTCGGCGCCGAGTCGGCGATCGCCCCGGAGCCGGTGCGCAGCCGCTCCGCTATCGACACCGGCAGCACGTTGTGCAGGATCTCGTCGGACCGTGCCCGCGCCTCCTCGAGCTCGCGCTGCCGCAGGAAGTCGGTACGCCGCAGCCGCTCGAGCGCGTAGGCGATCGTCCACGCGATCGCCGCCATGCCCAGGGTCGGCGCGACGTGCGAGCCCAGCTCGTCCACGCCGGCCCACACCCCGGGCAGCGTCAGGCTGACCGCGGCGTAGACGACAACCATGACGTCCACCGCGCGCATCCGCAGCCGGAGCAGGCCGATCGCGCCGAGCAGCGTGACGCTCGCCGACGTGCGCAGGTACTCGGTGGGGAAGTCCGCCCCCACGGCCAGCGCCGGTCCGAGCGAGAGCAGGACGAACGTCAGCAGCAGGACGGTGCCGACCTGGAAGTGCTCACGCACCAGCCGGACCCGGCGCAGGGCGACCCAGGCGCCCAGGAACACCACGACGCCGACCAGCCGGATCAGCATCGTCACCAGGAGCGCGTGCTTCAGGACGAGGGCGTCGATGCCGGCGTACACGACGGTGAAGACCACGCCGACCACCAGCCCGAACGGCGCGGCCGCGACGCCCTCGCGGTCGTCGTGCACCTTGAAGTCACGCTCGGCGTCGGGCTGGTCGAACTCCAGCATCCACTTGCGCATGTGGAGCTGGGCGTGCTGCTGCTCCAGCCAGCACCGGATCGCCGTCGCACCCACAGCCGAAAAATAGCGGAGACCCGGGTCCGTCGTACGACGAAACCCGGGTCCCTACGCCTGGATCAGTGGCCCTGCTTGAGCGCGGTGCGCAGGTCCTTGTTGAGGAAGGAGATCACGTCGAGCGGGATCTCCTTCGGGCACGCGGCCGCGCACTCACCGATGTTGGTGCAACCGCCGAAGCCCTCGTGGTCGTGCTGGCTGACCATGTCGACGACGCGCGACCAGCGCTCCGGCTGGCCCTGCGGCAGCTCACCGAGGTGGGTGATCTTCGCGCCGAGGAACAGCGAGGCGGAGCCGTTCGGGCACGCCGCCACGCAGGCGCCGCAACCGATGCAGGTGGCCACGTTGAAGGCACGCATCGCGTGGTCGCGGGGGACCGGCACGGAGTTGGCCTCCGGCGCCGAACCCGTGTTGACCGAGATGTAGCCGCCGGACTGGATGATCCGGTCGAAGGCGGCCCGGTCGACGACGAGGTCCTTGATCACCGGGAAGGCCGCCGAGCGCCACGGCTCGATCGTGATCGTGTCGCCGTCGCTGAACGAGCGCATGTGTAGCTGGCAGGTCGTGGTGACCTCGGGGCCGTGCGCCTCGCCGTTGATCATCAGCGAGCACATGCCGCAGATGCCCTCGCGGCAGTCGGAGTCGAACGCCACGGGCTCCTCGCCCGCGTCGTTGAGCTGCTCGTTGAGGACGTCGAGCATCTCCAGGAAGCTCATGTCCGGGGAGATGCCCGCGACCTCGTAGGTACGGATCCCGCCGCGGTCCTCCGGACCGGTCTGGCGCCAGATCTTGAGGGTGAGGTTCATGTCGCCCGCGCTCACTTGTAGGACCTCTGCTTCATCTCGATGGCCGTGTAGACCAGGTCTTCCTTGTGCAGGACCGGTGCGTTGCCCTCACCGGACCACTCCCACGCCGCGACGTAGGCGAACTCGTCGTCGTGACGCAGCGCCTCGCCGTCCTCGGTCTGGGACTCAGCCCGGAAGTGGCCGCCGCACGACTCGCGGCGGTTGAGGGCGTCGATGCACATCAGCTCGCCGAGCTCGATGAAGTCGGCCACCCGGCCGGCCTTCTCGAGGCTCTGGTTGAGCGTGTCGGCCTCGCCGAGCACCTTGACGTTGGTCCAGAAGTCCTGCTTGAGCTCGCGGATCATGTCGATCGCCTTGCGCAGGCCCTCGGCCGTGCGCTCCATGCCGCAGTACTCCCACATGATGTGGCCGAGCTCGCGGTGGTAGCTGTCGACCGACCGCGTGCCCTGGATCGACAGGAACTTCGCGATCCGGTCCTCCACGTCCTTCTTCGCCTCGACGACGGCCGGGTGCGACTCGTCGATCTCCGCGAACGGACCGTCGGCGAGGTAGTCGCGGATGGTGTGCGGGAGCACGAAGTAGCCGTCGGCCAGACCCTGCATCAGGGCCGAGGCACCGAGCCGGTTGGCGCCGTGGTCGGAGAAGTTCGCCTCGCCGGTCACGAACAGGCCCGGGATCGAGGACTGCAGGTCGTAGTCGACCCACAGGCCGCCCATGACGTAGTGCACGGCGGGGTAGATCCGCATCGGGACCTCGTACGGGTTCTCACCGGTGATCCGCTCGTACATGTCGAGGAGGTTGTCGTACTTCTCCTCGATGGCGTCCTTGCCCAGGCGCGCGATGGCGTCCTTGAAGTCGAGGTAGACGCCACGGCGGAAGTCGCCGACCATCGGGCCGACACCGCGACCCTCGTCGCACATGTTCTTGGCCTGGCGGGACGCGATGTCGCGGGGGACCAGGTTGCCGAAGGACGGGTAGATCCGCTCCAGGTAGTAGTCGCGGTCCTCCTCGGGGATGTCCCGCGGGTCCTTGTCGCAGTCCTCCTTCTTCTTCGGCACCCAGATCCGGCCGTCGTTGCGGAGCGACTCGCTCATCAGCGTCAGCTTGGACTGGTGCTCGCCGGAGACCGGGATGCAGGTCGGGTGGATCTGCGTGTAGCAGGGGTTGGCCATGTAGGCGCCCTTGCGGTGCGCACGCCACGCGGCGGTGACGTTGGACCCCATCGCGTTGGTCGAGAGGTAGAAGACGTTGCCGTAGCCGCCGGAGGCGATGACCACGACGTCGGCGAGGTGGGTCTCGATCTCGCCGGTGACCATGTCGCGGGCGATGATGCCGCGCGCCTTGCCGTCGGCGACGATCACCTCGAGCATCTCGTGCCGGTTGTACGCCGTGACGGTGCCGGCCTTGATCTGCCGCTCCATCGCCTGGTAGGCGCCGATCAGCAGCTGCTGGCCGGTCTGGCCGCGGGCGTAGAACGTGCGGGAGACCTGCACGCCGCCGAAGGAGCGGTTGTCGAGCAGGCCGCCGTACTCGCGGGCGAACGGGACGCCCTGCGCGACGCACTGGTCGATGATGCTGGTGCTGACCTCGGCCAGGCGGTAGACGTTCGACTCGCGCGAGCGGTAGTCGCCGCCCTTGACCGTGTCGTAGAAGAGACGGTGGACGGAGTCGCCGTCCTCCTTGTAGTTCTTGGCCGCGTTGATGCCGCCCTGGGCGGCGATCGAGTGGGCGCGACGCGGGGAGTCCTGGTAGCAGAAGGACTTCACGTTGTAGCCGGCCTCGCCGAGCGTGGCCGCGGCGGCGCCGCCGGCCAGGCCGGTGCCGACGATGATGATGTCGAGCTTGCGGCGGTTGGCCGGGTTGACCAGCCGCGCCTCGAACTTGCGGGTCTGCCAGCGGTCCGCGATCGGGCCACTCGGCGCCTTGGTGTCGACGATCGGGTCGCCCAGGACGTAGTAGCCCTTCGCGTCGTCGTACTCACCCGGCGACGGCTCGTCCTGCGAGTTGTGGTGGGTGAGCGTGGTGTCCGGCATGTCGGTCATTGCGTAGATCTCCCTGCTAGGCCGGTCAGTCGATGATGCCGAAGACGACACCGAGCGGAACGAGCGAGAAGCCGCCCGCGATCACGATGGCCACGGCCAGGGCGAAGGTGCGGGCGCGGGTGCGGGACTGGGCGGAGCCGGTCCAGCCGAGCGTCTGCATCGCGCTCCACGTGCCGTGGTGGATGTGGGCACCGAGGAAGGCCATCGAGATCAGGTAGATGACCGTGTTCCACCAGGTCTTGAAGTCGTCGACCAGGAGGTTGTACGGGTCGTTGGTCGCGCCGCCGGCCGGGTTGACCTTGCCGATCGTGAAGTTGATCAGGTGCCAGATCAGGAAGCCCAGGATCCAGACGCCGGCGATGCGCATGATCCGCGCGGCCGGGATGGCGCCGGTGTGCTTCTTGACGACGTACTTGACCGGGCGCGCGTTCGCGGCGCGGCGCCACAGCGCCATGCCCGTGCCGACGTGGACGACCAGCGCCAGGATCAGCACGACGCGCATCACCCAGAGGAAGCCCTCGCGCGGGAGCATCGGCGTGCCGAGCACGCGGAGGTGATCGGCGTACTCGTTGAACGCCTCGTGGCCGGAGAAGGCCTTGAGGTTGCCGTACATGTGGACGAGGACGAATCCGATGAAGAGAACGCCGCTGGCGGCCATCAGGAACTTCAGAGCGATGGTCGTGCGTACGGCGCGGGAGTTCTCGACAAGCCCCGTCTGGGAGATGAGAGGTGCAGCCACGGCGGTCACGCTACCGCTCGGTGATGGGGGCGGCGATCCCGGGGTTTGCGGTGTGGCCCCTTTCACATTCGTGGCCGAACCGGCAGACTCGGTCGCGCTTTGCCTCCCACCAACGCGAGGACGGTCAGATGGCGATCGACACCAACGGGGTCCATGGCCCGACGAGGGCGAGCATCGAGGAGCGGACTCTTCGAACGGACCGTTGGTGGGTCTCTCCACTGACGACGTTCGTCGTCTTCACGGCCTTCGTCGTGTACGCGACGATCCGTGCGTTCGCGGGCTCGCACTACTACTCGGCGCCGTACCTCTCGCCCTTCTACTCGCCGTGCCTCGGCGACTGCGTGAAGGGCAGCAGCGACTTCGGGCAGCCGTTCTCGTGGTGGCCGCTGTCGGCGGCCCTGATCATCCTGATCTTCCCGCTCGGCTTCCGGATGAGCTGCTACTACTACCGCAAGGCGTACTACCGCGCGTTCTGGCTGTCGCCGCCCGCGTGCGCCGTGGCCGAGCCGCACTCGGCGTACTCCGGTGAGACGCGGCTGCCGCTCATCCTGAACAACATCCACCGCTACTTCTGGTACGCCGCCGTGGTGGTCGGCCTGATCCTCACCTACGACGCGGTGCTGGCCTTCCGCAACGCCGACGACCAGTGGCTCCACATGGGACTCGGCACGGTGGTGATGTGGGCCAACGTGCTGCTGATCTGGGCCTACACGCTCGGCTGCCACTCGTGCCGCCACATCGTCGGCGGCCGGCTGCGGCACTTCAGCAAGCACCCGGTCCGCTACTGGCTCTGGACGCAGGTGTCGAAGCTGAACAAGAGGCACGCCCTCTACGCCTGGCTCTCGCTGTTCTCGGTGGCCCTCACCGATCTCTACATCTACCTGGTGTCCAACGGCACGATCTCCGACCTGAGGTTCTTCTGATATGACGACCGACCGGCACCCGATGACCGGCAACGAGATGTCCGGCGACGCCGAGGGCGGCATGGAGCGCCACCAGTACGACGTCGT
>DATFHM010000296.1:0-13447 GCA_035248385.1 Nocardioides sp. | reverse complement strand
CGCCGTCGCGCCCGCGGCGACCCGGCAGGCAGCCCCTGCACCGGGCTCCGCGGAGGCCCCGGCCCGCCGACCGGTCGTGCGCCCGGTCGCGCCCGAGGCGGTCGCCGCCGCCGACGTCGCATCCGGCACCACCGCACCGGCTCCGGTCACCCCCGTCGCGCCGGTGCTCGCGGCCACCAGCGCGATCACCGCGCCCGCCAGGACCTCGACGGTCACCGTGACGAGCGGCGACAGCACGACCACCGTGGTGACGCGCCAGGTGTTCCCCGAGGTGACGAAGCTGGCGACCAGCCCCGGCAGCCACCGGATCACGATCATCCTCAACCCGGCCCACCTCGGCGAGGTGCGGGTGAGCATGGTGGTCCGCGAGGGCAGCGTCCGGGTGAGCCTCGACGCGGGCGACCAGCACGTGCAGCAGGCGCTGTCGACGAGCACCCCGGAGCTGCAGCGGCTGCTGGAGCGCACCGGCGCGACGGACACCCGGATCACCGTGCAGGGCCAGGGCACCGCCTTCTCCGCCCAGACCGGCATGTCCGGCCAGCCGAACCAGCAGAACCAGTCCAACCAGGCAGGCCAGCCCGGACAGCCCAGCCAGTCCGGCCAGCCCGGCCAGTCGCGCTACGAGCAGCGGCAGCCCGGCACCCCGCACGACACCGACGACCGGGCTTCGCCGGCCCCCGTCCGGCGTACCGCCGACGGACGCCTCGATCGAACCCTCTGACCCACCGATCAACCACCGACCAAGGAGCACCCATGACCGTCTCTCCCCTCGCGGGCGTCGTCGGGCCGTTCTCGACGCCGGGCGACCCCGCGGCGACGACCAACACCAGCAACCTGGGTGACGAGAACACCTTCCTGCAGCTGATGGTCGCGCAGATGAAGTACCAGGATCCGATGAACCCCACGGACTCCAGCCAGTTCCTCTCCCAGACCGCGCAGTTCACGGCGCTGGAGAAGATGACGAGCGTCGCCGATCAGATGAAGGCGCTCGTGCAGTCGCAGATGGCGTTCGGCGCCGGAGCGATGATCGGCCAGACCGTGCACTGGACCGACGACAACGGCGCTGCCCAGACCGGCACCGTCACCGGAGCCTCGTTCCTGTCCACCGGACCGACGCTGACCATCAACGGCACCTCGGTGCCCCTCACGTCGGTGACCTCGGTCGG
Source organism: Nocardioides sp. (assembly GCA_035248385.1). Taxonomy (GTDB): domain Bacteria; phylum Actinomycetota; class Actinomycetes; order Propionibacteriales; family Nocardioidaceae; genus Nocardioides. The sequence goes on along the minus strand of DATFHM010000296.1, from coordinate 12,281 downwards.
CGACAACCCCTCGAGCTCGACGGCCGTCTGAGCCCGCCCCACCCAAGGAGAAACAACCATGCTGCGTTCACTCTTCGCCGGCATCAGCGGCCTGCGCACCAACCAGACCATGCTCGACGTCACCGGCAACAACATCGCCAACGCCAACACGGTCGGCTACAAGTCCAGCGGGACGGTCTTCTCGGACACGCTCTCGCAGATGCTCACCGCCGCCTCCGGCGGCAGCCCGACGCTGGGCGGCACCAACCCGATCCAGATCGGCCTGGGCGTCCAGCTCGCCGCGACCAACCTCAACTTCAACCAGGGCTCCGCCGAGACCACCGGCCGCTCCACCGACCTGATGCTGCAGGGCGACGGCTTCTTCGTGCTGCGCGACGGTCAGGAGGACGTCTACAGCCGGGCCGGCGCGTTCAGCTTCGACCAGAGCGGCAACCTGGTCGCGCCCGACGGCAAGACCGTCCAGGGCTACGCGCTGGACGCCACCGGTACGGCGACCGGCCCGCTGGTCGACATGAACCTGAGCATGATCAACGGCAGCCTGCCGGCCGGCGTGCAGCTGACGGCGTACTCGATCGCCTCGGACGGCAAGATCCGTGGCGTCTTCTCCGACGGCGTGCAGCGCGACATCGGCCAGATCGCGGTCGCGAACTTCACCAACCCGATGGGCCTGCAGAAGATCGGCGACACCGAGTTCCGCGCGTCGGCCAACTCCGGTGCCGTGCAGCTCGGCGTCGCGAACCAGGGCACCAACGGCTCGATCGTGGCCGGTGCGCTGGAGATGTCGAACGTCGACCTCTCCCAGGAGTTCACGAACCTGATCCTGGCCCAGCGCGGCTTCCAGGCGAGCGCCCGCGTCATCACCACGTCCGACTCCGTCCTCGAAGAGCTCGTCAACATCAAGCGCTGAATCTCGATACGCCGCTCGTTCCTCGCGGCTACTCGATCACCGAAAGACCATTCAGAACGCCCTCCCCGGTGCCGATGGGGAGGGCGTTCCGGCCAAGGACGGCCATCGCGAACGACCCGCACACGGAGGTGCCCCGATGATCACGCTGACCCGGCTCTCGGGCACGGCGTTCCTGCTGAACGCCGACCTGATCGAACGCGTCGACAGCACACCGGACACGGTGATCACGCTCGTCGACGGCACCAAGTACGTCGTCGCGGAGCCGCTCGAGGTGGTGCTGGCCGAGGTGCTCGACTACCGCGCCCGGATCGTCGCCCGCGCCGCCTTCTTCGAGAGCGCGGGCGTGCCGCCTCCCCCGCCGCACGGGTCCGCGCTGGGGGCGGGCCGGCTGTCCGCCGTACCGAACCACCGGGACGACCGCCGCGACCGGGGGGAGGACCGATGAAGGACCCCGCCGCGATGATCGGAGTCGGGGCCGGCTTCGCCGTCATCATCGCCGCCAACGTGCTCGAGGGCGGCAACCCGATGAGCCTCTTCTCCGTCGCGCCCATGCTGCTCGTCTTCGGCACCACCATGATGGTCACCGTCGCAGGCGGCTCGATGACCGACGCCAAGGCCGCGATCAGGAACATCAAGCGCGCCTTCACCACCGGCGTCGCCCCGGCCACCGACCTGGTCCCCCAGGTCGTCCAGCTGGCCGAGCGCGCCCGTCGCGAGGGGCTGCTGGCCCTGGAGGACGCGGTCAAGGACATCCCCGACGCGTTCCTGGTCAAGGGCGTCACGATGGCCATCGACGGCACCGACCCCGAGGAGCTGCGCGACATCCTCGAGGCCGAGCTGCGCGCCAAGCGCCGCGACGACAAGCAGGCCGCGAAGTTCTTCGCCGACGCGGGCGGCTACGCCCCGACGATCGGCATCATCGGCACCGTCATGGGCCTGGTGCACGTGCTGGAGAACCTCTCCACGCCGGAGACCCTCGGCCCGCTCATCGCGGGTGCGTTCGTGGCGACGCTGTGGGGCGTCATGAGCGCCAACGTGATCTGGCTGCCGATCGGCAACCGGCTGACGCGGCTCGGCGAGCTGGAGCGGGCCCGGATGGAGGTCGCCGTCGAGGGCGTCGCCGCCATCCAGGCCGGCGCCAACCCGCGCCTGGTCGCCGAGAAGCTGCGCTCCCTGCTCCCGGCCGACGCGGTCGAGGCCGACGCGAAGGCCGCCTGATGTCCACCAAGGGGCCCGTGCGCCGTCGGCACCACGAGGAGGAGCACGAGGAGCACGGCGGCGGTCACGAGCGCTGGCTCGTCACGTACGCCGACATGGTGACCCTGCTGATGGTCCTGTTCATCGTCATGTTCGCGATGTCGACCGTCGACGCCACCAAGTTCAAGGCGCTCAAGGACGGCCTGGCCAAGGGCTTCGGCCACTCGGTCTCCATCCTCAGCGGCTCCAGCCCGCTGCTCGACGACGAGGGCGCGACCACGCCGGGTTCGTCCCCGATCGACAACCTCATCAACAGCCTGCCGACCTCGCAGCGCGCCGCCGCGACCCAGGTGCTGCACAAGATCGACTCCGCCCGCGCCCAGGCGCAGGAGCAGACGGCCAAGGTCGAGGTGCACCGGCTGATCAAGGTGTGGAAGCAGATCAAGGCAGCGCTGGAGAAGCAGGGGCTGCGCGGCGACGTCCAGGCGACGGTCGACGAGCGCGGCCTGGTGGTCAGCCTGGTCTCGCGCCACGTCGTCTTCGGGTACGACGTCGCGACCCTCACCGCGCGCGGGGAGCGGGTCGTCGACACGATCGCGCCGGTGCTGGTCCAGCTCCCCGAGCCGATCGAGCTCGACGGGCACACGAACCAGGAGAAGGTCCACCCGAAGTACTACCCCACCGACTGGGACCTCTCCGCCGCCCGCGCGATCACCGTGCTGCGCCGGCTCCAGGAGCACGACGGCCTCCCGGCCGACCGCCTCGAGGCCACCGGCTTCGGGCACACCAAGCCGCTCATGGACCCCTCGCTCCCCGGGTCGCAGGAGATCAACAAGCGCGTCGACCTCGTCGTGCTGTCGCAGGCACCGCCCGAGGCGCGCGCCCTGTTCAAGAAGGTGTACGACCAGATGGAGAACAAGTCATGAGCGCCGCCGTGATGCAGCCCGAGGCGGCCACCGCGTCCGAGGACGCCCAGGGGTCGAAGAAGAAGCTGGTCATCGGCATCGTCGTGCTCCTCCTCGCCGTGGGCGGCGCCGGCTACTGGTTCTTCCTCAAGCCCAGCGGGCCCGCGGTGCCGAAGCCGGGCGCCGTCGCACCGCTGGACTCGATCCAGGTCAACCTCGCCGACGGCCACTACCTGCGGCTCGGGATCGCGCTCCAGCTCACCACGGGCGCGGGAAAGGACCCCGTCGACGGCAGCAAGGCGCTCAACGCCGCCATCGAGGTGTTCTCCGGGCTCCCCGTCGCCGAGGTCAACAAGCGCTCCCAGCGCGAGAAGCTCCGCGGCGAGCTCGAGAAGGACCTGGAGAAGGCCTACGACGGCGACGTCATGGACGTCTACTTCACCGAGTTCGTCACCCAGTAACCCCCACGCGAGTTCAGGCTTCTGGTCGACCGAATCCAGGGTTTCGGTCGACCAGAAGCCTGAACTCGCGGGACGAAGTCCCGGCTTTTGCGGACCCTCGGCCAGTTCGTCCCCGGAGGGCTCAACCGGCGACCCCGCGCACCGATCTGGCGCACGTGACCCCTGCTCCGACGACCGGTTCCGGCGCCCGGACGCGTCGGCGTCCACGCGCGAGCGAGCCGACGCCGTACGACTTCCGCCGACCGATCCAGCTCTCCCGCGAGCACCAGCGGACCCTGCAGCTGGGCTTCGACGGCTTCGCGCGGCAGGCGACCACCGTCTTCACCAGCTCGCTGCGCACGGTGTGCGCGGTGACGCTGGTCGAGATCGCCCAGCGCACCTATGCCGAGTACGTCGACAGCCTGGGCGCCTCGACGTACATGACGCTGTTCTCGGCCGACCCGATGCCCGGCACCGGCGTGCTCGAGATCCCGCTGTTCGCGACCATGTCGTGCCTGGACCACATGCTCGGCGGGCCGGGGTCCGACGAGCAGCCCGAGCGGCCGCTGACCGAGATCGAGGACGGCGTGATCCGCGGCCTCATCGAGCGCCTGCTCAGCGAGATGCGCTACTCGCTGACCCCGATCGTCGCGCTCGAGCCGACCGCCACCGGCGTCGAGTACAGCCCCCAGTTCGCCCAGGTCGCCGGCGCCGCCGACGTGATGGTCGTGGTGACCTTCGAGCTGCGCATCGGCGAGCAGCCGCACCGGCTCACCGTCTGCCTGCCGTTCTCCGGACTGCTGCCCCACCTCGCCAACGCGAGCGGCAACGGCGCGGTCTCCGACCGCGAGAAGGCCCAGCGCGCGCAGTCGGCCCGCCTGCTGCAGGAGCAGTTCGCGCAGGTGCCGGTCGAGGTCGCCGTACGGCTGCGGCCGATCGACCTCTCCCCCGCCGCCATCGCCGACCTCCAGCCCGGCAGCGTGCTGCGGCTGACGCACCCCGCCGCGGCGCCCCTCGAGGTCAGCTTCGCCGGCTCCACCTACGCCCACGCCACCCCGGGAGCCCGCGGCCAGCGGCTCGCCGCGCTCATCGTCACGACCCCTCCGGAGGACCAATGACCGACCAGACCCTCGCCGAGGCCGTCGCCGAGGCGACCGCAGCCCTGCTGCCTGCGGTGTCCCCGCTGACGGTGGCGCCCGCACAGCCGGGCTCGCCGCACGTGCTGTCGGCCTTCGCCGGCGCGGTGCGCGTCGAGCTCGACGGGGTCCCCGGCTGCGTCGTCGTCTGCGTCGGCCAGGAGCTGGTTGACGCGCTGGCCTCCTCGCCGATGGGCGCGCTCGACCTGGCCGCCGCCGTCCAGCCCGCGCTCGACGCGGCCGCCGGTCGCCTCGGCGCCCGGGCCCGTACGGCGGAGCGGCTCGACACCGACGCCGAGACCTTCTCCATCACCGACGTCATCGGCAACGACTTCACCACCGTCCCCGTCATCGGCACCGGCATCGCCGCGGCCCTGCTGCTCCCCCAGGCCACCCTGGACGGCGCGGGCGAGCCGATCGCACCGATGCCGCCGGTCGCGGCCGCGCCGTTGCCGGAGGTCCCCGACACCCCGGCCGGCATCACCGACGAGCCCTTCGTCCCCGCCTTCGGCGGCCCGAGCCCGGTCGTGCGCGGCCTGGAGATGCTGCAGGGCGTCGACATGGAGGTCACTGTCGAGCTGGGCCGCACCCGGATGACGGTCCGCGACCTGCTCGCCCTGACCCCCGGCACGGTCCTCGAGCTGGACCGGGCCGCCGGCAGCCCCGCCGACCTGCTGGTCAACGGCCGCCTCGTGGCCCGGGGCGAGGTCGTCGTCATCGACGAGGACTTCGGCCTGCGCGTCACCGAGATCGTCGACGCCACCGCGACGGTCTGACGCCATGTCGGACACCAGCGTCGTCGGCCTGGGCTTCCGGCTGATCGGGTCGCTCGCGCTCGTGGTCGGCCTGCTGTTCCTGATGGCCCGGTTCGCCAACAAGCGCTTCAAGTCGCCGTCCGGCGCGACCGTCCAGGTCGTGGCCCGGCAGTCGCTGACCCGCTCGTCGGGCGTCGCGGTGCTGACGGTCGGCTCCCGCGTCCTCCTCGTCGGTACGACGGACCAGCAGGTCAGCCTGCTCGCCGAGCTCGACCCCGAGGAGCTCGTGGCCGACGAGCCCCTCGACGTACCGGTCCCGGCACGGGCGCCCTCGAGCTCCTCACCGCTCGCCGGGTCGCTCCTGTCCCCCGCTACCTGGAAGCAGACCATGGCCGTCTTCACCGGCACCCCGCCGCCACCCGAGGAACGCGAAGCCTCGTGATCGGGCACCTGCGCAGACCCCTCCGACTCGTTCTCCTGAGCATCGTCGGTGCGCTGGTCCTGATCCTCACCTCGCCGGTCGGCGCACTCGCCGACCCCACCAAGCCCACCGGCCCGAAGGGGCCGGACGGCCCCGGCGCCGGTCACGTCACCGTCGACCTGACCGGCCTGACCGACAAGCCCAGCAACAGCCTGGTCACGCTGATCGCCCTGACGCTGATCAGCCTGCTGCCGGCGATCCTGCTCACCTGCACCAGCTTCACCAAGGTGCTCGTGGTGCTGGGCCTCACCCGCAACGCGCTCGGCCTGCAGCAGACGCCGAACAACCAGGTCCTCGCCGGGCTGGCGCTGTTCCTCAGCCTGTTCATCATGTCGCCGGTCATCTCCCAGGTGAACCACGACGGCGTGCAGCCCTACCTGCACGGCAAGGAGACGTCGGCGCAGGCGTTCCACAACGGCATGGAGCCGCTGCGGACCTTCATGCTCGACAACACCGACGACCACGAGCTCGAGCTGCTGACCTCGGTCGCGCGCCGGCCGCTGCCCTCGGACCGAACCGACGTGTCCACGGCCACCCTGATCCCGGCGTTCATCCTGTCCGAGCTCAAGGACGCCTTCATCATCGGCTTCATCATCTTCATCCCGTTCCTGGTGATCGACATGGTCGTCAGCGGTGCGTTGATGAGCCTGGGCATGATGATGATGCCGCCGGTGATGGTGTCGCTGCCGTTCAAGCTGCTGCTGTTCGTGATGGTCGACGGCTGGGCCCTGGTCATCAAGTCGCTCGTCGCGTCGTACGCCGGTGGTGGCTGATGACCGACACCACGATCATCGAGATCGCCCTGAAGACCATGGTGGTCGCGCTCGAGCTGGCCGCGCCCATCCTCGCCACCGCGCTGGTGATCGGCTTCGCCGTGTCGCTGTTCCAGTCGATGACGCAGATCCAGGAGTTCACCCTCAGCTTCGTGCCGAAGGTGATCGGGATCGGCCTCGCGCTGCTGTTCTCCGGCAACTGGATGCTGCACACACTGATGTCCTTCACCGACAACCTGTTCGCGATGGTCCCGCGGCTGCTCGCATGACCCTCTCCGTCGACGGCGCCTCGCTGATCGCCCTGCTGCTGGCCAGCATCCGGGTGATCAGCTGGCTGTCCGTCGTACCTCCCTTCGCCACCGGGGGCATCCCGGTCACCGGCCGGGTCGTGCTGTCGCTGGGCCTCTCGCTCGACATGGCGCCCACGCTCGCGACCCGGCACCTGCCGAGCACCACGCCCGAGCTGCTGCTGGCGGTGCTGGCCCAGGTCGTCGTGGGCGTGGCGATGGGCTTCGTCACGACGCTGATGTTCTCGACGATCGCGGCCGCCGGCTCGCTCATCGACATCTTCGGCGGGTTCTCCGTCGCCGCGGCGTACGACCCGCTCGCGATGAACTCCAACGCCGTCTTCGGCCGGTTCCACCAGATGCTCGCCGTGCTGCTGATGATGGTGTCCGGCGGCTACCTGCTCGTCATCGGCGGGCTGCTCACCAGCTTCAACTTCATCGGCCTGGACGGCATGCCGGACATCCACTCCTGGCCGGCGGTCGTGACCACCGCGTTCTCGATGTTCTTCACCACCGCGCTGCAGATCGCGCTCCCGCTGATCGCGGTGCTGTTCGTGTGCGACCTCGCGCTGGCCCTGATGACGAAGGTGGCGCCGCAGCTCAACGCGATGAACGTGATGTACCCGGCGAAGGTCGGGCTGACCCTCATGCTCGTCGGGCTCTGCTTCCCGATGCTGCCGAGCGCAACCTCGCGTCTCGTGGACCTGACGAACCAGGCGCTGTCCACCATGGCGGGCGCGTCGTGAGCGGCGGCGGCAGCGGGGAGAAGACCGAGAAGCCCACAGCCAAGCGGAAGAAGCAGGCCCGCAAGGACGGCCAGGTCGCTCGTACGCCGGAGCTCGGCGCCTGGCTCTCGATGCTGGTCGTCGCGATGGCGATGGGGCCGCTTTTCCGGCTCGAGGCCGGGCACGTGCGGACGATGCTGGTCACCCACCTGACCGCGGTCTCGAACCCCTCGACGTCGCTGGCGTTCACGCTGCTGCGCGCCGACGCGCTGCACCTGGTCCTGGTGCTCGCCGCGTTCGGCTCGCTGGTGCTCGGGGTCAGCCTGCTCGCCACCATCGCGCAGGGCGGGTTCTACCTGTCCCCCAAGCTCGCGAAGCCCAACCCGAATAAGCTCAACCCGTTCGCCGGCGCCAAGCGCATCTTCGGCCCGCACGCGTGGTGGGAGGGCGTGAAGATGCTGGCGAAGACCAGCGTCGTCGCGCTCATCGCCTACCAGACGGTGCGCGGCATGCTGCCGCTGATCGGCGGGCTGGTGCCGATCGAGGCGGTCATCTCGATCACCGCCTCGCGCATCACCCACCTGCTGCTCACCGTCACCGTGGCCGGCCTCGTGATGGCCGCCGCCGACTACGCGATGCAGCGCCGGCGGATCGGCAAGCAGCTGAAGATGTCGCACCACGAGATCAAGCAGGAGCACCGGCAGTCCGAGGGTGATCCGCTGGTGAAGTCGGCGATCCGCTCCCGCCAGCTCGCCGCCGCGCGCAGCCGGATGCTCGCCGACGTCGCCGACGCCGACGTGCTGCTGGTCAACCCGACCCACTTCGCCGTCGCGCTGCGCTACCAACCCGAGCGCGGTGCCCCGCGGGTCGTGGCCCGGGGCGCCGGCGCGATCGCCGCCCGGATCCGCGAGCGGGCCCTCGAGGAGCGAGTCCCGATGGTGCACGACATACCACTCACGCGGGCGCTCTACCGCTCGACCGAGGTCGGCATGGAGATCCCGCGCGAGCTCTGGGCGGCCGTGGCGCAGGTCCTGGCGTTCGTGCTGTCGCGGCGGGCCGCGGGCCAGCACGGCGGCGAGCACCGCACCCCGCGCGCCGCCGCCGAGCTGCCCGAGGTGCTCAGCGCTGCGCGGCGGAAGCGGCAGGCCCCGCGTCGTACCTGACCAACGCGTTGGGCTGGCGCCGACAACCCAACGCGTTCGTCACGTACGACGGAGCGCCGCCGCCCGCGCCGCCACATCCGCCGGCACCGGCCCCGTGGCGGCCGGGTCGGGGACCACCGGGTCGGCGGTCCGGCGTACCGGGATCACCCCGGCCCAGATGCCGGCGGCGACGTCCTCGGGCTCGTCGTCGGGGTCGCCGTCGCTGACCTTGAGCGACGCCTCGGCGAGCGGCAGCGCGAGCACCTGGGTGGCCGCGAGCTCCTTGCGGGTCGCTGGCCGCAGAGTGGCCGCCCGGCCCGGGATCATGTGGTCGACGATCAGGTCCAGCGCGTGGTCGCGTTCCTCCTCGGTCTCGACCACCCGGGCCTCGCCGATGATGACGGCGGCGCGGTAGTTCATCGAGTGGTTGAAGCCGGAACGGGCGGCGACGAGGCCGTCGATCTCGGTGACGGTGAGGGAGACCGTCCGACCGGCCGCGCCGGCCATCCAGCCGGCCGCCACGGACGCGTGCAGGTAGATCGTGCCGCCCTCGTCGGGCCCGTCGCGGTCGACGCCGTAGGCGATCGGCATCGCCACCGGGAAGACGCCGCGGTCGATCGCGAGGTGGCCGATGAGGGCCTCGTCCAGCAGCGTGTGCAGCCGCTCGCGGTCGTCGACCTGGTGGTGGCGCTCGCGGGTCAGCCGCGTGCGCGGCGTCGGGGAGAGCGGGGCGTCGGTGCGAGGCATGGAGTCACCGTAGACGGCCGCGACCAAAGTCCCGGGCGGCCCACTCGATCGGCCCTCAGGTGCCCGCGGCGTACGCCGATCAGCCCCCTAGGCGCCAGGACGGCGCGACCATCGCAGTGCCACGGAGGGCGCTCGTCCGCTCGACCGCAGAGGCCGCCCGTGTCCAAGAAGACGCTGCACCAGCTCGGTGTGCCGATCGGCATCGTGACGATCGTCGTGATGCTCGTGGTGCCGCTGCCCGCGATCGTGCTCGACATGCTGATCGCGCTCAACATCACCGGTGCGCTGCTCGTCCTGATGGTCGCCATGTTCATCCACCGCCCGCTGGACTTCGCGGCGTTCCCGAGCGTGATCCTGGTGATGACGCTGTTCCGGCTCGCGCTCAACGTCAGCGCGACGCGTCTGGTCCTGCTCGACGGGTACGCCGGCAAGGTGATCGGCACCTTCGGCCACTTCGTCGTCGGCGGCTCCCTCATCGTCGGCCTGATCGTGTTCGCGATCCTGCTCGTCATCCAGTTCATCGTCATCACCAACGGCGCCGGCCGCGTCGCCGAGGTCGGCGCGCGGTTCACCCTCGACGCCATGCCCGGCAAGCAGATGGCGATCGACGCCGACCTCAACTCCGGCCTGATCAACGAGGACGAGGCCCGCCGGCGCCGCGCCGAGGTGCACGCCGAGGCCGACTTCCACGGCGCGATGGACGGTGCGTCGAAGTTCGTCAAGGGCGACGCGATCGCCGCCATCGTGATCACGCTGGTCAACCTGATCGGTGGCCTCGGCATCGGCCTCGCGCAGATGCACATGCCGATCAAGGACGCGATCAACACCTACTCGCTGCTGTCGATCGGCGACGGCCTGGTCTCCCAGATCCCCGCGCTGCTGCTGTCCGTCGCGACCGGCCTCATCGTGACCCGGTCCGTCTCCGACGGCGACATGGGCTCCGACATCGTGGGCCAGCTGCTCGCCCGGAAGATGCCGCTGCGGGTCGCCGGGGGCGGTGCCGTCGCGCTGTGCCTGATCCCCGGCCTGCCGAAGCTGCCGTTCCTCGTCGCCGGCGGGCTGATGCTCCTCGCGTCGAGCCGGGTGGACGAGTCCTCGCCCGACCTCGTCGGGGCCGATGCCGCCGACGGACCGGTGGCCAACCCCGACTCCCCCGAGCTGCTCGCCGCCGAGATCCGCGTCGACCCGCTGGGGCTCGAGCTCTCCGCCGACCTCATCGACCTGGTCGACCAGCGCACCGGCGGCGACCTCCTCGAGCGCGTCAAGGCGCTGCGCCGGAAGGTGGCCGGCGAGCTCGGCATCGTCATCCCGCCGGTCCGCACCCGCGACAACCTCGAGCTGCCGCTCAACACCTACACGATCAACCTGTTCGGCGCCGAGGTCGCGCGCGGCGAGGCTCCGCGCGGCACAGTCCTTGCGATCGGCGACTTCCTCGGCTCCCTGCCCGGTACGCCGACCCGCGAACCGGTCTTCGGCCTCGAGGCCAAGTGGATCCCGGCCGAGCTGCGCCACCAGGCCGAGATCGCCGGCGCGACGGTCGTCGACCGCGCCTCGGTCATCACCACGCACCTGGCCGAGGTGGTCCACCACCACGCCGGCCGCCTGCTCGGCCGCGAGGACGTCCGCCTGCTCACCGACGTCGTGAAGCGCACCCACCCGGTCGTCGTCGAGGAGCTCACACCGTCGCACCTGTCGCTGGGCGAGCTGCAGCAGGTCCTCCGGGCGCTGCTGGCCGAGAACATCCCGATCCGCGACCTCGTCCGGATCTTCGAGGCACTCTCGGTGCGTGCCTCGGTGTCGAAGGACGGCGACGGCCTCATCGAGGCGGCCCGTGCCGCGCTCGACCCGGCCCTGGCAGCGCCGTACCTCGCGGGGGGCGTGCTCTCCGCCATCAGCTTCGACCCGGTGCTGGAGCAGAACCTGCTCGAGGGCATGCGGCAGACCGAGAACGGCGCCGTGCTGGTGCTCGACCCGGACCTCGCACAGCACGTGCTGGTCACGCTCGCCCAGCTCGCCACCGCCGCGGAGAACACGAACGTCCAGCCCGTGCTGGTGTGCGCCCCGCAGATCAGGCTGGCCGTACGCCGCCTGGTCGCGCCCGCCGTCGACCGGCTCCCCGTCCTGGCCTACACCGAGCTCGGCGCCGCCCAGCAGGTGCAGTCGGTCGGTGTCGTCGGTCTCCGGCCGCCCGCTTCCGGGCGGATGGGCGCTGAGCTGGTGGCCGCCCGATGAGCAGGAAAAAGCAGGGCGTCGGCGTGGACGTCGTACGACGCCCGCGGCCCGCGCCACGCCCCTTCATCGACGCCCGGCTCCTCCTGCTCGCCGCGCTGATCGCCTCGCCCGCGGCGTACCGCTCCAGCCAGGGGCTCCTCTCCCCCTCCACCGCCCTGGACCGCTTCCTGCTCATCGCCGCCGGGTGCGTCGCCCTGTCCGCGGTGCTCCGCACGATCTGGCCGTTGGTGATCGGCGACAACACACCCGCCGCCTCTGTCACACCGCCCGCGCCCGCAGCTCCGGCACTGCAGCCGGTCGTGGTCGACGAAGTGTCACCCCTGCCGTCCGTCGGGTCGGGCCTCGACCTGCTCGAGGACGACATCGACCCGACCTCGCTCCTCGACCTGCCGTGACCCTTCGGGGTCGGTGAAGGCGGCCGCACCGTAGCCGACCGGTCCCCGCCGTCAAGGCTGCTCGCTGCGCTCGCACCGCTGCGCGGCGGCCTTCGGCCGGCCTTGACCGCGGGTCCTTACCGGTCGGCTGGTCGGCGCGGAGTCGGCACGGGCTTCGCC
>DATFHM010000295.1:0-8523 GCA_035248385.1 Nocardioides sp. | reverse complement strand
CGGGCGATCTGCACCCGCTGGCGCATTCCCCCGGACAGCTGCGGCGGTCTCTTGCCGGCCGCTCCGGTCAGCCCGACGAGTCGCAGGTGCTCGGCCACGACGGCAGCACGCTCGGCCTTGCCGATGCCGCGCATCCGCGGGCCGAACGCGATGTTGTCGGCGACAGTCAGCCAGTCGAACAACGCGTCCGAGCTCTGGAACACGAAGCCGAGCTCGGGTCCCGGGCCGCCGACCGGCTGCCCGTCGAGCTCGATCGTGCCGCTGCTCGGTGCGGCGAAGCCGGCCATCAGCGAGAGCAGTGTGGACTTGCCGCAGCCCGACGGGCCGAGCAGGCACAGGAACTCGCCCTCGCGGACGTCGAGGTCGAACCCCTCCAGCGCGGTGCGGGTCTGGCGTCGTCCGCGACCGGCGAAGGTCTTGGTGACGCCCCGCACCGACACCAGCGTGTCGGTGGTCGATCGCTTGGCGAGCGCGGGGGCGGTCACTGGTCGCACCCGTCCTTCAGCGCCTGCTTCACGTAGGAGGCGTCGAGGTGGTCGGCGATCTGCGCGGCGGTCGGGACCGTCGAGACACGGCCCTGGTCGACGAGGAACTGCGCGGTCAGGGCGTAGGCCTTCGCGATCTTCCCGTCCGCAACGTCGCCGGACGGCCCGGTGAACCACGACAGCTCGTCGGAGGCCTTGACCCACGGGATCACCTTGGTCGCGGCGACCGCCTCGTCGGGCGTCGCGCCGACGAGGTGGGCGCCGTTCCCGATGTACTGGTCGGCCTTGGGCGTGGACATGAGCGACTGCGCCCGCATCACCTGGCAGACCAGGGCCTGCACGCGGTCGGGGTTCTTGGCGGCGTACGACTCGGTGACGGCCAGGACGTTGAGCGAGGGGTAGCCGAGCCGGGCGATCTGCTCGGCCGTGACGACCGAGCGGCCGCCGGCGTGCTGCACGAGGTCCAGCGCCTGCGCGATCTCCACGTACGCCGCGTCGATCCGGTGCGCCTTGTACGCCGCCGCGACCGCGGCCTCGCTCGGGAAGCCGACGACCTTGACCTGGTCGCTGAGGCCCTGCTTCTCCAGCCAGCCGCGGATCTCGAAGTCCTCCGAGGAGCCCTGGAGGTCACCGACGGTCTTGCCGGCGAGCTGCTGGTTGGCCGTCACCGAGGACGGGACGATCAGCTGGGCGGCGTCGAAGTACTCGGCGTACACGACCTTGAGCGGGGTGTCCTGCGCGATCGCACCCACCACCGGCGGGTTGCCCACGCCGGACACGAACGGGAACGCGCCACCGCGCAGCTCGGCGAGGCCCGCGACGCCGGAGTCGATCGGGGTCAGCTTGATGTCGGCGCCGACCTTGTCGGAGAGGTCGCTGTTGCCGGCGACGAGCACCTCGGAGCCGATCGTGGCGCTCTGGAAGTAGCCGATGCCGACGTCGGACCCGGAGGCGCCGCTCGCGGCACCACAGGCGGAGAGCCCGAGCATGGTCAGGACGCTGAGGACGGGGAGCAGACGTGGTCTGCGGCCCGAGTGGGAGGAACTCACTCGTCAAACATAAGTAATCCGCTGTACTTAAGCAAGAATGGCGCGCCACGTAGGGTCGAGACATGAGCCGACCGGTCCTGCGCACGATCCTCAGCCTGGCCGCCGCCGTGGCCCTGACCGCGAGCTGCGGCACCTCCTCGCCGGGCGTCGCGCAGCAGGAGGCCGCACCGACGCAGCAGCGGACGACGCCACCGGCGAACCAGATCACCAAGGTGCTGGTCTTCGTGGTCGAGAACCACTCGATGTCGCAGATGCGGACGGGGATGCCCTGGGTCTACGACCAGGCGCTGACCTACGGCTACACCACCGACTACCACGCGATCCGGCACCCCTCGCTGCCCAACTACCTCTCGATCGCGGGCGGCTCCACCTTCGGCGTCGCCGACGACAGGCCGCCGGCGTCGCACCCGCTGAGCGGCCCCTCGGTGTTCGGGAGGGCCCTGGCCAGCGGCCACACCGCGAAGCTGTACGCCGAGTCGATGCCGGCCGCCTGCTACCGCGCCAACTCCGGCGAGTACGCCGTGCGGCACAACCCCTGGACCTACTTCACCGCGGAGCGCTCGGCGTGCCTGCGCAGGGACGTCTCCCTCTCGTCGCTGGCCGGCGACGTCACCAACGGCCGGCTGCCGAACGTCGGCGTGGTCATCCCGAACGTCTGCAACGACGCCCACGACTGCTCGCTCGCGACGGCCAACCGCTGGCTGCGCGCGAAGGTGGGGGCGGTCAAGGCCGGCCCGGACTTCACCAGCGGGCGGCTGGCCATCGTGATCACTGCCGACGAGGACGACCACAACGAGGGGAACAAGGTGCTCACCGTGGTGCTGCAGAAGTCGCTGCACGGCCGGGTCGTCGGCACGGCCCTCAACCACTATGGGCTGAGCCGCTCCCTTTCCCAGGTCACGCACACGACCCCGCTGCGGCACGCGGCGAGCGCGACCTCGGTGCTGAGCGCGTTCGGGCTGCGTTACGGCTGATTCCCCGGTCCTGGCCCGTGGCGGGGTCGCGCTGTCCGTCGTACGCAGCGAGCTGCACCGGTCCGCGATCGCGGTGGCCGACCTCCCCTGATCGGCGCGCCCGAGTCCCTACTGTGAGGGGCATGCCGATGAGCAACGCCGAGGCCCACGAGGTCGCTCGGCGCGGTCCGGGCCGGATCGCGTACCTGTTCGTCCGGGTCGTGCTGATGCCGCTGCTGCGGGTCGTCTTCGCGATGCGGGTGAGCGGCGCGGAGAACGTCCCCGCGAAGGGTCCGGTCGTGATCGCACCGAACCACAAGAGCTTCTGGGACGCCTTCTTCATCGCGGCCTCGCTGAAGCGGCGGATCTACTTCATGGGCAAGTCGGAGCTGTTCGAGGGCCGTGCGGGCCGGCTGCTGATCGCGCTCGGTGCCTTCCCGGTCCGCCGGGGCGAGTCGGACGCCGACGCCGTGGAGACCGCGCTCGCCATCCTGCGGCGAGGCGACGCGCTCGCGCTCTTCCCGGAGGGGACCCGGGTCCGCGACCCCGAGGAGCTGGGTCGCCCCAAGAAGGGGGCCGCACGGCTGGCCATCGAGGGCGGCGCCCCGATCGTGCCGACCGCGCTGACCGGCACCGAGCGTCGCCGCCACCACCTGCCCCGGCGGGTGCAGGTCTCCTTCGCCGAGCCGATCCCGGTGAGCACGCTGCGCGCGACGCCCGAGGATGCCGCGGGCCTCATCGACGACGCCGTCTGGCCGGTCATCACCGAGGACTACCGGCGGCTCCGGGCACGCCCCGGTGTCATCGCCGCGGGCGTCGCCGCCGTCGGCCTGGGGTACGCCGTGCACCGCTTCCGCCACCGCGACTGAGGAGCTCTTGATGCCCACACCCGAGATCCGCGCCGCCCGCGAGAAGCTCGTCCTCGACCACTTCCACGACGAGGTGGCGCAGGACTGGGACCGGACGCTGTCGACCTTCCCGCACCCGCACTACGAGCTGGTCCCGATGCTGCTGGTGCACGACGGCGACAGCGACGTCCGCGCCTACTACCACGACACGCGGGTCGCCTTCCCCGACCAGGACCACGAGATCATCGCGCTGCGGCACAGCGACGACGCGGTGATCGTCGAGTTCTGGCTGCTCGGCACCCACCTCGGGCCGCTGGGAGGCATCCCGCCGACCGGCAGCCGGCACCGCACCCGGATGACGGCGTACTTCATCTTCGACGAGGAGGAGAACCTCGTCTGCGAGCGCGTCTACTTCGACCGGCTGACCATGGTCGCCCAGCTCGTGAGGGGCATCGACCTGAAGCGGCCGCGCGGCTGGCTCACCCTCGGCCGCGTCGTCGCTGGCCTGCTACGGATGTCCGGCGAGGCACCCGACCCGCGGCTCACCGAGACCACGCCGCCGGACTTCCCCGGCTACCGCCACGACCCGGCCCGTTGACGCGCCAGCGCGGCCAGAGGACGCGATATTTGTTTGCCCAGCACCCCTTCCGCCGAAGGATCTCCCGGGTCTAGCGTCGCCGGGAGGCACACGGTGATCCCCACGCAGTGCCCTTTCGGGAAGGTCAGAAGATGTTGCACTCCAAAGTCGCGGCGATCGCTGCGACAGCGGCCGTGGGACTCGCGGTCGCCACCGCTCCGCCGGCTCTCGCGGACCAGTCCACGCCCGCCGACGCGTTCGTGACCCGAGCGCCCGAGTCGGCGTTCCAGACCGGCGGCGCCGGCACGCTCGGCATCTCGTGCGCGCGCCCCAACGGCTCGGTGTCGCGCACGCTCCACTGCTACAACCCCGACCAGCTGCGCGCGCACTACGGCCTCGGCCCGCTCGCCACCAGCAACGACGGCGCCGGCCAGACCATCGTCCTGGTCGACTCCTACGGCTCCCCGACCGCCGCCCACGACCTGGCGACCTTCGCCTCCACCTACGGCGGCCCGGCTCCCGACTTCGAGCAGGTCTTCCCGCTCGGCCAGCCCGGCTTCACCACCACGACCGGCAACGGCTCCGGCCAATCCGGCCCGGTGTCCGCCGACGGCTGGGCCGGCGAGGCCAACCTCGACATCGAGTGGGCGTACGCGATGGCGCCCAAGGCGCACATCGTCCTGCTCGCGACCCCGGTCGCCGAGACCCAGGGCGTGCAGGGCCTGCCGAACCTCATGCAGGCCATCGACTGGGCGATCAAGAAGTTCCCGTCGGGCACGGTCTTCTCGATGTCCTTCGGCACCGACGAGTCGGCGTTCGCCGGCGGATCGGCGGCGCAGCAGTTCGCCCGGTTCGACCAGACCTTCCGGCGCGGCCAGGCCAAGGGGGACACCTTCTTCGCATCCTCCGGCGACAACGGCAGCATCGGCGTCACCCGCGCCCACCGGGCCAGCGCGACGTCCCCGGACCCGCAGGTGAGCTACCCGAACGTGTCGCCGTACGTGACCTCGGTCGGCGGCACCCAGGTGCAGGACGGCTGGACTTGGGACCCGCAGCAGGACGTGCCGTTCAACCCGGACGGCTCGCGCAACCTGGCCTACTGGAACTGGCTCGACGGCGGCAACACCGAGGCGACCTGGAACGAGAGCTGGGCCGGCATCGGCACCGGCGGCGGCCTGTCCACCGTGTACCCGCGGCCGGCCTTCCAGGACACCGTGGCGGGCGTGGTGGGCAACCACCGCGGCGTACCGGACCTGGCGTGGAACGCGGCCGTCAACGGCGGCGTGCTCGTCTTCCACACCTTCTTCCCGGAGGTCGAGGGCAGCAACCAGTGGTCGGTCTTCGGCGGTACGTCGGCGGCCTCGCCGCAGGCAGCCGCGCTGACGGCGGTGGCCAACCAGGCCCGGGCCGCGGCCGGCAAGGGCCCGATCGGTGACCTGAACAAGGCCATCTACTCGGCCGGCTTCGACCACGCCAGCGCGTTCGCCGACATCGTGCCCCAGACCTACGGCACGACCCCGAGCGGCGTCGTGGACAGCAACCGGATGTGGGACACGCTGACGGACGGCTCGGTCGCTCCCGACGCGGTGACCGGCTACCCGTCCACCACCGGCTACGACCTCACGACCGGCTGGGGCGCCCCGCGGGCTCCCGGCTACATCGGTCAGCTGGTCGCCCAGCCGTAAGCCTGCTCGACAGCACGGTGCCCTCGCCTCCCGGCGGGGGCACCGTGCCGTGTCCGTCCCGATCGCTACGGTGAGGACATGGCGAAGAGCGCGGCAGCGATGGTCGTGGCCGGTGGCCGCGAGGTGCGGGTCTCCAGCCCCGACCGGGTGATCTACGAGGCCACCGACCGGACCCCGGAGATCAGCAAGCTGCAGGTCTGCGAGTACTTCGCGGCCGTGGGCGACGCGCTCGTGCTGGCGCTCGGCGAGCGCCCCACGGCGATGGAGCGCTGGCCCGACGGCTACCGCGAGGGCTGGCGGCTCGCCACCGGGCCGACGGACAGGGAGGGCGAGGGCTTTTACCAGAAGCGACTCCCCCGCGGCGCTCCCGACTGGGTCGAGACGGTCGAGGTGACCTTCCCCAGCGGCCGGACCGCCGACGAGCTCTGCCCGACCGAGCCCGCGTCCCTGGTGTGGGCCGCACAGATGGGCACGCTCACCTTCCACCCCTGGCCGGTACGCCGCCCCGACACCGACCACCCCGACGAGCTGCGCATCGACCTCGACCCCCAGCCCGGCACGGGCTTCGGCGACGCCGTGCGGGTGGCCGGGGTGGCGCGCGAGCTGCTCGAGGAGCTGGGGCTGCGCGGCTACCCGAAGACCAGCGGCAACCGCGGGGTGCACATCTACGTGCGGATCACCCCCGAGTGGACCTTCGAGGACGTCCGGCACGCCGCGATCGGCTTCGGGCGCGAGCTCGAGAAGCGCGACTCAGGAGTCACCACGGCGTGGTGGAAGGAGGAGCGCGGCGAGCGGATCTTCGTCGACTTCAACCAGAACAACCGCGACCGCACCATCGCGTCGGCCTGGTCGCTGCGACCCCGGCCCGGGGCGCCGGTCTCGACGCCGATGACGTGGGCGCAGCTGGCCGAGGTCACCGACCCGCGCTCGTTCAACCTGCTGACCGTGCCGGACTTCCTGAAGGACGGGAACGCCTGGGGCGACATGGACGCGACCACGTACTCCCTCCAGCCGCTGCTCGACCTCTGGGAAGCGCGCCCGGTCGAGCTCAACTTCCCGCCGGACTACCCCAAGATGCCCGGGGAGCCGCCGCGCGTGCAGCCCTCGAAGAAGGTCGCCGAGCACTGGGACGCGGACGGCAACCGGGTCACCTGAAGAAAGTCTTCGATCCCCGCGCATGTGTGTCCGGGAAGCGGGTACTGAGCGCCGCGGCGCCGTACAGGACGCCCCTCCCGACCGAGGTGAGACACACCCCTGGCGCTCGGGCGGGTGGGGTTTCCTGGGGACCCCCCTCCTCCCGGCAGCCGCACGGGGCCGCCCCGCCGATCACGCATCTGGCTTGGGGCGGCCCCCGGTCATTCCCGGGGTCAGGCGTCCTTCGGCTCGAGGGTGAGGCTGATCGAGTTGATGCAGTAGCGGTCACCCGTCGGGGTGCCGTAGCCGTCGGGGAAGACGTGGCCGAGGTGGGAGCCGCAGTTGGCGCAGCGGACCTCGACCCGCTTCATGCCGTGGCTGTTGTCCTCGAGGTACTCGATGGTGTCCGAGATGGGCTGGTAGAAGCTCGGCCAGCCGCAGCCGGAGTGGAACTTGGTGTCCGACTCGAACAGCTTGGCCTGGCAGGCCTTGCAGCGGTACACGCCAGTCGTCTCGGTGTCGGTGTACTCGCCGGTGAAGGCGCGCTCGGTGCCGGCCTTGCGGAGCACGGCGTACTCCTCGGGCGAGAGCTCCTCGCGCCACTCCGCATCCGACTTCTCGACGTTGTAGGCCATGGCTCCAGCCTACCGACCGAGGCTAGATGGGCGCGGGGCCGAGGATCGGCATGCCGGCGTGCTGCCACGCCGCGAAGCCGCCCACGACGTCGGTGGCCCGCAGGACCCCGATCTCGCGCAGCGCGTGCGCGGCCAGGGAGGAGGTGTAGCCCTCCTGGCAGAGCACGATCACGCGGGCGTCGTACGCCGCCTCGGGCACCCGGGCGTCCGAGCGGGGGTCGAAGCGCCACTCGAGCACGTTGCGCTCGATGACGCGCGGCTCGAGCCACGGCGCGACCTCGCCCTTGGCGGCGCGCTGGGCGGCCGGGCGGATGTCTACGAGGATCGCGCCGTCGGTGATGACCTCCTGGAACGCGGCCCGCGGCGAGAGCCGGTCGAGACCGACGCGCGCGGCGGCGAGCATGGCGTCGATGCCGTCGTACCGGGCGAGCGGGCGGGGTTCGGTCGGGAGCGCGCTCACCAGTCCTCCCCCGCCTGCTCGATGCCGAGCACCTCGAGCCGGTCGCCGCGGAAGGCGAACCGGGTCATCGTGGAGAGGCGCGGGCCGTACGCGTGCAGCGACAGCGCGGGCTCGCTCCCCTCGTTACGCACGTCGTGCGCGTAGCCGGGCCCGAACGCGCGGCCGTCGCCGACGCCCACGTCCTGGATGTGCAGGCAACCCGGGAACGTGTGCTCGGTGAGCGTGCCCCGGAGGACCGTGAAGGCGCCCGCGGACGTGCCGTGGTCGTGCCAGTCGGTGGACGCTCCGGGCGGCCAGGAGATGAGCCACAGCTCGTGCTCAGGGGTGGTGAGCAGCCGGATCCAGGTGCGGTCCCCCGGGGCGGGGTCGAGGAGGTCGAGCAGGTCCGGGTCGGCGGCGTGCGCGCGGACCGCCTCGAGCAGCGGGAGAGGGGCGATGTCGATGGACATGCCCCAATAATGCACTAACTCGCTAGACTTTCAAAACTTTCCCTCGCCCGCGAGTCGAAGTCTGAGGTCCCGCGGGGAGGGCGATGTCGCCCTCCCCGCGGGACCTTGACTACGGGAGCCGCTCCAGCAGGTCCGCCACGTCGACCCGGCGACCGGTGTAGAACGGCACCTCCTCGCGCACGTGGCGACGCGTCTCCGAGCCCCGCAGGTGCCGCATCAGGTCGACGATCCGGGTCAGGTCGTCGGCC
>DATFHM010000294.1:0-14831 GCA_035248385.1 Nocardioides sp. | reverse complement strand
CTCGGCGGACAGGTCGCTGCCGAGCACGCCGGCGATCCGCCAGCCTCCGCCGGGTGCGACGGCCACGGCCACCGTCTCCGCGGCGGGGTCGGGGACCACGTCGTACACGACGACGGCCTGGGTGCCGTTCATGACCAGGTGGGGGTCGCCGTCGCGCGCGGCCCCCTGCAGCTGCAGGCCGAGGTCGCCGAGGCGCTGTGGGTCGTCGGTGTCGACCACGACGGCCACGGTGCGCACCGGCTTGCTGAACCGGGTCAGGACCCGGGCCGCGTCGCGGACGACGGCGCCCGCCGTGGTCCAGCCCGCGTCGATCGGGTGCAGGCCCACGTCGACGACGATCACCGCACCGGCCGCCATCGCGGCCCCGGGCCCGAGGGCGGCGACCGCGGAGCGGGCGTGCCAGCCGCTGCAGCCGTCGGCGACGTCGGTGCGGCCGTCGGCCTGGACCCCGATGGTCGCGGTGCCGACCGGCACCTCGACGACTCCCTGCACCTCCTCGTCGAGGAGCACCCGGCCGTCGCCCCGCACGAACACCACGCGCGCGGCGCCACCCAGCTCGAGCGTCGGCCGCAGGTCGCCGGTGTCGACGCCGTGGTCGGGCGCGTCCAGGACCACCACGTCGCCCGAGGCGAGACCGGTGGGCGTGCTCGGGTCCTGGGCGTTGCTGATCGCCTTGCGGTTGAGCGCCGGAGGCGGTGGAGCCCCGCCGAAGCCGGTGAGCCCCGCGACCTGGGACAGGGCGCCGGCGTCGCCCAGCGCGAAGCTGCGGGCCGACGAGGGGACACGGGTCAGCGGTACGGCGGTCGGTGCGACCGTCGTACCGACGGCGGCGGCGCTCGGGACGGCGACGGCGAGCGAGACGGGGAGGTGAGCGCCGAGGCGCGCCTGGACCGACGCGGTCGTGGGGGCAGCCCGGCGCTTCGGCCGCTCGGGGGCGACCCGGTCGACCGTCGTACCGGACGCGCGGAGCGCGACGTTGGTCCCAGCGGCGAGGACGGCGACCACCCGCGGGTCCTTGACCCGCGGCGGCTCCGGTGCCGGCGGCGCGTCGACCGGTGCGGAGGAGACGTCGTCGGCGTTGACCACCGCGAGCCCGTCGGTGAGGTGGCTGAAGCGCGGCGGCCCGTTCAGACCCCGTGCGTACGACGCCTCGGCGAGCCGCGACCGCGTGCCGGTCGGCACCAGGCCGGTCGCGGGGTCGGGCGCCGTACGACGGGCGAACAGGATCCCGCTCGCGGCGGTGACCGCCGTGGCGACGCTGTCGACGACCGGCAGGGTCACGCCGCCGGCGAGTGCCTCGAGCTTGACCCGCGGGGCGGAGCCGGCCGTGAACGGCAGCGGGATCCGATTGTCCGACTCGACCTTGCGGTAGTCGATCTGCGGGCCCTCGGGGTGGCTGGTCACCGACGCGTCGGCGGTGAGGGTGATCTGGCTTCCGGCGTTGATCACGTCGCCGGAGGGCAGCGCGGACGGGGTGGCCGTGCTCCCCCGCACCTGGGTGGCGCCCCAGACCCCGGATGGGAAGCCGGTCTGCACGGGCGCGGAGTGCGTGAGGAGGTCGAGCGCGGCCGAGTCGTCCTGCCAGCCGGTGTGGGCGTCGAGCAGCTCGAGGGTGACCCGCACCCGCGACTCGGAGAGGTTCACGCCCATCGGGCTGAGTCCGAGCGAGGCGCCGCGTCCGTCGGACCGGGTCGGCGTGATCGCGACGACCTCGCCGTCCAGGTCGAAGGCCGTCGTGGGGATGGTCGTGACGAGGGTGAGGTCGAACTCGGCGTACACCTCGAAGGGGTGGTCCTGGCTGCCGTCCGGGGTGGGCGCGGCCTGGCCGCCGCCGGTGGCGGGCTGCAGCGTGCCACGGCCGGTCGTCGCCGACAGCGCCCGGGCGACGCCGCCGCCGGCGTCCTCGAGGTACTTCGTGACGAACCCCGACCAGCTCACCTGGGCGCCGGGGCGCTTCGCGTTCGCGCCGAACGGCACCGTCACGGTGCACGGCCCGATCTCGACGCTCGCCTCGCCGCTGAAGTCCGGGCCCCACACGTGGACGCCGCAGCCGGTGGTGATCGAGATGCTGATGTCGCCGAACCAGGTGTCGATGTCGATGCCGGCGGAGATCGTGGCGTGGACGTCGACGTCGTACCAGAACGGGTCGAAGTAGACGAGGCCGTCAGCGCCGAAGTCGGCCTTGGCCCAGGCCCAGCCGAAGTCGGCGTACGCCTGCACGTCGACGCCGGCCATCACGGCCTCGGAGCACAGCGCGAAGTAGCTGCCGCCCTTGATGCCGATCTCGGAGGTCACCTGCCAGGACAGCCCGACCCGTGGCACCACCGGGTAGCCGTCGACGTGGAAGTCCGGGTGGTAGCCGCCGATGGTGAGCACGAACTGGCCGGCGAGCTGGCCCTTCCACCAGGTGGCGAACGCGAACCCGCCGGTCAGCCGCACGTCGCGGTAGAGCAGCCACGAGTTGTCGGTGAGGGCCGCCTGGATCAGGAAGAGGCCCTCCTTGGTGGAGAACCGGGCGAGCATGCCGAGCTCGATGGAGACCAGCGGAGCGGCCGGGTTCGGCAGGGCGAGCCGGGCCAGCCCGACCAGGTCGATCTCGAGGCCGTCCCCGAAGGACACCGCGACCACGGCGATGCCCTGGACCAGGCTGAAGCAGGTGAACGAGATGCCGGCCGCGAACCAGAACTCCCCCAGCTCCGCGGGGAACTGCCCGGCGAGGCTCTTCAGGTAGGTCATCGGCTGGGCCGGCGGCTGCCAGTACGGGTCGAGCGCCGCGACGAACGGGAAGTCGCCCATCCGTGCGGGGTCGGTCGGGATCACCAGGCCACGGTTGATCCCGAGGCCGCCGCCGATGCCGGTGAGGAAGAACGCGGGCGGGCCGCCGATCGGCCCGTTGAACGCACCGAACACGAAGAACGACACAACGTCCTCGATGGTCGTGTAGCCGCCGAAGACCGACAGGCCGTAGACCCCGAAGCGGCCCACCAGCATGCCGACGTACGCCGGGACGCCGCCGTCCATCGTCTTGAGCAGACCGCCCGCCAGGGACGCCCCGCTCAGCTCCGCGGAGACGGCGAGACCCATCAGGTCCACCTGCCAGTGGTGGATGTCGAGCAGGTCGCCGGGCCCGTTCCAGGCCAGCGACAGCTGGTCCACCTGGGCGTTGAGGCCGAACAGCGACACCCCGCCGTCGAAGAGCAGCGCGATCCGGGTGAGGTGCCCGTCCGCGTCGGCCTCGTCGATCCCGATCCGCTCGACGTACAGCGGGCCGAGCTGGCGCTGCACGACGATCCACCACGGTCCGGGCGGCGGACCGGCGTCCACGCGGACGCCGAGGTCGTGACCGGGGTGCTTCTGGATGGCGATGCTCGGGTCGAACGTGGGCCGCTGGGCCGGGCTGGTGCCCTGGCCGGCGTCGGACAGGATGCCGCTGGCCACCGCGTTGCCGCTGCCGCCCGCGGGCGCGATCGCGAAGCCGAGCAGGGCGACCTGCGCTCCGCCGCCACCACCGGTGTGGTCGGCCTGGGCGTAGGTGCGGACCGCGATGCCGTCGATCGCCACCGGACCCAGCTCCAGCAGCGGGCCGGTGGACTTCGTGAACCGCAGGCCGACCCCCGCGACGGTGATACCGGGCTGGAAGGAGAACGCATAGGTGTCGCCGCTGCGGGTGCCGTGGACGGCGTAGATCGTGATGCCGGAGGGCGTGACCGGTGGGTCGATCCAGTAGTCGACGACCTCGAGCTCGACCACGGTGTCACCCGTGCCGGGCAGCCGCATCCGCGCGGTCGCGGGCGTCATGGTGACCGAGAGCCCGATCTGCTTGTCGTCGGCGGGCCCCTCCGCCGCGAGCCCGATCTTCATGCCGTCGACCGTGATGTGCAGGTCGGACGTGGCGGCGTTCCAGAGCAGCCGCTGGGCGCGGTGCAGCAGCGCCGTGGGGTCGATCAGGTCGGTGACGAAGCCCGGGTCGATGGCGGCCGTGGCGGGCGTCGAGGTCTCGGCGAGCAGCACGCCCTTGGTGAGGTCGACCGCGATCTGCGGGATCTGGTGGGACGGCAGCGCGTCGGCCAGGGCGTGCAGGAGCACGCCGGACGCCATCCCGACGCCGACCGCGAGCAGCCGCAGCGGGCCGCCGGGCTCGTCCACGACGTCCGGCAGGCCGGTCGTCCGGTCGACCGCGACCAGCGTCGGCGGGTGGCTGTCGAGGCCCCAGCGGACCTCGACCGAGCGGGCGGCGGTGTCGTCCAGCGCCAGGCCCAGGGCGAGCATCCGGTCCGTGGCCGCGCTCCCCGCGGCGACGGTGAGCAGGGGCCGCAGCGTCACCGGCCCGGCCGTCACCGGGATCGGCCCGAGCGTCGCGCTCACCGCGACGCCGGCGGCGGACATCCGCACGTGCTCGACCCGGACCTCGCCGACACCGTCGATGTGCCAGCTGCCGGCCAGCTCCACCACGGGGGCCAGGGGCGTCGTCGCGTCGAGCGTGACCGCCACGGTGTCGGGTGCGGTGCCGAAGCCGAAGGTCACCCGGCTCGGGGCCTGGGTCACGGTGACCCGGGGCGTCGCGCCGTTGAGCGCGTTCGCCACGGCACCGCCGAGGTCGGCCGCGAGCGGGGCGAGGTGGGACAGCAGCGCCAGCCCGGGGTCATGGGCGAAGGTCGCGATCCGGGCGGCCGTGAACTGGCCGGCGTCGCGCAGGTCGAGACCGTCGCCGAGGGCGGCGACGAGCTGACCGACGTCCTTCGCCAACCCGGCCGGACCCGAGCCGAGGTCGGCGACGCGGTTGAGGAGGACGGGCAGCAGGCTCTCGGCGGCGGTCTCGAAGGCCTGACCGAGCCCGGGGCCGTGCGGGTACAGCGGCAGCGGCGCCAGCGGCGGCGTCCGGACCAGCTCCACCCGCAGGTCGGGGTCGACGTGCAGGCCCAGCCCGATGCCGTCGACGAGCACCGAGGCTCCCACCGCCGGCGCGGGCCGCACGCCCGGCGCCAGGACCACCCCGGCGTCCAGCGAGCTCGCGATCGTGACCGTGCCGAGGGTCTCGTCGAGCTCGGCGTGCAGCGTCACCTCGAGCCGCTGCCCGGTGGTCGCGTAGCGCAGCTCGACCACGCCCGGCACGAGCTGCCAGGTGCCGCTCTGCGCCGGAGGCGTCGGCAGCACTGCGTGGCCCAGGGCGTCCAGCAGCGCCACCCCGTGCGCGGCCAGGTCTCCGCCCGCGCTGCGCCCCAGCGCCACGACGTACGCCGCCGGGTCGGCCAGGAACGCGGCCGGCACGTGGACCACCGGAGCGCCGTACGTGCGCGGCTGGAGGAGGCCGCAGAGCTGGAGCGCGGCGTCGTACAGCGCCTGCTGGTCCTCGTCGAGACGCGTCCGCAGCGCGCCGAGCACGGCATCGAGGGCGATGCCCGGCACGGCCTGGACGACGAGCCGCTCGAGACCGGTGGTGTCGGGGTTCGGCCAGAGCCGCGTGGTGGTGGGTGCCGCGCCGGCGGCGGCGGCCTCCACCCGGATCGACGCCGGTACGCCGCCGTGTGGGCTCTCCGCGACGACGCGCAGCCCGCCGAGGGCGGGGTCGATGGTGCCGAACGAGACCGTGCCGTGGGCGGCCGTCGGGCTCGCCGTGACGTCGAGGGCGAGGTCGAGGACGCCTTCGGCCGTGGTGTGCAGGCCGGCCGTGATCGCGCCGGTGCCGAGGTCGACGCCGAGCTGGGCGTCGCCCGTCGTCCAGAGCACGCTCGTCCCGGAGCCGGTCGCACCGGGGATCAACGAGCGCAGGGCACCGGCCAGGTCGGCGGGCGCGGTCGCGACCAGGCCGCGCAGGGTCGCGGCCGGATCGTGCAGGAAGCGGTCGAAGCCGGTCAGGTCGAGGCCGCCCGTGCCGTCGACGAGGGCCAGCCGGTCGACCAGGGTCGCGAGGCCGGGGCTGGCGGCACGCAGCCGTCCGAGCACGTCGCCGAGCAGGACCCGGACCTCGGGAACGGCCGCGGTGACCGCCGCGTCGACGGCGTCGGCGGCGGCCCGCACGGCGGCGTCGGCCGTCACGATCCAGGTCTCGCGGTCGACCCCCAGCCCCTGCGCCTCGTGCAGGACCACCTGGCTGCTGCCGGCGCTCCCGTCGAACGGGATGGTGACCTTGACCGCGGCCCAGCGCACGTCCGCCGACCCGTCGGTCGACGAGGGACCGCCGACCAGCCAGCCGTCGTGGATGCCGAGGTGCAGCTCGACGGTGAGGCTGCGGGCCAGGGCGACCGCGATGCCGCTGCCGCCGTGCGTGACCTGGCACGCCTCGAAGACCGCGCCGGCGCCCACGAGCAGGCCACCCAGGTCGAGGTCCAGGACGGGCACGTCCAGTGCGACGTGGAGGGCGAGCTGCTCGGGGTCCGGGTCGGACGGGTCGGCCTGCGGGACCCGCGCGTCGATGGCGTCGGCGACGTAGGCACCGAGGCCGGTGGCCAGTCCCGCCCGGTCGAGCGCGCCGAAGACGGCCGCCACCCGGAGGCCGGTACGCCGGGTCTCGGCGTCGCAGCGCGGCAGGTCGGCCGCGGTCGCGGTCACGGACCGGTCGACCAGCATCCGGACCCGCTGCAGCGGTGTGCACTGCTGCCCGAGCAGGTCGTCCGACCACGTCGGTACGCCGGTGCGCCGCTGCAGCCGGCGCAGCAGCTGGAGCGCGTCGCCGCTGAGCCCGGCGCCGAGCGCGGCGGTGGGCACGTCCGACCAGGGCGCGCCGACGGTGACGACGTCGGTGACCGAGGAGACCGAGGCTGCGGTGCGCAGCGCGGCCGCGCCCGCGGCGCCGTACGCGACCAGTGCGACGGTGCCTCCTCGCTCCGCCAGCAGCGCGGTGAGCAGCGCGGCCTGCTGGCCGACGCCGCCGAGGTCGGGGCGTGCCGCGGCCGCCGCGGTGGGCGTGGGCAACCGCACGAACCACGGCCCGGCGCCCGCGGGCAGCGTCGGGACGGCGCCGCTGCCGGTCAGGTCGTACGTCGTCCCGTCGGGCCGGCCGAGCAGGACGTCCGCCTCGACTCCGACGTGCACGACGTCGCCGGCCCCCACCCCGAGCACCCGCGGGGCGATCGCACCCGTGCGACCGAGGGCGACGAGCTCGGCGTACGAGCGACCCGGCAGGGACATCGCCCGCACGTCGCTGGGCAAGGTCGACGGCTGGGCGACGAGGCCGTCGCAGTCGCGCCACCGGGTCAGCAGCTGGTCCAGGCCGGTGCCGAGCGAGTCGCGACCCTCGACGAGGTCGCCGATGCTCGGCAGGGCCGCGCCTGCCCGGCGCAGCGCGGTTGCCACGACCTCGCCGGTGGGCGGGTTCGAGGCGAGCAGTGCACGCAGGTCGGTGAGCCGCGGGTCCGTGACCGGCGGGCAGCCCGGGTCGAGCCACACCCGCAGGCCGGGCGCCGCCGGCTCGCTGGCCACCGGGCAGCGGTACGGCGCGTCCGGGGTGCCGTAGCCGATGGGCGCGACCAGCCGGAAGCCGCTGAGCAGCGCCACGACCGGGCCGAGGGCCGACCTCACGACGTCGCAGTCCAGCAGCAGGTCGGCGAGCCACGCCTCGATGGCGGTGACCGGGTCGACGAGCAGGTCGCCGAGGACGAGGTGCGGACCGGTGCCGCCCCAGCCGACGAGCGCGATCACGGCGCTGAGCTCGGGCAGCCCGAGGCCGCGGACCAGGGCGGCGACGGCGACCTCGATCCCGTCCCAGTCCGGCGCGGTGAACCCGAGACGGCCGTCGGGGCCGATGGTCGGCAGCGGCAGCCCGATCGACACCGTGCCGCTGGTGAGCGCGAGGTCGTCGCAGCGCAGCCCGACCGCTAGACCGGTCGCCGGTCGCCAGGAGGCCTCGACCGCGAGCTCGGTGCCGCTCAGCGTGATCGGTCCGAGGGTGAGCCGGGCGGGTCCGGCGGAGGCGTGCCGCAGTCCCCCGCTCAGCGTGGCCGCGGTCGCGAAGGTCGCGCTCGGCGTACCGAGGTCGAGGGTGGCGACGCCGAACCGGAGCCGCGAGGCGAGGGCGAGGTCGCCCGGCACCCCGCGCGACACCTCAGCGACGGCGTCGACGTGGAGCACCAGGTCCTGGTGCCAGGCCTCGAGCCGCAGCTCGACGCCACCGGCGTCCACGAGCGGCACCAGCCACGGGTGGTCCTGGTCGCCGGTGCCGTCGGCCTCGGCCGCCGCGACGCCGCGGACGAGCGACGAGAGCCGGCCGAGGAGGTCGCCGAGCCCGCCGCCCGGGGTGTGGTCCTGGAGGACGGCGGTCCAGTGCGCGCGGACCGTGCCGACCGGGTCGGCGACGAGGCCGGGCACCGAGATGGCGGGCACGCTGCCGGTGCCGACCACGCCGAGCAGCCGCGCGACCAGCTGGCCCGCCGGTCCCCAGTGGCCGAGGGCACCGACCAGCGCGCCGGTGACCAGGTCGGCTCCCGCGGCGAGCGCGGCGTCCGGGCTGGACAGGTCGACGAAGTCGCGCTGGGCGTCGTCGAGGGTCACGTTGGTGGCGTTGAGGACGAACGCCGGCCGGTGCTGGGCGTCGAGCGCGACGCCGATCCGCATGGTGTCGATCCGCAGCGTCTGCGCGCCGGTGACGTTGACCAGCGGCGTGCTGTGCTGCCCGAAGGCACCCTCGATCCGCGCGTCCGGGATCGCCGTCACCTGGCCCGTGGCCGTGTCGATCCGGAGCAGGTCCACGGCCGCACGGGCCGTCACGGCGGTCCGAGACACGAGCTCGAGGTCGACCCACGGCGTCAGCACCGGATGGCTGCCCGTCCCCTGCTCGAGCCGTACGCCGATGCCCAGGCTGATCCGCCCTACACCGGTGGCCGTGCCGATCGGGATCGAGATCCCGCCCGTCGTGGCGTCGACCGTTCCGCCGACCAGGTCGGCCAGCTGTCCCAGCCACAGTGCGAGCGTGGCCGGGTCGGCGAGGATCGACTCGACCCAGTCGACCAGGACCCGCACCCCCTGCGTCGGCAGGTCCGCGATCGGCAACGTGGGCAGCACGGTGCCGGTGGCGTGGTCCGTGACGTCGCGCAGGCCGAGCAGCCCGGCGAGGTCGGCGAACGCCTTGAACTCCCCCGCCAGCCCGTCGCCGAGGGCGTCGGCCTGGGCGCGGACCAAGCCGGCCAGCAGGTTGAGGACGCTGGTGCCGAGGTGGGCGGCGTCGGCCGCGTGCAGCGCGAAGGTCTCGGGGTGCTGCGCCCCCGGCAGCTGCAGGTCGCGGAGCGTCAGGTCGAAGGCGAGGTCGGCGTGCTCGACGGTCGGGATCGTCACCGACATCGACGCTCCGCCGAGCGACGCCGCACCCGCGGTCGGGGTCGTGTCGGTCAGCGTGGCGTCGATCCCGATGGTGATCTCGCCACCCTCGCGGCCCAGCAGCAGCCACTGCGGCTCGGGTCCCCCGCCCTGCATCGTCAGGTTGCGCCGGGCGAACCGGAAGAGCGGGACCTCGAAGCGCGCGGTCAGCGTCGGCGGGTGGTCGCCGGGCGTGGTGAAGTCCAGCCCGAGACCGAGCCGCGCCTCGTTGCCGACCTGCGAGACCACGGCGTACACGGTGATCTTGGGGGTCTCATTGAGGAAGAGCGGCACCCACGTGGCGCCCTCGCGGACCGGCGCGTCGGGCGGTCCGAGGATCTGGTCGACGAAATGCACGAGTGCCCGGCGCTGGTCGTCGTCGGCCAGCAGGTACTTCAGGCCGTGGCCGCTCGTCCCGCCCGTGACGGGGTCGCTGAACCAGGCACCGTTCGCGTCGCCGGTCGGGGTGAGCAGGCCGATGGCGACCGCGAGGTCGCCGAAGGAACCGAGGGAATGGCCGTCGATCACGACGCGGCCCGCGGCTTCGGCATCACCTGCAGGACGCCCTTGCCCGCCCCGATCGCCCCCACCACGAGCGGCCTCTTCCGGCCGTCCGTCCCCGACGCCGCCGCGATCTCGGAGGCCAGCGTGATCACCGACTCCCACGCGAACGCCCGCAGCGCGTCCGCCCACCGGGTCACCACCTCGGGCGGTCCGGTCGGCACGTCGTACGTCGCCAGGAAGAGCCCGCGCGGAGCCTTGTCGGTCCCGGTCGCGAAGGGCACCGTCACCGACGCCGGCTCGCGGAGCTGGTCGCACGCGACCTGCAGGGTGGCCATCAGCACGCCCGGCGACGCCTCGAGGCGCAGGGTGTCGGTGTGGACGAGGAGCTCATCGGCGCCGGACACCCACACGACGTCCGGGGTCGTGTCGCTCGGCAGGTCGGCGACGAGCCGGGTGACGTGCGGCAGCATCCGGTTGACCGTCCCGATCGGCACCCGCAGCCAGTGCGGGTCCGGGCCGAGGACGCGGAGCCTCAGGTCGGACGTGAGCCAGCGCGCGCGAGAGACGTCGACACCGAGCAGCTTCGAAGCCACGTCGCCCTCCTCATCTCCCGGAATGGGGGCCGAGACCAGATGGTGGGTCGGGAGCCACGTTCCTCCTCCCGGCCCGGCCCGGGAAATGACCCCAATTCGCCATGTACGCCGGCCGTCGCGCAGTGGAAGTGTGGTGTGTTTGCGCTCCTCGGCTGCCCGGCGGCGGGCCTCCAGGACCGCCGTTGACAGCCACCCCTGGCGCGGCCACGCTCGATGCCATGAACACATCCGCGCCGGACCGGCGGCGGCTGTTCCGCCGTCGCTCCGCCCTCGCCGCGATCACCGGCGCCCTCACGATCCTGACCCTGGTCGCGCCCGACTGGCTCGAGCTCCTCGGCCTCGATCCCGATCACGGGGACGGCTCGGCCGAGCGACTCGTGCTCGCGGTCGTCGCGGTGGTGTTCCTGGCCTCGCTGGTCCTCGCGGGCGCGGCCTGGCGCCGGCTCCGCACGGCGTAGTTGGACCCGTCGCCCAGGATGGGGCCATGCGCGTCCTCATCCTCGGCGGCACCGCCTGGCTCGGCCGGACCCTCGCCCTCGCAGCCGCCGAGCGCGGCCACGACGTCACCTGCCTCGCCCGCGGCGAGACGGGCGATCCGCCGGCCGGCGTACGGTTCGTGCGCGGAGACCGCCGCACCACCGAGGGGTACGCCGCCGTGGCCGGTGAGGAGTGGGACGTCTGCGTCGACGTGGCCCGCCAGCCCGTCCACGTCCGGACCGCGGTGGCCGCGCTGCCCGGCGTCCGGCACTACGTGTTCGTCTCCACCGGCAACGTGTACGCCGACCACGCCACGCCCGGGCAGGACGAGTCGGCTCCGCTGCTGGCCCCGCTGGAGGCCGACGAGTTCACCGACCCCGAGGACTACGGACCGGCCAAGGTCGCGTGCGAGCTCGCGGTGTCGGCGGCCTTCCCCGACCGCACGCTGCTGGTGCGCGCCGGCCTGATCGGCGGTCCCGGGGACTGGAGCGGCCGCTCGGGCTACTGGCCCCACCGCTTCGCGCATCCGGCCGATCCCGAGGGCCGGGTCCTGGTGCCCGACGTACCGGAGCTGGTGACGCAGGTGCTCGACGTCCGCGACCTGGCGTCATGGATCCTCGACTCCGCCGAGCAGGGGCGGACCGGCGTCGTCAACGCCACCGGGCCGGCGGTCCCGCTCGCCGAGCACCTGGCCACCGCCCGCGAGGTCGCGGGGCACACGGGTCCGGTCGTCGGCGTACCGCCGGAGTGGCTGGTGGAGCAGGGCGTGGCGACCTGGATGGGCCCGCGCTCGCTGCCGTTGTGGCTCCCGCTCCCCGAGTACGCCGGCTTCAGCTCCCGCGTGAGCACCGACGGCCCGGTCGGCCGTCCCCTCGCGGAGACGCTCGCCGACACCCTGGCCTGGGAGCAGACGCGCGGCGAGGACTCGCCCCGGCAGACGGGCCTGACCGACGAGGAGGAGCGCGAGCTGCTCCGCCTGCGTTCCTAGCCGCTGTCGGTCCTCACGAGTAGCGTCGTTCGAACCCGACACGAAGGGATCGACGTCATGGCTGGGACACGTGTGCTGGTGGGGACGCGCAAGGGAGCGTTCATCCTGACCTCGGACGAGGAGAGGTCGAGCTGGCGGATCGACGGCCCGCACTTCCCGGGCTGGGAGATCTACCACGTGAAGGGCTCGCCCCTCGCGCCCGATCGTCTCTACGCCGCGCAGCACACCGGCTGGCACGGCCAGGTCATCCAGCGCTCCGACGACGGCGGCGCCACGTGGGAGCCGGTGGGCAACGACTTCACCTACGACGGCGTCCCCGGCGAGCACCAGTGGTACGACGGCACCCTGCGCCCCTGGGTGTTCAACCGGGTCTGGCACCTGGAGCCCTCCCAGCACGACGCCGACACGGTGTACGCCGGCGTCGAGGACGCCGCCCTCTTCAAGTCGAGCGACGGCGGCGTGACCTGGGCCGAGCTCTCCGGCCTGCGCCAGCACGACACCGGGCCGCAGTGGCAGCCGGGCGCCGGCGGGATGTGCCTGCACACGATCCTCGAGCACCCCACCGACCCCGACCGGCTCTACGTCGCGATCTCCGCGGCCGGCGCGTTCCGCACGACCGACGGCGGCGCGACCTGGCAGCCCATCAACAAGGGCCTGCGCTCCGGCGAGATCCCCGACCAGGACTCCGAGGTCGGGCACTGCGTCCACCACCTCGACCTGCACCCGAGCAACCCCGACGTGCTCTACATGCAGAAGCACTGGGACGTCATGCGCAGCAAGGACGGCGGCGACAGCTGGCAGGAGGTCAGCGGCAACCTGCCCACCGACTTCGGCTTCCCCATCGCCGTGCACGCCCACGAGCCCGAGACGGTGTACGTCGTCCCCATCACCAGCGACTCCCACCACTTCCCGCCCGACGGCCGGCTGCGCGTCTACCGCAGCCGCACCGGCGGCGACGACTGGGAGGCGCTGACGGAAGGGCTGCCGCAGGAGAACTGCTACGTGAACGTGCTCCGCGACGCGATGGCCGTCGACCGCCACGAGTCGTGCGGGCTCTATGTCGGCACCACCGGTGGCCAGGTCTACGCCTCAGCCGACTCCGGCGACACCTGGCAGGCCATCGCCCGCGACCTCCCGGCCGTGCTGTCGGTCGAGGTCCAGACCCTTCCCTGAGGCCGGCCATGTCCACGGTCCACGTCGTCCTCCCCGCCCACCTGCGCGCCCTCGCGAAGGTCCACGGTGACGTCTGCGTCGAGGTCGACGGCGCCGTGACCCAGCGCTCCGTCCTCGACGCCCTCGAGGCCGACTTCCCGATGCTCGTCGGCACGATCCGCGACCGGGCGACCGCGCAACGCCGGTCCTTCGTCCGCTTCTTCGCCTGCGAGGAGGACCTCTCCCACGAGGACCCAGACGCTCCCCTGCCGGACCGCGTCGCCGCGGGCAAGGAGCCCTTCCTCGTCGTCGGCGCGATGGCGGGCGGCTGACCGCCGGCGTACCCCCGATCCGAGGGATGGCCTCGACGTGACGTGCGTCACAGACTGAGGGGTCACCTTCCTGGGCCGCGCCCCCATCGGCGCCCGACGATCGGAGAGTCATGGCATCTCGTCGCTTTCGGAACCGTGTCGTGTCGACGGCATCGGTCATCACCCTGGCCGGCGGTGCGCTGGTGAGCGCTGCCGGCATCGGTCACGCCGATCCCTCCGTCACCATCACCCCCGTGCTGGGCGGGTTGGCCGCGCCGCGGGGCATCGCGTTCGACGGACAGGGCAGCATGTACGTCTCCGAGTCCGGCGTCGCCGGCGACGGGCCGGCCGGCATGACCCACACCGGCAAGGTCGACAAGTACCGCTGGGGATCGACCACCCCGGCCTGGAGCACGAGCTTCAGCTCCGTGTACGCGACCGAGGACCCGTCCGCGCCGCCCGACGTGCTCGGCCCGGAAGGGATCAGCGCGTTCGGCCGCGGATGCATGAAGAACAGCCACGGCCGCCGCAACGGCTGCCAGGTGCAGATGATCACCAGCGAGTCGACGCCCGGTGTGCTGGCCGCGTCCGACGGACAGGTGAACGACCCCCAGGCCGGCCACCTCTACCGCCTCGACGGAGCCACCGGGGCCCCGACCTCCCTCGCGGACGTCGGTTCCCAGATGTACCAGTGGACGGGTGACCACGTCGACCTGTTCCCCAGCGACTTCCCCGACTCGAACCCGTACGGCGTGCTCGTCACCAAGGACCCGGCGACCGACCGGATCCGCACCTTCGTCGCGGATGCCGGTGCGAACACGATCAGCGAGATCATGCGGGGAGGCACGGCGCGCGTGGTGGCCTACCTGCCCAACGAGGACTTCGGGGCGTTCCGTGACGCGACACCGACCTGCATCGCCCAGGGCCCCGACGGGTTCCTGTACGTCGGCACCCTCGACTTCGTCTCGAACCTGTTCGTCCCGCCCGGCACGGGCGGCCTCTCCCGGGTGTGGCGGGTCGACCCGAACGCCGGCTACCCGACCGAGCCGACGGTCTGGGCCACGGGCCTGACCACCGTCACCTCGTGCACGTTCGACCGGCAGGGCAACTTCTGGGCGACCGAGATGTTCGCGGGCGGCCTCGACGCGACCCCTCCCGGTGACGTGGTGCGGATCCCGTTCGCGTCGCCGTCGACGCAGTCCCGCTTCGGCGCCGGCCAGCTGGCCGTGCCCGGCGGCATCGCGCAGGGCCCCGACGGCGCCATGTACGTCACCGTCGGATCCTCCGCGCCCGGCGTCAACGGCGGGGTGATGCGGCTGGCCGTCGGGGGCTGAGCGTCCCCTGCGGCGACCTGACGCGCTCTGGCGCAAAAGCACGGAACCCCAGGCCTGGCCTGGGGTTCCGTGTATTTCTTCTGGTGTCCGAGGGGGGACTTGAACCCCCATGCCCAATAAGGGCACTAGCACCTCAAGCTAGCGCGTCTGCCAATTCCGCCACCCGGACGAGTGCGTGGAGAAC
>DATFHM010000293.1:0-4358 GCA_035248385.1 Nocardioides sp. | reverse complement strand
GTCGGGAAATCTCTGGAGTAGTCGTGGACTTGACGCTGTCGACGCGTGTGGTGGGGAGCCGCACGATCGTCGCCGTGGGCGGCGAGATCGATGTGTACACCGCGCCCAAGCTGCGCGACACCATCACCGATCTCGTGGCGGCGGGCACCTATGAGCTGGTCATCGACATGACCGCGGTCGAGTTCCTGGACTCGACCGGTCTCGGTGTCCTGGTCGGTGGTCTGAAGAAGGTGCGCGCCAACGGCGGCAGCCTCGAGCTGATCTGCAACAACGACCGCCTGCTCAAGATCTTCAAGATCACCGGGCTGGCGAAGGTCTTCGTCATCCACGAGTCGCCCGAGGCGGCTCTCGCCTGAACGAGGAGCCCGCCGAGGAGGACGAGACCCTCCGGGTCTCGACGCTCGAGCTGTTCTTCGACCTCGTCTTCGTCTTCGTCGTCACCCAGCTGTCCACCGTCCTGGAGAGGGGCCGCTGGCACGGCCCTCTGTACGCCGCCCTCGAGCTGCTCGCCGTCTACTGGATGTACGGCGGCTTCTCCTGGCTGACCAACGCGCTGGGCGGCTCCGTGTGGCGCCAGCGCGTCGCACTCGCCGCCGGGATGTTCGCCTTCTTCGTCGTGTCGCTCGCGGTCCCGGGGGCGTTCGGGAGCGACGCCGTGGCCTTCGGCCTCGCCTACCTCGGCCTGACCGTGGTCCACACGATCGCCTTCCTCACCCTCGGCCGCTCCGGCACGTTCGGCGCCATGCTCCGGATCGGCAGCACGAACCTCGCCGCGGCAGGCCTGATCCTGGCCGCGGCGTACGTCGACGGGCCGGCACGCTGGCTGCTCTGGATCGCCGCGGTGCTGCTCCAGTGGCTGCCGCCGCTGCTGGGGTTCGTGGCGGGGTTCCCGGTCGCGGTGGCGCACTTCGCCGAACGGCACGGCCTGATGGTGATCATCGTGCTGGGCGAGTCGCTGCTGAGCGTGGCCAGCGCCGCCCTCGGCGAGCAGGTCACGATCCACCTGGTCCTGGGCACCGTCGGCGGGCTGCTCGCCGCGTTCGCCCTGTGGTGGTGCTACTTCGACGGTGAGGACGACGCGGGTGAGGCCGCGCTGCGCGACTTCGCCCCGGAGCACCGCGGGATCCGCGCCCTGGTCGGCTACGACCTCACCCACGTCCTGATGCTCGGGGGCGTCGTCGCCATCGCTGGCGGCACCCGGGTCGGCCTGCCCGACCTCGCCGCACCCGCCGAGACCGAGGCCGCGGTGCTGGTGGCGGCGGGCGCCTCGGCGTACCTCCTGGGCCTGGTGGGCTTCCGGCTGGTCCTCCGCCACGCCTCGGCCACGCTGCGGGCACTCGCCGCGGTCCTGGTGCTGGCCACGATCCCCGTCGGCACCTCCGCCGGCACCTCCGAGGAGCTCGCCGTCATCGCCGCGATCATTGCGGTCATGCTCCTCGCCGAGCGTCTCGTGCACCGGTCTAACCTCGACCCGTGACCCTGGGACCTGAGCTCGCTGCCCGCCTGCGCCCCGCCCTCGAGGCCGCCGACTTCACCTACGACGCGGTCAGCGAGCTGCTGGGGGAGGCCGCCCACGCGGCGCTGTCGCGCAACGAGACGACGCCCGCGCTACGGCGTACCGCCCGCGACACCAGCCCCCTCGCCACCCTGATCAAGCTGTTCCTGCTGCAGCGCGAGGTCGACCACTCCGACGCCGAGCGTGCCCTCCCGGGCCTCGTCGACGAGCTCGCGTCCGCCGGCTTCCTCGCGCAGAGCCTCAGCGAGGTCGCGGCCCGCATGGACTGCCGCCCGTACGCCGCCGAGGGCACCGACCTCTGGGTCGTCAGCGACCTGACGCCCGGCCTGGACGGCACGCCCACCGTCGTCAGCGGCGACTACGTGCTCGGCATCAGCCAGGCCTCGTCCTCGCTCGCCCAGCTCACGCTGCGCCACGACGTCGGCAGCGCCCTCGACCTCGGCACCGGCTGCGGTGTCCAGGCGTTGCACCTGGCCGAGCACGCCGACCGCGTGGTCGCCACCGACGTCAACCAGCGCGCGCTCACCATGGCGCGGTTCAACGCCTTCCTCAACGAGGTCGACGACAAGGTCGACGTGCGGGCCAGCAGCTTCTTCGAGGGGCTTCAGGACGAGCGCTTCGACCTGATCGCGACGAACCCGCCGTTCGTGATCTCGCCGGCCACGGGCGAGCGCCTCGTCTACCGCGACTCCGGCCTGCCCGGCGACCGCGTCGTCGAGCACATCGTGCGGACGGCGCCGGACCACCTCACCGACGGCGGCTGGTGCCAGATCCTGGCCAACTGGGTGATCGACGAGGGCCGCCCGTGGGAGGAGCGGATCGGCACCTGGCTTCCCGAGGACTGCGACGCGTTCGTCGTGCAGCGCGAGGTGCTCGACCCGGCGTCGTACGTCGAGCTCTGGCTGAAGGACTCCGGCCACCACCCCGCCACCGGCGGCGACCGGCGGCAGTACGCCGAGCGCTACGACACCTGGCTCTCCTGGCTCGAGCACCAGGGGGTCGGCGGGATCGGCTTCGGCTGGATCAACCTGCACCGCAGCGGCAGCCCACTGCCGGCCGTCGAGCTGCTGGAGTGGCCCTACGAGGTCGAGCAGCCCATCGCGCCGGCGATCGGGGCGTGGGCCGACCAGGTCGTGGCCGCCGCGACCGTCGGCCCGGAGTCCCGGCTGGTCCTCCGGGAGGACGTCGTCCAGGAGACGCAGGGCCCGGCCGGTGCCGAGGACCCCTCGACGATCGTCCTGCGCCAGCAGCGCGGGTTCCGCCGCGCCCGCCAGGCCGACACCGTCGTCGCGGCGGTCGTCGGTGCCTGCGACGGCGAGCTCGCGGTCGGCCAGATCCTCGACGCGGTCGCCCAGCTCCTCGACAAGGACGCGGCCAGCCTGCACGAGGTCTACCTGCCCGAGATCGCCGACCTGGTGCGCGAGGGCTTCCTCTCCTGACCCGCTCTCCCTGACGACCCCGCTGGCACACTGGCGGGGTGACGAGCGCAGGTTGGTACCCGGACCCCGCGGGCGCCCCGAACACGTACCGCTACTGGGACGGACACGCCTGGAGCCAGACCACCAGCACCGATCCGTTCGGTCAGGCACAGGCGACACAGCCGGCGCAACCGCCCGCCCCGCACACACCCCCGCAGCCGCCGCAGCCGATCGTCCCGCCCGCACCGCCGATCGTCCCGACACCGCCCCCCGCACCCCAGCCCCAGGCGCAGCCGGCACCCCAGCCCCCGCCGACGTACGGCGCCCTCCCCGACCCTCCGCAGTGGAGCCCGATGCCCGGGGCGCCCACCCCGGCCCCGGCGGGCGGCTCCGCCAGCGCCCGCACCATCGCGATCGCCAGCGGCGCGGTGGCGTTCGTGGTGCTGCTCGCGATCATCGCCTTCGTGGCCGTCCGCACCCTCGGCAACGACGACAACGGCGCCCCGAGCGCGAACGCGCCGATCGCCGGCGACACGCCCACCCCCACCGAGCCGAGTATCCCGGGCATCCCGGGTATCCCCGGAACGTCCCCTACGGCCCCGCTGGTGCCGTCCAAGCCGCTCGGCACGGTCACCCCGACGGCCCTCCAGTGCTACGGCGGCCTCGCCGGCGGTACCGGATCGATCCCCAGGGGCAGCACCCTGTCGGGCGGTCGGCTGACCGTCCCGAACCCACAGGGCTACCGGGTCCTGGGCGACGCCTCGGTCCAGTTCCCGTTCGCCACGGGCCCGCAGGCTTCGGAGAAGGCGGTCTCGACCGGCTGGGCGTCCACGCTCGTCATCGGCGGGCTGCCGCGCTCCAGCGGGTTCACCGGCCTGGAGCAGGCGGCGCGGGCGGTGCTCGCGTGCGCCGCGAACAACCCGCTCCTCTACACCGGCGTCACGGACATCACGGACCTGTCGGCCAGGAGCGTCACCGTCGACGGCCACCCCGCGTTCTCGCTGGTGCAGGACATCCGGGTGAACACGCCCACGACGACGGCCAAGGGCGACACCGCCCAGGTGGTCGTCGTGGACACCGGGAACAAGCAGTCGTACGGCGTCTTCCTCATGGTCGTGCCCATCGGGGACCAGCACTACCTGGGGCTCCAGAAGTCGACCGTGGCGGGCCTGCGGGTGAGGTGAAGCCGCCCACAGAACGGCCCGCGGGAAGCGGGGGACTGGACAACACGCGCTACCGTGATCGGCCGTGAGGGCCCTCGACTCGGGATCGGGCACGCCCCACGCACAGATCCAGCACAGCAGATAGGCGCTTCCCAGTGGCACACAAGTTGGTGATCGTCGAGTCACCGGCCAAGGCCAAGACCATCGGCGGGTACCTCGGCGACGGCTTCGTCGTGGAGTCCTCGATCGGTCACATCCGCG
>DATFHM010000292.1:0-24902 GCA_035248385.1 Nocardioides sp. | reverse complement strand
TGAGCCACGTCGGCGTGAGCGATCCGGCTCCCACCGTCGCGGCTCCCCTGGACGGAGGCAACTGATGCCCTTCACCCGCCCGCACCTCGAGTACGCCGAGCTGCTGCCGATCCTCATCGTCTTCGGCGGCGCCTGCGCCGGGGTCCTGCTCGAGGCGTTCCTGCCGCGCGGCCGCCGCCGGCTGCCCCAAGTCGCGCTGACCCTCGTGACGCTGGTGGCCGCGCTCGTCGCGACCATCGTCGTCGGCGCGAACCTCGACCAGCACACCGACGACGCCGGCGCGAAGGCCCGTGGCTTCGTGGGTGCGCTCGGCTCGGTCGTCATCGACGGCCCGACGGTCTACCTGTGGGGTCTGCTCCTGGTCTTCGCGATCGGTGGCACGGCCCTGTTCGCGGAGTCCCGGCTCGAGGGCGGCCTCTCCGGCTTCGCCGGCCAGGCCGCGGCCATGCCCGGCACCGCCGAGGAGCGTGAGGCCGCACGGCTCGGCCTGGAGCACACCGAGGTCTACCCGCTGCTGCTGTTCGCGCTCGGCGGGATGCTGCTGTTCCCGGCGTCCGGCGACCTGCTGACGATGTTCGTCGCGCTCGAGGTCCTCTCGCTGCCCCTCTACCTGCTCTGCGGTCTCGCTCGTCGGCGGCGCCTGCTCAGCCAGGAGGCCGCGATGAAGTACTTCCTGCTCGGCGCCTTCTCCTCGGCCTTCTTCCTGTACGGCGCCGCGCTCGTCTACGGGTACGCTGGTTCGCTGTCCCTCACCGGCATCAACGCCGCGATCCGGGGCGGTGCCGACAACCACGGCCTGCTGCTCGCCGGCATCGGCCTGCTCTCGGTCGGCCTGCTGTTCAAGGTCGGCGCCGTGCCCTTCCAGGCGTGGACCCCGGACGTCTACCAGGGCGCCCCGACCGCGGTCACCGCGTTCATGTCGGCCGGCACCAAGGTCGCCGCGTTCGGCGCGATGATGCGGCTGCTCTACGTCGGTCTCGACGGCGAGCGGTGGAGCTGGCAGCCCATGCTGTGGGTCATCGCGATCGCGAGCATGCTCGTGGGAGCGGTCGTCGCGATCGCCCAGACCGACGTGAAGCGGATGCTGGCCTACTCCTCGATCTCGCACACCGGCTTCCTGCTTACCGGTGTGCTCGGCGCGCAGAGCATCAGCGAGCTGGCGCAGGGGCAGTACAACAGCCTCGACGGCGTGCTGGTCTACCTGACGGCGTACGGCTTCTCGATGATCGGTGCCTTCGCGCTGGTGACGCTGGTGCGCGACGACGGCGGCGAGGCGACCTCGTTCACCAAGTGGGCCGGGCTCGGCAGGCGCTCGCCGCTGGTGGCCGGCGCCTTCGCGTTCTTCCTGCTCTCCATGGCCGGGATCCCGCTCACCGCCGGCTTCCTGGGCAAGTGGGCGGTCTTCACCTCGGCCATGTCCGCGGGCGCGTGGCCCGTCGTGATCGTGGCGATCGCGTCGAGCATCGTGGCGGTGTTCTTCTACATCCGCTACATCCGGCTGATGTTCTTCAGCGAGGCCGACCCGGGTGAGGATGGCACCGTCACCGTGCCGTCGGTGATGACCTCGGCGACCGTCGTGGTGTGCCTCGCGGCGACCCTCGTGCTGGGCGTCGTACCGGGGCCGTTTCTCGATCTCCTGACCGGTGCGGGAGACTTCATCAGGTGAGCTCCTCCCTGGCCCTCCCGATCGACGACACCGCGCTGGCCGAACGGCTGCAGGCGCGCCTCGAGGTCGTCGAGAAGGCTCTCTACGAGCACGCCTCCAGCCGGTCGCCGTACGTCACCGCGGCCGCGCGTCACCTGCTGGCCGCCGGCGGCAAGCGGTTCCGTCCGCTGCTGGTCCTGCTGGCCGCCGAGGCGGGCACGAACCCGGGCGCCGACGAGGTCCTCACGGCCGCCTGCGTCGTGGAGATCACCCACGTCGGATCGCTGTACCACGACGACGTCATGGACGAGGCCGCCGTACGCCGCGGCGAGGACTCCGCCAACGCCCGCTACGACAACCTGGTCGCGATCCTCACCGGCGACTGGTTGTTCGCGAAGTCCTCCGAGCTCACCTCGCAGCTCGGTCCGGAGGCCGTCCGCATCCAGGCCGAGACCTTCACCCGGCTGGTCGAGGGGCAGATCCTCGAGGGCGTCGAGCCCGAGGGCGACCCGCTCGCGCACTACCTCGAGGTCGTCGCCGGCAAGACCGGCTCGCTCATCGCCACCTCGGCCCACTACGGCGCGCTGTTCGGCGGTGCGACGCCCGAGGTGACCGCCGCGCTCACCCAGTACGGCGAGCTCGTCGGCACCGCCTTCCAGCTCAGCGACGACATCCTCGACATCGCCTCGGAGACCGAGGAGTCCGGCAAGACGCCCGGCACCGACCTGCGTGAGGGCGTGCCGACGCTGCCGGTCCTGATGGCCAAGGCGTCCACCGACCCGGCCGACGCGCGCCTGCTCGAGCTGCTCGCCGGCGACCTCACCGACGACATCCTGCACGCCGAGGCACTCGGCCTGCTGCGCAAGCACCCGGCGATGGACGAGGCCCGTGCCTATGTCGTCGCCCGCGCCCAGGAGGCCAAGCGCCTCCTCGACGTCCTCCCCGCCGGCTCGGTCCGCCAGGCGCTCGAGGACTTCGCCGACGTGGTGGCGGTCCGCTCCGCCTGACGTCGCCGGCCGGGCACTCCGGCTGGTCAGGCCGCGGATGCCTCCAGCTCGATCTCGAGCAGCTGGAGCCGCCGCGACCGGATCGCGTCGGCGGTGAAGACGACCAGGGCGACCCAGACCAGCCCGAAGCCGATCCAGCGCTCGGGCGGCATGTACTCGCCGAGCACGGTGATGCCCAGGGCGAACTGCAGGATCGGCGCGAGGTACTGCAGCACGCCGAGCATGGTGAGCGGCACCCGCGTCGCGGCGGCGCCGAAGAAGAGCAGCGGCACCGCCGTCACCAGGCCGGAGGACATCAGCAGCAGCACGTGCCCGACGCCGTGGCCGACGAAGTGGCCGTGCCCGGAGCGGCCCAGCACGACCAGGAAGACCAGGGCGAACGGGGCGATCACCGCCGTCTCGAACGCCAGGCTCTCGACCGCGCCCACGCCGGCCTGCTTCTTCGCGAGCCCGTAGGAGCCGAAGGAGAAGGCCAGGATCAGCGCGAGGTACGGCGGGTGGCCGTAGCCGACCGTCAGCACCGCGACCGCCGCGAAGCCGATGCCGAGCGCGACCCACTGCAGCCGACGCAGCCGCTCGTGCAGCACCAGCACGCCGAGCAGCACGGTGACGAGCGGGTTGATGAAGTAGCCGAGCGAGGTCTCCACGACCCGGTCGTTGTTGACGCCGTAGATGTAGGTGCCCCAGTTGGTGGTGACGGCCGCGGCCGCCGCGACGAGCAGCAGGGTCGTCCGGCGGTCGGCGAGGATCGCCCGCAGCGCGGCCTGCTTGCGCGCGGCCAGGACCACCGCGGCCATGATCAGGCAGGTCCACACCATCCGGTGCGCGAGGATCTCGAACGGCCCGCTCGGCGCGAGCAGCGGGAAGTACAGCGGGAAGACGCCCCAGAGCACGTACGCCGTCGAAGCGAACACCAGACCGCGACGTTGCTCCACGCCCCGAGGCTAGTCGTTGCTTGCGTCCGGCAACGAATCAGTTTCGACGACGAAGGGGCCCCGCCGATCGCTCGGCGGGGCCCCTTCGGTCAGGAGCTCAGACGGTCCAGGTGTCCCCACTGTTGATGAGGGCGGTGAGCCGCTCCTCGCGGGAGCCCTCGACGGCGGCCTCGGACTCGGCGACCTGGCCCCGGGCGAGGTCGTCGTACGTCGGACGCTCGACCTGGCGGAAGATGCCGATGGGCGAGCGGTTGAGGTAGTCGGCGGCCGTGAGGCGGGAGATCGCGAACGCGACCGACGGGTCCTGCTGGTAGATGTCGTGCACGACGATCGCGTCGGCGGGGACCGATGCGGTGTCGACGACCTCCACGCCGCCCGCGGAGCGGACGACGGCCTTGTCGCCGAGACCCGTCTCCTCGTCACGGACGCCGAAGGTGATCGGCTTGCCGTGCTCGAGCGGGATGACGGCGTGCTGGGCGGTGTCGCGGTCCTTGATCGCGTCGAACGCGCCGTCGTTGAAGATCGGGCAGTTCTGGTAGATCTCGACCAGCGAGGTGCCGCGGTGGGCCGCTGCCGCCGCGAGGACACCGGTGAGGTGCTTGCGGTCGGAGTCGATGGTGCGGGCCACGAAGGACGCCTCGGCGCCGAGCGCGAGCGAGACCGGGTTGAACGGGTGGTCCAGCGAGCCCATCGGGGTGGACTTGGTGACCTTGCCGACCTCGGAGGTGGGGGAGTACTGACCCTTGGTGAGGCCGTAGATCCGGTTGTTGAACAGCAGGATCGTCATGTTCACGTTGCGGCGCAGCGCGTGGATCAGGTGGTTGCCGCCGATCGACAGCGCGTCGCCGTCACCGGTGACGACCCACACCGACAGGTCCTCGCGCGCGGTCGCGAGACCGGTCGCGATCGACGGGGCACGTCCGTGGATGGAGTGCATGCCGAAG
The DNA here is from genome assembly GCA_035248385.1 of Nocardioides sp. Classification (GTDB taxonomy): domain Bacteria; phylum Actinomycetota; class Actinomycetes; order Propionibacteriales; family Nocardioidaceae; genus Nocardioides. The sequence continues at coordinate 20,371 of DATFHM010000292.1, read as the reverse complement.
GTGTCGAGGTAGTACGGGAACCGCGAGGAGCAGCCGATGCCGGAGACGAAGACCATGTTCTCGCGGCGCAGGCCGAGGTCGGGCAGGAAGGACTGGACGGCCTTGAGGACGGCGTAGTCGCCGCAGCCGGGGCACCAGCGGACCTCCTGGTCGGAGGAGAAGTCCTTGCCGGTCTGGGTCTCGCCCTCGGCGAGGGTCGGGACCAGCTCGGTGCCGGAGCGCAGGGACGGGGTGCCGAGATCGATGCTCATCGGAGGGGTGCCTCTTCGTGGTCGGCGGGAAGGTTGAGCCCGTGCTCGCCGAGGTTGACCTCGCGGCCCTCGGCCTCGCCGACGAGCAGGCCGATGGCCTCGGCGAGCTCGGCGGCCTTCAGGGGGAGTCCGTAGACGTGGTTGTAGCCCTGGGCGTCCACGAGGTACTCCGCGCGCAGCATCTTGGAGAGCTGGCCGAGGTTCATCTCGGGGACCAGGATCTTGTCGTAGCCGCGCAGGATCTCGCCCAGGTCGCGCGGGAACGGGTTGAGGTGACGCAGGTGGACCTGCGCGACGTCGTACCCGGCCCGGCGGACGCGACGGCAGGCTGCGCCGATCGGTCCGTACGTCGAGCCCCAGCCGATCACCAGCACCTTGGCCTCACCCGACGGGTCGTCGACGACCAGCGGCGGCAGGGACTTCGCGATGGCGTCGATCTTGGCCTGGCGGGTGCGGACCATGAGGTCGTGGTTGGCCGGGTCGTAGGAGATGTTGCCGTGCCCGTCGCCCTTCTCCAGGCCACCGATGCGGTGCTCGAGGCCGGCGGTGCCCGGGACGGCCCACGGACGGGCCAGGGTCTCGGGGTCGCGCTTGTAGGGCCAGAACACCTCGGTGCCGTCCGCGGCCTTGTGGTTCGGGCCGGTGGCGAAGTCGGGGTGGATCTCGGGCAGCTCGTCGAGGTCCGGGATCTTCCACGGCTCGGAGCCGTTGGCCAGGTAGCCGTCGGAGAGCAGGAAGACCGGGGTGCGGTAGGTGACCGCGATCCGGGCGGCCTCGACCGCGGCGGCGTAGCAGTCACCGGGCGACTGCGGCGCGACGATCGGGACCGGCGCCTCGCCGTTGCGGCCGTACATGGCCTGCAGCAGGTCGGCCTGCTCGGTCTTGGTCGGCAGACCCGTCGAGGGGCCGCCGCGCTGCACGTTGACCACGACCAGCGGCAGCTCGGTCATCACCGCGAGGCCGATGGCCTCGGACTTCAACGCGATGCCCGGACCGGAGGTGGTGGTGACGGCCAGCGCGCCGCCGAAGGAGGCGCCGATCGCGGCACCGATGCCGGCGATCTCGTCCTCGGCCTGCAGCGTGGTCACGCCGAAGCTCTTGTGCTTGCTCAGCTCGTGGAGGATGTCGGAGGCCGGGGTGATCGGGTAGGAGCCCAGGAACACCGGGAGCCCGGACCGTACGCCGGCGGCGACCAGGCCGTAGGACAGCGCCAGGTTGCCGGTGATGTTGCGGTAGCGGCCGTGCGGGAGGACCGCGGGCTTGATCTCGTACTGGACCACGAAGGTCTCGGTGGTCTCGCCGTAGTTCCAGCCGGCCTTGAACGCCGCCACGTTGGCCGCGGCGATGTCGGGGGCCTTGGCGAACTTCTTCTCCAGGAACGCGATGGTGCCCTCGGTGGGGCGGCCGTACATCCAGGACAGCAGCCCGAGCGCGAACATGTTCTTCGCGCGCGAGGCGTCCTTGCGGGACAGGCCGAACTCCTTGACGGCCTCCACGGTGATGCCGGTCAGGTCGACGGGCTGGACCTGGAACCCGGCCAGCGGGTCGTCGACCTCGCCGATCTTGTCCAGGGGGTTGGAGTCGTAGCCGGCCTTGTCGAGGTTGCGCTTGGTGAAGTCGGCGGTGTCCACGATGATCGTGGCGCCCTTGGGCAGGTCGCCGATGTTGGCCTTGAGCGCGGCCGGGTTCATCGCGACGAGCACGTCGGGGCGGTCGCCCGCGGTGAGGATGTCGTGGTCGGCGAAGTGGATCTGGAACGACGAGACGCCCGGGATCGTGCCCTGAGGGGCCCGGATCTCGGCCGGGAAGTTCGGCAGCGTCACCAGGTCGTTGCCGAACACGGCCGACTCCTGGGTGAACCGGTCACCGGTCAGCTGCATGCCGTCACCGGAGTCGCCGGCGAACCGGATGATCACCCGATCCAACTGCTTGACCTGCTTGGTCTGACTCACGTCGTTCGCTCTCTTCGCTGGGACTCCCTGTGGCGCGTCCTTGCACGCGGACAGGGGACCAATACTAGAACCTGTTTCACTTTTTCCGGAAGGTCCTCCGGATGCGGCACTGGACACATGTCCAGCGCCCGGGCGCGGTCGGCGCTGCATGCCCGAGTGCGGCGTCCGTCCACCACGCATCTACCACGATAGACGGCCGTGCGCGGAGTCCTCGCCGCTTCCGATGGGTGAGAGTCCCGCGCGGGTGACGTCCCTCACCTGTTCGCCCCGCTTCCCGGCGTACGACGCCTGCCCGGGGGTTCGCCATCCGACACGCGAACGGCTCTCGAGTTGACGTGGTGTTCTACTTAAGACTAGTAATCTACCTGAGATTGATAGGCGGGGCCGTTCACCCGATCGGTCAAACCGACCACCGCCGTTCGACCGCACAGAAAGCACGAGAACCATGAAGAAGACCCGTTCCGCCAAGACCGCCGCCGGCGTCGCCCTGCTCGCCGTCACCGGACTCGTCGCCTCGGCATGCACCTCGACCTCGAGCGGCGACACGGCCAACACTGTTTCCGTCGTCGGCTTCTCGGTCCTCCAGCAGGCCAACGACGCCGAGTTCAAGGCCTTCCAGGGCACCGACGCCGGCAAGGGCGTGCAGTTCGCCCCGTCGTACGGCCCCTCGGGCGACCAGTCGCGCAGCGTCGCCGGTGGCGCCAAGGCCGACGTCGTCCACTTCTCCCTCGAGCCCGACATGAAGCGTCTCGTCGACGCCAACCTGGTCTCGAAGGACTGGAACACCGGCGCGACCAAGGGCATCGCCACCGACTCGCTCGTCGTCTTCGTCGTCCGCAAGGGCAACCCGAAGCACATCACCTCGTGGGACGACCTGGTCAAGCCCGGCGTCTCCGTCGTCACCCCGAACCCGGGCTCGTCCGGCGCCGCGAAGTGGAACCTGCTCGCCGCGTGGGAGCACGTCGTCGGTGCCGGCGGCAGCGCCGCCCAGGCCAAGGAGTTCGTCGGCAAGCTGCTGAAGAACACCCCCGTCCTGCCCGCCAGCGGCCGCGAGGCCACCTCGGCGTTCGTCGAGGGCAACCAGGACGTCCTGCTCGCGTACGAGGACGAGGCGATCCAGGCCAAGCAGGCCGGCGAGGACATCGACTACGTCATCCCGAACGACACCCTGCTCATCCAGAACCCGGCGGCCGTCACCACCACGGCGTCGCAGCCGGCCAAGGACTTCCTCAGCTTCATGCTCAGCCCGCAGGGCCAGGAGATCTACGCGGGGTACGGCTTCCGGCCGGTGCCCGGTGTCTCCGGCGTGACGCTTCCGCAGGTCAAGGGTGCCAACGACCCGAGCAACCCGTTCCCGGACCCGAAGACGCTCTACACGGTCGACAAGAACCTCGGCGGCTGGAGCACGGCCAACTCGAAGTTCTTCAACGACGGCTCGGACGGCAACCCGGTGGGCATCATCAGCCAGCTGATCGCCGACTCGGGTTCGGACGCCCAGGACAGCTGATGACATCGACTCTCGTCGAGACCCCTGCTCGCCCGGCGCGTGTGCGCCGGGCGAGCAGGACCACGCTCACGCCGGCCTCGTCGCTGGCCCTGGGCATCTCGGTCACCTGGTTCAGCCTCCTGGTCCTGATCCCGCTCGCGGCGATCGTGGCCACGGCGGCCGGTGGTGGCTGGGACAGCTACTGGCGCACGATCACGAACGCGGAGACGTTCGCGGCCGTGCGCCTGACCGTTGAGCAGGCCGCCGTCGTCACCGTGATCAACGTGGTGATGGGCACCCTCATCGCCTGGGTGCTGGTCCGCGACCAGTTCTTCGGCAAGCGCCTCCTGGACATCGTCATCGACATCCCGTTCGCGCTCCCCACGATCGTCGCCGGTCTGGTGCTGCTCGGCCTCTACGGCCCGACCAGCCCGATCGGCGTGCACTGGGCGTACACCAAGATGGCGGTCCCGCTCGCGCTTGCGTTCGTGACCCTGCCGTTCGTGGTGCGGACCGTGCAGCCCGTCCTGGGCGAGCTGGACACCGACGTCGAGGAGGCCGCGGCCTCCCTGGGCGCGGGCCGTTGGACGATCCTGCGCCGGATCGTGCTGCCCAGCCTGCTGCCCGCCATCACCGCGGGCGCGGCGCTGTCCTTCGCCCGCGCGATCGCCGAGTACGGCTCGCTGGTGCTGCTCAGCAGCAACAAGCCGTTCAACAGCGAGGTCGTCTCGGTGCGCGTGCTGACCTACATCGAGAACGGCAGCACCGCCGCCGCGGCCTCCGTGGCCAGCCTGATGCTGTTCGTCTCGCTCGTCGTCATCGTGCTGCTCGACATCCTCTCCCGAAGGGCGGCCCGTCGTGGTTGAGCTCGGCCGGCCCGTGAAGTGGGCACTCCGCATCCTCGTCCTGGGGTACGTCGGCCTGCTGGTCGCGTGGCCCACGGCCTCGCTCGTGCGGCAGGCGTTCGCCGGTGGCGTCGGCCCGGTCCTCGACCTGTTCGGCCGGTCCGACGTGCAGCACGCGCTGCTGCTCAGCGTCCAGATCGCCATCCAGGCGGTGCTGATCAACCTCGTCTTCGGCGTGACGATCTCGCTGCTGCTCGTGCGCTACGAGTTCCCCGGCAAGCGGGCGCTGTCGGCGCTCATCGACCTGCCGATGGCGGTCTCGCCGATCGTCGTCGGCCTCTCGCTGCTGCTGGTCTACGGCCCGCGCAACGGCTGGTTCGGCCCGACGCTCGAGAGCTGGGGCGTGCACATCATCTTCAGCGGCACCGGCATGATCATGGCGACCGCCTTCGTGGCGCTGCCGCTGGTCGTGCGCGAGGTCGTCCCGGTGCTCACCGAGATCGGTGACGACCAGGAGCAGGCCGCGCGCAGCCTGGGCGCGAGCTTCCGGCAGACGTTCTGGCGGATCACGCTGCCGAGCATCAAGTGGGCCGTCGTGTACGGCGTCGTGCTGAGCCTGGCGCGCTGCCTCGGCGAGTTCGGCGCGGTCAAGGTCGTGTCCGGCAACGTCATCAACCAGACCCAGACGGCCACCCTGCTCGTCGAGTCGCAGTACCACGCGTTCCAGCAGGACTCGGCGTACGCGATCTCCTTCGTGCTGGCCTTCATCAGCGTGGTCTGCATCGTCGTCGTCTCACTGCTCCGTCCCAAGGAAGGACACTGACATGAGCATCGAGGTCAAGAACCTGACCAAGGTCTACCCCGCCCAGTCCGGTCGCGAGCCCTTCGTGGCGCTCGACGACGTCAGCCTGTCGCTGCCCACCGGCCAGCTGACCGCGCTGCTGGGTCCCTCCGGTGGCGGCAAGTCCACGCTGCTGCGGATCATCGCCGGCCTCGACACCGCCACCAGCGGCTCGGTCGAGATCGAGGGTGTAGACGCCACCAAGCTGCCGCCGCAGAAGCGCAACGTGGGCTTCGTGTTCCAGCACTACGCGGTCTTCAAGCACATGACCGTCGCCAAGAACGTCGCCTTCGGCATGGAGATCCGCAAGCGGCCCAAGGCCGACGTCGCCCGCCGCGTCGACGAGCTGCTCGAGCTCGTCCACCTCTCCCAGTTCGCGCACCGGCTGCCGTCGCAGCTCTCGGGCGGACAGCGGCAGCGCATGGCGCTCGCCCGCGCCCTCGCGGTCGAGCCCAGCGTGCTGCTGCTCGACGAGCCGTTCGGTGCCCTGGACGCCAAGGTCCGCAAGGAGCTACGTGACTGGCTGCGCCGGTTGCACGACGAGGTCCACGTGACGACGGTGTTCGTCACGCACGACCAGGAGGAGGCCATGGAGGTCGCCGACGAGATCGTCGTGGTCAACCAGGGCCGGATCGAGCAGGTCGGCAGCCCCGACCAGCTGTACGACGAGCCCGCGAACGACTTCGTGATGAGCTTCCTCGGCGACGTGACCCGGCTCGGCCAGCTCAAGCTGCGACCGCACGACATCGACGTGGCGGTCCAGCCCGGCGCCGCCGGTTCCCAGGCCGGCACCGTCACCCGGCTGCTCCGCGTCGGCTTCGAGGTCCGCCTCGAGGTCGAGCCCGAGGGCGGCGGCGAGCCCGTGGCCGTCGTGCTCACCCGGGCGCACGCGCACGCGCTGGACCTGGAGCTCGGCACCAAGGTGTGGCTGACGGCCGCCGTCGGCGCGGTCACCATCCCCGCGATGGCCGCCGTCGTCTGACGTCGTACCGCTGCAACGGGCCGTCCTCCCTCGGGAGGGCGGCCCGTTGTGCGACGCTTCCCCTCCAGACCTACGAGGGGGATGCGATGGGACTCAACCCGGTGGCCGACCTGCTGAAGCGGGCCGACAAGACGCTGGCGAGCGCCAACGACACGTTGGGCACCGTCGGCGGCACGCTGACCACGGTCGAGGGCACGCTGACGACCGTCGAGGGGACGCTGGCGAGCGTCGACCAGCGCATGGTCGACGTCGACGCGACGCTGTCCGAGGTCAAGGACCTGCTCGCGCAGCTCGAGGAGAAGATGGCGCTGATCGACCGGATCCCGGAGATCCTCGCCCTGCTCGAGAGCCTCCAGAAGTAGGTCAACCCAGGTCGAGCGCGTTCTTCTGGCCGGCCTGGAAGAGCACCTTGTCGACGGCCTTGAGCGCCTCGAACTCCGGCGGCTTGTAGAGCTCGTACTTGGCTGCGGGCACCGCGCTCGAGCCCGACGCCGCCAGGATCGCGTTGACGGCGTCGCGCGCCGACTCGTTCGCGCCCTCCATCGTCGCCAGGTCGATGTTGGTGCGCACGAAGTCACCGCTGAGGAAGAGGTTCGGGATCGCCGTGTGCGCGGTGGGCCGGTCCTTCCACGAGTCGACCGTGTTGACCAGCAGCGGGGTGTCGTTGGTGTTGCGGTGGCGGGCCGGGTGCCACTTGATCGCCGGGTCCATGAACCACGAGTGCACGATGCCGGCGGGCAGCTGGTCGCCGGCCGTGTGGTGCATCCGGATCTGGTGCAGCACCTCGCGCGCGACCTCGGCCCGGGTGCACTCCTTGGCCGGCTTCTTGAACAGCAGGCCGGGGGAGTCCCAGTCGGAGATGTCGACGGACAGGATGTCCTTGACCTTGCCGTCGCCGTAGTCGCGCGGCAGGTTGCGGGCGGTCCAGAACTGGCCTTGGGTCAGCGCGGTCAGCGCCCACGGCGCGTCCATGAAGCTGATGTGGCCCTGGGTGATGTTCGGGGAGTCGTAGAGGAAGTACTGGATGCCGACCATCCAGTCGGTGAACAGCCGCTTCAGCCGGCCGAGCCGCGGGTCGAGCGCCAGGACCGGCGCCGTGAGGGTCGGTACGACGCGCTCCACCGGCATCGCGCTGACGTACCAGTCGGCGTGGACCGTCGTACGACGCCCGGCGCGGTCGGTCAGCACGGCGCCGGTGACCCGGCCGCCGGCCACCTCGTACCGGAGCAGCTTCTGGCCGGGCACGAACGTGATCCCGAGCGCGCGGAGCTGCTTCATCCAGGGATTGATCCACGCCTCGTTGGTGGGGAGGTCGAGGACCCGGTCCGGGGCGCCGTTGCTGCCGCGGCCCATGATCGAGTAGACGAAGGCCTCGCCCATGTTGCCGATGGTGCGGGCGCTCGCGATCTTCTCCTTCGCCGCGACGAGGTTGCGGGTGAGGCCCGCGGCGAGCACGCGCTGGTACTCGGTGGAGTGCTGGCCGGCCTTGATGAAGTTCCACCAGCTGACCTTCTCCCACTCGCCGAGTCGGCGCTCGTCGCAACTGGTGACGAAGACGAGGAGGCGCTCGATGAAGTAGGAGAGCTCCTGGGGCGGGACCCCGGAGCCGGCGAGGCTGTCGGTCAGGAATCGGCGCAGGTAGTCGATGCTGAGCAGCTGGGTCGGGTCGGGGCCGATGCCGAAGAGGAACCCGTCCGCGTGGTCGCCGGCCCGCAGGAACTTGGCGCCCATCGCCGGCACCAGGTGGTCGAAGACGGTCCCCTTGCCGAACGGGATGCGCCGCATCGTGTCCGGCACGTGGTGGTAGAAGCCCGGGAAGAAGCGGAACCCGTGCTCGCCCGGCAGGTCGCGGCGGGTGCCGGTGGCCGTGCCGGGGTCGGGGATGCTGCGGGCCTTGCCGCCCCAGGCGGTGGGCTCGTAGACGGTGACCTTGAAGCCCCGCTCGGCGAGCTCGTGGGCGGCGGTGAGGCCCGCCATGCCGCCGCCGAGGACGGCGACCCGGCGGCCCGGGGTGGACGCGAGGGCCGGCGTCGCGACGGTGGTGGCGAGGGCGCCGGCGCCGGTGACCGCGGCCGAGCCGGCCAGGACGCCGCGCCGGCTGACCGGTGCAGAGGGGAGCATGGGGCGACGCTAGACCGGGCCGGCGGCGTACGCACCGGGTCGTCCAAAAAGTGAGAACACTCGTTATCAGATATGCTCGCCGCCGCGTTGCCCGGTGCCTGCCGGGCCGGCAACTAACGTGGGGCAGGTGAGCTACCTGCGCGCCACCCGGGTGATCTGCGTGCTGCTCGCTGTCGCGTTCGTGGTGTCGGTCGTGCACTACCTCGACAACTACGTGAACTACGCCGACTACCCGACCCCGTCACCGGGCAGCCGGCTCCCGGTGCCGTCGGCCGGCGTGGTCGGCGGCAGCTGGTTCGTGTTCACCGCCCTCGGCGTGCTCGGGCTCGTCCTGTGGTTCCGCCGCCGGATCACCCTCGCCGCGATCGCCCTGACGGCGTACTCCGTGTCCGGGCTGATCGGCATCGCGCACTACGCGGTCCCGGGCGCGATCCACATGGTCTGGTGGCGACAGACCCACGTCGTCGCCGACATCTGCTGCGGCGCGGCCGTCTTCGGCTTCGCGCTGTGGGCGGCCTGGCACTCCGACGAGCTCAGCCCGCCCGGCTCTCGGCTGTAGCCTTCAGCGCCTCGGCGTGCCGGCGGAAGCCGTCGGCGACCCGGCCCGGCCCGGCCAGCCGCACGAGCGGGCCGCGGAACTCCTCGACGGTGTCGTAGACGGTCGGGCCGCCCGGCGCCTGGCTCAGCCGCTGGTGGCGGACGCCGCGGACCAGGCCGAGCCGGCTGGGCAGGCCCTCGTAGACGTACGACATCAGCGCGTACGCCGATCCGTCGGCCGCGACCACTGGCGGCTCGAGCGCGGTGATCCGCTCGGGCGAGGTCGTCTCGCCGCCGTTGGCCCACCGCACCCGGAGCCGGATCGGGTTGCCGACCGCCGGCGGCTGCGCGGTCTCGGCGCGGATGACGAACGGGTTCCACGCGGGGTAGTCCTCGGTGGCGGTCATGACGTCCCACACGAGCGCCAGCGGAGCGTCGATCTCGATGCGGGCGCTCGGGTTCACGTGGTCGCTCCGGTCAGGTAGGGCTCGGCCCAGGCGCCGATGATGCGGGCCGCGCGGGCGGCCTGGCCGGGCGCGGTGAGCAGGTGGTCGGTGCCCTCGAGCGAGACGAAGCTGCGGGGGTGGCGGGCGGCGTTGAAGATGTCGGCCGCGTTGTTGATGTCGACGGTGTCGTCGGTGGGGGAGTGCATCACCAGCAGCGGCCGCCGCAGCTTCGGCACGACGTCGAGCAGGTTGGCGTGCCGGACGTCCTCGACGAAGGCACGCTTGAGGGTGAGCGCCTTGCCGCCGACCAGCCACTGCGCGTGGCCGTCGCTGACGGCGCGGTCGACCACGGCGTCGTACTGGTGCTCGACGGTGCGTGGATCGCTCGGAGCGCCGACCGTCACGACGGCGCGCACGGTGGGCTCCTCGCTGGCCGCGACGATCGCCGCGGCACCTCCCCACGAGTGCCCGACGATCAGGTCGGCGGGGGTGCCCCGCTCGCCGAGGAAGGCCAGCGCGCGGCGGGTGTCGGCCACCTTCACGGTGAACGAGCCGTCGCCCCAGTCGCCCTCGGAGTCGCCCAGCCCGAGGTTGTCGAAGCGCAGCATCGCGATGCCGTCGGCGGCCAGCTGCTTGCAGATCCGCGAGGCGGCCGGGCAGTCCTTGCCGAGGGTGAAGCCGTGCGCGTAGAGACCCCACCCGCGGATCGGCCCGGTGGGCACGTCGATGCGGCCTGCCAGGAGGGGTCCGGTGGAGCTCGCGAAGGACACACGTTCGGCCACGTACGGCATCATGGCAGCACCATGCTTGATATCGGTGTCATCGCAGTCGTCTTCGGTCTGATCTTCGTGGGCGAGCTGCCCGACAAGTCCGCGATCGCGAGCCTGGTGCTCAGCACCCGCTTCCCGTGGCGCTGGGTCTTCACCGGTGTCGCCGCCGCGTTCCTGGTGCACGTGGTCATCGCCGTGGCGGCCGGATCGTTGCTCCAGCTGCTCCCGCACGACGCGGTCGAGGTCGTCGTGACGGTCCTGTTCCTGGTCGGCGCGATCCTGATCTGGCGCGAGGGCGAGGAGGAGGACGAGGAGGACCGCGAGGCGGAGATGGCCGCGGACGAGGCCGAGATCGCCGACGTACCCGCGACGGCGGGGTTCGCCAAGGTCGCCTCGCTCGGCTTCGTCACGATCTTCGTCGCCGAGTGGGGCGACCTCACCCAGATCATGACCGCGAACCTCGCCGCCAAGTACGACGACCCGTGGTCGGTCGCGATCGGTGCGACCCTCGCCCTCTGGGCGGTCGGCCTGCTCGCCATGCTCGGCGGGGCCACGCTGCTGCGGGTGCTGCCGATGCAGTGGATCTGCCGCGTCGCGGCCGTGGTGATGCTCGGCCTTGCGATCTACACCGGGCTGGGCGTCGCCGGCGTCGTCTGACCCCGGCGACCCCCGCCCACCTTCGGTGATCAGCCCTGCTGGTCGCCCGCGATGTTGACCATCCAGGCGATGCCGAACTTGTCGGTGACCATGCCGAACACGTCGCCCCAGACCTGCTTCTCCAGCGGCATCGTGACCTTGCCGCCCTCGCCGAGGCCGTCCCAGTAGCCACGCAGCTCGGCGTCGTCGTCACCGCTGACCGACACCGTGATCTGGCTGCCGGCCGAGAACTCCATGTGCGGCGGGGTGTCGGCGGCCATCAGGGTGAAGCCGGCGGGGGTCTCCAGCATCGCGTGCATGACCAGGTCCGCGCCGTCGGTCATGCCCATGTCACCGAAGGTGGAGACGTTGAGCTCGCCACCGAAGATCCGGTGGTAGAACTCCATCGCGGGCTTCGCGTCGTCGCGGAAGCTGATGTACGGGTTGAGCCTGCTTGCCATCGGAGAAGGTCCTCTCGGTCGGGGTGGGAGCCTTCAGCCAAGCACCCGCCACCGACACCCTCGGACCACCGCCGGAGGACCGCTGCGATCGGGACCTAGGACCTCTGGATCAATGCTCTCCGCAGGCGCACGATGGAGACGTCCCACCGTGGTCAGGAGGAAGAGATGTTCGCACTCGCAGCACAGTGGAGTCCGATGACATGGACGCTGCTCTTCATCGGAATGGTCGTGGCGATCCTGTCGATCTTCGTGACCTTCGTGATGGTCCTGGTACGCGCGTCCAGCGCGACCCCGCCGCCGCGTCCGACCCTGGTCGGGCACACGGGTGACGGCGAGGCCACCCCGGTGGCGCAGCACCACCACCCCCACGCCGCCTGAGGTCAGCGGTAGTTGGTGAACTGCACCGCGAAGTCGTAGTCCTGCGCCTTCACCAACGCCTGCACGGCCTGCAGGTCGTCACGCTTCTTGGAGGAGATCCGGAGCTCGTCGCCCTGGATCTGGGCCTTGACGCCCTTGGGGCCCTCGTCGCGGATGAGCTTCGAGATCTTCTTGGCGTCCTCGGAGGAGATGCCCTCCTTGAGCGCGATGGCGATCTTGGACTGCTGGCCGGACTGGCGCGGCTCGGACGCGTCGAGGATCTTCAGCGACTGGTTGCGCTTGATCAGCTTGTCCTGGAAGACGCTCAGCACGGCGCTGGCGCGGTCGTCGGCCGACGCGGTGATCTCGATGGCCTCGTCGCCCTTCCACTCGATCGTCGCGCCGGTGCCCTTGAAGTCGAACCGGGTCGAGATCTCGCGCGCCGTCTGGCCGAGCGCGTTGTCGACCTCCTGGCGGTCGAGCTTGCTGACGATGTCGAACGACGAGTCGGCCATGGGTCCTCCATTTTCGGGGGCGGTCGGTGCTGCGCTATTCTTTCGCCTCGTTGTCCGGCCGCCAAACGGAGGCCCGGGCAGCACCCGAGGCAGGTTGCCCGAGCGGCCAATGGGAGCGGACTGTAAATCCGTCGCGAAAGCTTCGAAGGTTCGAATCCTTCACCTGCCACGGTTCCTTGAGAAGGGCCCCTGACCTGCGGAGACGCAGGTCAGGGGCCCTTCCTCGTCGTCGGGGGAGCCGAGGGGTCGCGCGTCTCCGACACTGGTCAGGAAGCGGTGCGGCGTGCCTTCGACGACCCCGCACGAGGTGATGCGAGCGCGCGGACGAGTGGCGCGAGCTCGGGAACCTCCGCCGCATCCTCCAGGGTCGTGCGGAGCACCTCGTCATGGAGAGGGCGGGCCTTCTTCAACAGCGCGCGGCCTGCGGGCGTGAGCTCGGTGTAGATGCCGCGCCGGTCGTCGGCGCAGAGGATCCGGGTGAGCAGGCCACGGTTCTCCAGGCGGGTCACCAGGCGGGTGGTCGCGGAGGCGGAGAGGGCGGCCGCGCGGGCCAGCTGCTGCATCCGCATGTGCCAGCCGTCCTGCCGGCTGAGCGCGTCAAGCACCGTGTACTCGACGACCGAGAGCTGGTGCGTGCTCTGCAGCGCCTTCTCCATGGCGGCCTCGATGAGGCCGTGGACGGCCGCGAGTGTGCGCCAGCCCTGCGCCCTGATCTCGACGGCGTCGTCGGCGATGCCCATGGGTCCTCCTCGGTCAACTTCCTCCAGCCTACCCGGTTTGCGCGGATAGCGCGCGTGTGCAACTATCGATAGGACGCGCATGCAACTAATGCATGCGCCGACTAATGGCAGACGCAACCCGTCTGCACCGCCTTGACCCAGGAGCAACTTCCATGCCTGTCGCACTGCTCGCCCTCGCGATCGGAGGGTTCGGCATCGGCCTCACCGAGTTCGTGATCATGGGCCTGCTGCCCGAGGTCGCCGATGACTTCTCCGTCTCGGACACGACCGCCGGCTACCTGATCTCCGGCTACGCCCTCAGCGTCGCCGTGGGCGCCGTCGTGCTGACTCTCGCGCTCACCCGACTGCCTCGCAAGACGGCCCTGCTGGGTCTGATGGTCCTCTTCGTCCTCGGCAACCTGATCTCAGCGATCGCCCCGGACTACGGCACGATGATGGCCGGTCGCGTGGTCGCCGCCCTGTGCCACGGCGCATTCTTCGGCATCGGCTCGGTCGTGGCCGCGCAGCTGGTCGCGCCCGATCGCAAGGCCAGCGCCATCGCCTTCATGTTCGGCGGGCTCACGCTCGCGAACGTCCTCGGCGTCCCGCTCGGCACCCTGCTCGGCCAGGCCGCCGGCTGGCGCTCGACGTTCTGGGCGATCACCGTGATCGGCGTCGCCGCCTTCGTCGGCATCGCCGCCCTCGTGCCCGCGCGCACCGGTGCCCGGGAGGAGGCGTCGGCCGGCGTCCGCGCCGAGGTCGCGGCCTTCGCCAGTCCCCAGGTGTGGTTCTCGATCGTGGTCACCGTCCTCGGGTACGGCGGCATGTTCGGCGGGTTCACCTACATCGCCTTCACCCTCACCGAGGTCAGCGGCTTCGCGTCGGGCGCCGTGCCCCTGCTGCTGGTCCTGTTCGGCGTGGGCCTCTTCGTCGGCAACCTGTACGGCGGCCGCGCCGCCGACCGCGACCTCGTCCGCACCCTGCTGGTGGCACTCGCCGCGTTGACGGCCGTGCTCGCGGTGTTCGCCCTCACCGCCGGCAGCCAGGTGCTGACCGTCGTGATGCTGGTCCTCATGGGGGCCGTCGGCTTCGGCACCGTGCCCGGCCTGCAGATGCGGGTCATGCAGTACGCCCACCGCGCGCCCACGCTCGCCTCGGGCGCCAACATCGCCGCCTTCAACATCGGCAACGCGCTCGGCGCGTGGGTCGGTGGCGTCACCCTGGCCGCGGGGCTCGGCTACACCTCGCCGCTGTGGGCCGGCGCGGGCGTGACCGCGCTCGGGCTGGGCGTCCTGCTCGTCGCGGTCCGGTCCCCTGGTGGCGAGCGCCGCGCGACGTACCAGCCTGCGCGCGCGACCGCGGAGATCTCCTAGAGCTTGAAGCGTCCGGCGAACGCGCGCAGGGGGAGGTCGGCGCTGGTGATGATCCCAGGCGCCGCATCGACGACGGCGAGGATCGAGTTGAGCGCCGGCATCCCGGTCACCGTCATGCCGATGGAGGCGAAGTCCTCGGCGTTGCGCAGGTCGACGCCGGGCGCCGGGAAGATCATGTGCTTGTTGTAGATCTGCGGATCGCCCTTGATCTGGGTGATGTAGCACCCCTTGATGTCCCAGCTCGGGTCGGTGTGCGGGGTCATCTGCCACTCCAGGTGGGTCTCCACGCGGGGGATGCCGTCGACGAGGCCCTGGTACCTGATGTAGCTGCCGCCCAGCGAGCCCTTGGGCAGCTGGTACCACCCGAGGTCGATGTCCTTGGTGCACGCGCCGAGCTCGTAGGAGAAGGTGACCTCGTCGAGCTCGAGACCGAAGCAGTCAGCCTGCAGGTACACCGAGTCCGCGAACACGGCCGTGTACTTGTGCAGCATGTCGGGAAGGTCGGGGTGGTCGACGGACAGCCCGTAGCCCACCTCCTTCCAGGTGTCGGCGGAGTGGTGGCAGGAGACGTCGACGGACTCGATCGTGGTGACGTTCTCGATGTCCGCGACGTCGGCGGAGCACACGACACCGAGGATCTGGTTCAGGCCCGGGTTCATGCCGGTGCCGTAGAAGGTCGAGCCGCCGCGCTCGCAGGCGTCCGCGATGACCTGGCTGACCCTGCGGCCCGACGGGTGCGGGTGGTGGGTGTCGCGGTGGAAGCCGGTGATCCAGTCGGCGGTGGTGACGACGTCGATGCCGGCCTCGAGCACCTCGACGTACAGGTCCTCGTCGGGGAAGACGCCGTGGAAGGTCAGCACGTCGGGGCGCGCGGCGATGATCTCGTCGATCGTGCCGGTGGCCCGTACGCCGACCGGTCCGATCCCGGCCAGCTCGCCGGCGTCGCGGCCGATCTTGTCGGCCGAGTAGCAGTGCACGCCCACGAGCTCCAGGTCGGGATGGGAGCCGAGGCGCTTGATCATCTCCGAGCCGACGTTGCCGGTCGCGACCTGGAACACGCGGACGGGTCGGGTGCGGTGGTGGGTCACGAGACGCTCCTGTCGGGGGTGGTGGTGTCGGGGTAGAACTGCTGGGCCCAGGTGCGCAGGGCGGTGAAGCCCGGGTACTCGCCGCGGGCGAGGGCCGCCGGATCGGCGTACCTCTGGTGCGACCAGATGACGATGTCGGCCTCGAGCTGCTCGATGACGCTGCGGGCCAGCTTGGTCGCGCGGGCGCGGGACTCCTCCTCGGTCATCCCCGGCTCGCGGTTGATCCAGACCGAGAAGCGCACGTCGCTGGTGGACTCGTCGACCGGCGTGATCGCGGTCGCGGTGCGGTTGTCGATCATCCCGTGGCTGCGTGTGATCGCGAGGCCGAGCCCGCAGTTGATCGCCTCGACACCGCTGTCGACCTCCTCGATCGAGCCGGGCGAGCCCTCGAAGGCGATGGTGAAGTCGACGTACGAGATCGGCTCCTCGAACTCCTGGCGGGTGAACAGCGGGACGATCGGGACCTTGTGCACGTACTTGAAGTGCGCGAAGTCGACGCCGTTCTCCAGCACGTACTGCGGGTGCATCTCCAGGCCGGGGTCGAACAGGATCGAGTCCGGGTACGCCGAGTGGTAGTCCCCGGCACCGCGGTCGTCGCCCCACGCACCGAAGACGTCCGGCACCTCGAAGTACGGCGCCCGCCCCTCGACGTCGTGCCAGATGTAGATCGACTCGTTGAGCTCGGTGGCCGGGTAGGTCCTGATCTTCTTGCCCATGTTGGGGCGGTCCTCGTACGGGATGCACACGTTGCGCCCCGCCTGGTTCCACTGCCAGCCGTGGAAGGGGCACTGGATCGTGTCCTCGACGACGGTGCCGCCGTAGCCGAGGTGGGCGCCGAGGTGCTGGCAGTAGGCGTCCATCACGGTGACCTGACCGGACGCACCGCGCCAGGCGACCAGGTCCCTGCCGAACGCCTTCAGCCGGTGGACCTGGCCGACCGGCACCTCGGCGGACCAGGCGACCTGGAACCAGCCCGTGGGGTTCATGGGCAACGTCGGCTTCACGGCGGACCCCCTCGTTTGCAGAATGGTGGTTCTGCGAACAGAATCATGGTTCTGCAACAGGTGTCAAGGAGGTGGCATGACGGTCCAGCAGCAGCGGCACGACGTGTTCCGGGCGGCCGTGCTGGCCTCGGCCGAGACGGAGTTCGCCCGGGTCGGCTACGACCGGGCCAAGGTCGCCGCGGTGGCCAAGGGCGCTGACGTCTCGCTCGCCACCGTCTACAAGCTGTTCGACGGCAAGCAGGACATCTGGGACCAGCTCCACGCCGAGCGGATGCAGGTCCTGCTCGAGCGTGTACGCCGACGTGGCGCGTCGGCCGGGACGCCGCTGGACCGGCTGCTGGCCGGGATCGCGGGGGTGGCGGAGTTCCTCACCGAGCACGACGACTACCTCGCGCTCTCGCTCGATCAGCCGAGCGGGTGGCTGGCTCCCGGTGACGGGGTGGGTGTCCAGCGCAGCGTGTGGAGCGCGGGGCTCGAGATGATCCGCCAAGGCGTCGATGCAGCAGTGGCGGCGGAGGAGATCGAGGGCATGCGCCCCGGAGTCGCGTCGCGGCTGGTCGTCTCGGTGCTCCAGGTGTGGCTGGCGGAGTGGGTCGAGTCGGGCCGCGACCGGCCGGCTGACGACCTGGTCGCCGACCTGGTGGGCAGCCTGCGGGGCTTCCTCACGGTCAACCGATGAGGCGTCGCGAGATCAGGTCCGTGCACGCCCGCACCTCGTCGACGAGCCGCTGCACCAGCGCCGGGGTGCGCTCCGTCTCGGGGAAGGTCACCGCGACCGCCGCGACCGGGTACCCCGCGCCGTCGAGCACGGGCATGGCGATCGACGCCATCCCCTCGCTCACCTCGCCGTCCTCGGTGGACCAGCCGCGGGCCCGGACGTCGACGAGCAGCCGACGCAGCGTCGAGAGCGACCCCGGAGCGGCGTCGCCGTGATCGGCGAAGGCGTCGCGGTCGGCGTACAGCGCCTTGACCTGGGCGGCGGGCAGCGCCGCGAGCATGGCCTTGCCGGACGCGGTGGACATCGCGGGCAACCGCACTCCGACGTCGGTGACGAGCGGGGGCCGGCCCGGCGCGCGCTCCTCGATCACGTACACGACGTCGCGGCCGAGGAGGACCGAGAAGTGGGCGCTGTTCCCGCAGCGGTCGGCCAGGGTCGCGATGGGACGGCGCGCCAGTCGCTGCAAGGGCTCCTGGCGCGCGTACCCGCTGCCGAGCTCGTGGGCTCCCAGCCCGAGGCCGAACACCCGCTGGTCGGGGTAGTGGACGACGAAGCCGTAGTCGATGAGCGTGTTGAGCAGGTGGTAGGTCGTCGAGCGCGGAAGGCCGAGCGACCGGGAGATCGCGGTCGCCTGCACCGGCCTGGCCTGGCTCGAGAGGTAGCGGAGGATGGCCAAGGTCTGCTCGGCCGCAGGCACTCCCATCGGCTCCCCCTCTCGTCCACGTGCCGGCGCTCACCGTAGCCAGGATGTCCGAGATCCCGGACAGATGTTGGGTGCGAACAACTGTCCTCCACCCCCTGCACGGCATGGAATAGGGCCAACGCAGATCCTCGAGGAGCACACATGACGCAGGGCGGGGCCCCGGTCCGCATCGATGGCCACAGCTTGACCTGCCGCACGATCGCGCAGGTCGCGCGGGACGGGTGCGGCGTCCAGCTCGACGCGGAGGCACTCGCGCGTGCCCGCGAGGCGTGGGAGCAGGCCGAGAGCATCGCGCAGCGGCGCCAGGTCTACGGGCGTACGACGGGCGTGGGCGCCAACCGGCACGAGGCGGTCGGCGGCGAGGCCGCCCTCGGCCACGCCCTGCGGCTGCTGCGGAGCCACGCGGGCGGCATCGGCCCGCTGCTGCCGGCCGACCACGTGCGGGCCACCCTGGTCGTCCGCCTCAACCAGCTCGCCGCCGGCGGGTCCGGCATCCACCCGAGGATGCTGGAGGCGCTCGAGCAGACGATCGACACCGGCGCCCTGCCCGCGGTGCACCAGCTGGGCGCCATCGGCACCGGAGACCTGACGATGCTCGCGGAGATCGGGCTGACGCTCGCGGGCGAGCGCCCGTGGGCGGTCGGCGGGCTCCCCCCGGTCCAGGTGGACCTCGGGGACGCGCTCGCGCTGATGAGCAGCAACGCCGCGACGCTGGCGGAGGCGGCGCTGGCGTGCGGCGACCTGCAGGTGCTGCTGCGGGCGAGCCATGTCGTGGCCGCGTTGTCCTACCGCGCTCTCGGCGGTTCTCCCGAGGCCTATGCCGCCGTCGTCCACCAGGCACGCCCGCACCCCGGGCAGGTCCGCTGCGCATCGGAGATGCGGCGCCTGCTCGGGATGACCGGATCGCCTGTGGCCGGTCGCCGGATCCAGGACCCGTTCGGCCTCCGTGCGTTCCCGCAGGTGCAGGGTCCCGCGTTGGACAGCCTCGACGACCTCGAGCGGATCCTGGAGATCGAGGTCAACGCGATGGCCGAGAACCCGTTGGTCTCCACCGAGGTCGGCGACGTCTTCCACCACGCGCATTTCCACACGGCGTACGTCGCCGTGGCGCTCGACGAGGCACGTGCCGCTCTGCACCACGTCGCCGAGCTGTCGACGGCTCGGTTGGGCGACCTCGTCGAGCCGTCGATGACCGACCTGCCGCCGTTCCTCGCCTCGGGGCCGGCGGGCAGCTCCGGCGTGATGATCCTGGAGTACGTCGCCCAGGACGCACTCGCGCAGCTCCGGCACGCCGCCCTGCCGGTCACCCTCGGGACCGCCGTCGTCTCCCGGGGGCTGGAGGACCACGCGAGCTTCTCGACCCAGGCGGCGCGCCAGGCCGCGGCCGCTGTCGAGGCGTTCCGGTACGTCCTGGCGTGCGAGCTGGTGGCGGCCGTCCGCGCACTGCGGATGCAGGACGCCGACCTCGCCGACGTGCCGGTCGGTACGGCGCTCGCGCGGGCCGTTGAGGTCCTCGACCCGGTGCTCGACGACCGTTCGCTGACCTCCGACGTGGAGCTCGCGGCCGGGCTGCTCCCCGAGCTGGCGGACGTCTAGCGAGCGCGGTTGGGGGGCTATGTCTGGGATACCGGACATGATGGAGGCCCAGAGGATGTACACGGCGGGACGCACCGACGTGGAATGAGACACGGAACACGCGCACAGGGCGCGGACCCGACACGACAGCAATCGAGGTGAGCTCCGGATGATCCGGTTCGACTCAGTGACCAAGACATATCCCGATGGCACCGTCGCAGTGGGAGGCCTGGACATGGTCGCTCCCACCGGCAAGATCACCGTCCTCGTCGGGCCCTCCGGCTGCGGCAAGACGACCTCACTCCGGATGATCAACCGGATGATCGAGCCGACCGGCGGGCGCATCTGGGCCGACGACCGCGACACCGCCACCATGGACGCCGCCGAGCTGCGCCGCGGCATCGGCTACGTCATCCAGCACGCCGGCCTCTTCCCGCACCGCACCATCGCGGCCAACATCGCCACGGTGCCGCTGCTGCTCGGGTGGGACAAGAAGAAGGCGCGGGCACGCTCGATGGAGCTCCTCGAGCGCGTCGGCCTCCCGCTCTCGTTCGCGAACCGCTACCCCAGCCAGCTCTCGGGCGGCCAGCAGCAGCGCGTCGGCGTCGCGCGCGCCCTGGCGGCCGACCCGCCGGTGATGTTGATGGACGAGCCGTTCAGTGCCGTCGACCCGGTCGTGCGCGAGCAGCTGCAGGACGAGTTCCTCCGCCTGCAGAGCGAGCTCGGCAAGACCATCGTCTTCGTCACCCACGACATCGACGAGGCCATCAAGCTCGGCGACCAGATCGCCGTCCTCCAGGTCGGCGGCAAGCTGGCCCAGCTCAGCGACCCGGCCCACCTCCTGGCCCACCCGGTCGACGACTTCGTGGCCGACTTCGTCGGCCGTGACCGCGGATACCGTGGGCTGGGCTTCCAGAAGGTGCCCGAGCTGAGCCTGCGGTCCGAGCAGACCACCCGGGTGGGGGCCACCGCCGAGGAGGCCCGCGCCCGG
>DATFHM010000291.1:0-21726 GCA_035248385.1 Nocardioides sp. | reverse complement strand
CTCAAGCAGCTCGTCGGCCTGGTGGAGTACGACGCCGACAACGACCCGTTCCCGGTCACCGGCTGGGACGCGCTCGTCTTCTGCGTCGGCAACGCGACCCAGAGCGCCCACTACTTCCAGTCCGCCTGGGGCATGGAGCTGATCGCCTACTCCGGCCCCGAGACCGGCAACCGCGACCACAAGTCGTTCGTGCTCAAGAGCGGCTCGATCCGGTTCGTCATCAACGGCGCCGTCGACCCCGACAGCCCGCTCGCCGACCACCACCGCCGCCACGGCGACGGCGTCACCGACATCGCGCTCGAGGTCCCCGACGTCGACAAGTGCATCGACCAGGCCCGCCGCGCCGGCGCCACGATCCTCGAGGAGCCGCACGACATCTCCGACGAGCACGGCGCCGTGCGGGTCGCCGCGATCGCGACGTACGGCGAGACCCGGCACACCCTCGTCGACCGCAGCCGGTACGCCGGCATCTACCTGCCCGGCTACGAGGCCCGCACCTCGACGTACGTCAAGCGTGAGGGGGAGCCGAAGCGCCTCTTCCAGGCCCTCGACCACGTCGTCGGCAACGTCGAGCTCGGCCACATGGACGAGTGGGTCGAGTTCTACAACCGGGTCATGGGCTTCACCAACATGGCCGAGTTCATCGGCGACGACATCGCCACCGACTACTCCGCGCTGATGTCCAAGGTCGTCGCGAACGGCAACCACCGGGTGAAGTTCCCGCTCAACGAGCCGGCGATCGCGAAGAGGAAGAGCCAGATCGACGAGTACCTGGAGTTCTACCGCGGGCCGGGTGCCCAGCACCTCGCGCTCGCGACCGGCGACATCCTCGCCACCGTCGACGCCCTGCGCGCCAACGGCGTCGAGTTCCTCAACACGCCGGACTCCTACTACGAGGACCCCGAGCTGCGCGCCCGGATCGGCGAGGTGCGGGTCCCCATCGAGGAGCTGCAGAGCCGCGGCATCCTGGTCGACCGCGACGAGGACGGCTACCTGCTGCAGATCTTCACCAAGCCGATCGGTGACCGCCCGACGGTGTTCTTCGAGCTGATCGAGCGGCACGGTTCGCTCGGCTTCGGGAAGGGAAACTTCAAGGCTCTCTTCGAAGCCATCGAGCGTGAGCAGGAGAAGCGTGGCAACCTCTGACGAGGGGGCCGTCCAGGGCTGAGCAGGGAGCGAGCAGATGCCGTACTATCGGGCCGTCGGGGCCATCCCGCCGAAGCGCCACACGCAGCACCGTGCGCCGGACGGGACGCTGTACTTCGAGGAGCTGATGGGCGAGGAGGGGTTCTCCTCGGACTCCTCGCTGCTCTACCACCGCCACATCCCCTCGGCCGTCGTCGCCTACCGCGAGTGGGAGCTGCCGGACCAGACGCTGGTGCCCAACCACCCGCTCACCGCGCGCCACCTGTCGACGCACAAGCTCTTCCCGGAGAGCACGAGCGCCGCTGGTGTCGACGCGGTGACCGGGCGCCGGCTGCTGCTCGGGAATGGTGACGTCCGGATCGGGTACGTCGTCGCCGATGCCGTCAGCCCGTACTACCGCAACGCGATCGGGGACGAGTGCCTGTACGTCGAGGCGGGGTCGGCCACCGTCGAGACGATCTTCGGCGACCTCGAGGTCGGCGACGGCGACTACGTCATCGTGCCGCGGGCGACGACGTACCGCGTGGTGCCCGCGGGTGCGGTGCGGCTCTACGTGGTCGAGGGCAACAGCCACATCGGCCCGGCCCGGCAGTACCTCTCCAAGCACGGCCAGCTGCTGGAGCACGCGCCGTACTGCGAGCGCGACCTGCGGATGCCCACCGACCCGCGGGTGGTGGACGAGCAGGACGTCGAGGTCTACATCAAGCACCGCGTCCCGGGCCTGCCCGGCGGCATCGGCGGCACCGTGCACACGCTGCCGCAGCACCCGTTCGACCTGGTCGGCTGGGACGGCTGCCTCTACCCGTACGCCTTCAACGTCCGCGACTTCATGCCGATCACCGGCAAGGTGCACCAGCCGCCGCCGGTCCACCAGGTGTTCGAGGGGTTCAACTTCGTGATCTGCAACTTCGTGCCGCGCAAGGTCGACTACCACGAGCTGTCGATCCCGGTGCCGTACTACCACTCCAACGTCGACTCCGACGAGGTGATGTTCTACTGCGGCGGCGACTACGAGGCGCGCAAGGGATCGGGCATCGGCCAGGGGTCGATCAGCCTGCACCCGGGCGGCCACCCGCACGGCCCGCAGCCGGGCGCCTACGAGCGCTCGATCGGTGTGCAGCAGGTCGACGAGCTCGCGGTCATGGTCGACACCTTCCGGCCGCTGGAGCTGGGGGAGGCGGCGCTGGCCTCGGACGACGGGGTCTACGCCTACTCCTGGTCGGGAGGCGAGCGATGAGCCGGCTGTTCGACGGGCTGCTCGACGACGCGGCGCTCTTCCCGCCGGCCGACCTCGAGATGCCGGACGCGGTGGTCGCCCACCTGGCGCACCGCTCGTCGGCGTACGAGGCGCTGGTCGGGACCTTCGTGGTGGCCGCGCAGGACCTGGAGGATCTGGCGGCCGAGGTCGCCGGGCTGCCGCCCCGCTCCGTGCGGGTCAGCGTCACGCTGCCGGTCGCGTCGGTCTGCCAGGTCGTCGGTGCCACCGACCGGATCGCGGCGGTCCGGCTGGGTGCCGTGGAGGCCGTCCCGCCTCCGGGACGCAGCGCCGACATGGTCGTCGGCCAGCTGCGTTCGCTGCTCGCCGAGCGTCCCGTCACGGCGTACGTCGAGGTGCCGCGCGACGAGCGCCGCGACGACTACATCGCGGCGCTGGCCGGCACGACCATGCGCGCGAAGCTGCGCACCGGCGGCGTGGTGGCCGAGCTCTACCCGTCGTGCGAGGAGCTCGCCGGCTCGGTCGTCGCGCTCGTGCGCGCGGGCGTGCCGTTCAAGGCGACGGCCGGGCTGCACCACGCGATCCGCAACACCGACCCGGTGACCGGCTTCGACCAGCACGGCTTCCTCAACCTGATTGTCGCGACCGACGCCGCGATCCACGGCGCCGAGGTGCCGGCGGTAGCCGAGCTCCTCGCCGAGCGCGACCCGGCCACGGTCGCGCACCGCGCCCGGCTGCTCGACCCCGAGGTCCGCAGCACCTTCCTGTCCTTCGGCACCTGCAGCATCGCCGACCCGGTCGAGGAGCTGGTGGCGCTCGGCCTCCTGCCGACCGACCACCGGGTCATCCAGGCGGCGCTGCGGTGACGCGGCTGTCCGTCGCCCCCGACTCGCTCTTCGGCCTCACGAACCTCCCGTACGGCGTCGCGTCCGTCGGCACCGGTCCGCGTCGCCTCGTCGTCCGGTACGGCGACCACGTGGTCGACCTCGGCCGCTTGCTCGGCGAGTCGGGCGCCGATGCGGTCCTCGGCGCGGAGACGCTCAACCGGTTCATGGCGCAGGGGCGGGCGCGCTGGGACGAGGTGCGGTCGCGCACCGCCGAGGCGCTCGCCGGCGACGTACCGGACGAGGCCGTGCGCGCGCTGGCCGACGTCACGCTGCACCTGCCGTTCGAGGTCGCCGACTACGTCGACTTCTACGCCTCCGAGCACCACGCCTCGAACCTGGGCCGGCTCTTCCGGCCGGACAGCCCCAGCCCGCTGATGCCGAACTGGAAGCACCTGCCGGTCGGCTACCACGGTCGGTCCGCCTCGATCGTTGTCAGCGGCACGGACGTGGTCCGGCCCAACGGCCAGCTCGGTGAGGGTCGCTTCGGCCCGTCCGCGCGGCTCGACATCGAGGCCGAGCTCGGCTTCGTGGTCGGCACCGGCAACCCGATGGGGGAGCCGATCCCGGTCGGCGAGGCCGACGAGCACCTGTTCGGCGTCGTGCTGTTCAACGACTGGTCCGCACGCGACATCCAGGCCTGGGAGTACGTCCCGCTCGGCCCCAACCTCGGCAAGTCCTTCGCGTCCACGGTGTCGCCGTGGGTGGTGCCGATGGCCGCCCTCGAGGCGGCGCGCGTCGACACCCCGCGCCAGGAGCCCGCGGTGCAGGCCTACCTCGACCTCGACCGCCCCTGGGGGCTGGACATCGACCTCGAGGTCGCGTGGAACGGCGAGGTGGTCTCGCGCCCGCCGTACGCCGCCATGTACTGGTCGCCCGCGCAGATGCTCGCCCACCTGACCGTCAACGGGGCCTCCACGCGCACCGGCGACCTCTTCGCCTCGGGCACGATCTCCGGGCCGGAGAAGGGCCAGCGCGGCGCCTTCATCGAGCTCACCTGGGGCGGTGCCGAGCCGGTCGTCGTCGGCGGCCAGGAGCGCACGTTCCTCGAGGACGGGGACGTCGTCACGATCACCGCGACGGCACCCGGCGCGGACGGGACCCGGCTCGGCTTCGGCGAGGCGACGGGGCGCGTCGTACCCGCTCGGGAAAAGTGAGACCCTCCTCATGTTGGCGCTCTGGTCGGTAGTAGGTTCGCGGGCATGACCATCAACCTGATCGGAGTGATCGGCGGCGGACAGATGGGGTCCGGCATCGCCGAGGTGTGCGCCCGTGCCGGGCTCGACACCATCGTCGTCGAGGTGAACGACGCCGCCGCGGAGGCGGCCGTGGAACGCGTCCGCGGATCGCTCGACCGCGCGGTCGGCCGCGGCAAGATCACCCAGCAGGACGCCGACGAGCTGCAGGCCCGGATCCGGTTCACCACCGACTTCCAGGCGCTCGCCGACCGCGACTTCGTGGTCGAGGCCGCCAGCGAGGTGGAGAAGATCAAGCTCGACCTGTTCGCCCGGGTCGGCGCGATCCTCGACAAGCCGGACGCGATCCTCGCCTCCAACACCTCCTCGATCCCGATCGTCAAGCTCGGTGCCGTCAGCGGCCGCGCCGGCCAGGTCATGGGCGTGCACTTCTTCAACCCGGCGCCGGTCATGCAGCTGATCGAGCTCATCCCGTCGCTGACCACCGCCCCGGAGACCATGGAGCGCGTCCGCGCCTTCGTCGAGTCGCTCGGCAAGCAGCCCATCGAGGCCACCGACCGTGCCGGCTTCGTGGTCAACAGCCTGCTGGTCCCGTACCTGATGAGCGCGATCCGGATGTACGAGGCCGGCTACGCCTCCGCCGCTGACATCGACCGCGGCATGGTGATGGGCTGCGGCCACCCGATGGGCCCGCTCGCGCTGTCCGACCTGATCGGCCTGGACACCATCCGCGCCATCGGCATCTCCATGTACGACGAGTTCAAGGAGCCCCTCTACTCCCCGCCGCCGTTGCTCGACCGGATGGTCGACGCGGGCCTGCTGGGCAAGAAGACCAAGCAGGGCTTCTACCCGTACTAGTCCGATGGCGCGAGCGCGTCGCCGCTGATCGCTCTCTCGCCGGGTTCAGCCCGTCGCTCCGCTCCGGTCTGAACCCGGCCTCGGTCACTGCGGCGCCGCGCTGCCGCGCGCGCAGTTGGCCTTCGTAGGTTCTGCCTTCTCGTGGCGGAAAGCCCTGGGCGCGGGCGGGTCGGCGTGCCTGCGTCGCGTCGTTGGTTGAGTAGCGCGAGCGAGGAACGAGCGCGCGCGTATCGAAACCAACGCGCCCTCGCTCTGCACAGCCATCTTGCCGAAAGCGTTAGTCACGACTAACGTATTGTCTCGTGACTGACGCACTGAGCGCTGCGGCGGAGCCCACCCGGCGCCGCATCCTGCAGCTGCTCGCATCGGGTCCACGCACGGTCACCGAGATCGCGGGGGAGTTCCCCGTGACGCGCTCCGCGATCTCCCAGCACCTCCTCCTCCTCGCCGAGGTCGGCCTCGTCGGGGCGGAGAAGGTCGGCCGCGAGCGGCACTACCGCGTCATTCCGTCCGGTCTGCGCACCCTGCAGGCCGAGATCGACCGTTTCTGGACCGACGAGCTGGACCGGCTCGTCGCCGATGCTCACGAGATGAAGGACAAGAGATGAACTACACCAGGACCGTGGACCTTCCGGTGTCCGCCGACGAGGCCTTCGAGCTCGTCACCCAGCCCGAGCGGCTCCGTCGCTGGCAGGCCGTGACGGCGTACGTCGACCTCCGGGCCGGCGGTGACTTCCGCTGGACCGTCACGCCCGGCAACCACGCCGCCGGCACCGTCCACGAGGTCGAGCCCGGCCGTCGCGTCGTCCTCGGCTTCGGCTGGGAGGGCTCCGACAACCTGCTCCCCGACGCCTCGACGGTGACGATCACGATCGAGCCGACCGCCGCCGGTAGCCGGGTCGTCCTCGTGCACGAGGGCCTCGACGAGGCGCAGGCCGCCGCCCACGCGGAGGGCTGGAACCACTTCCTCGACCGGCTCGAGCGCGTGGCCGCCAGCGGCGACGCCGGCCCGGACGAGTGGGCCTGGGTGCCGGAGGTGCTCGACCCGATCACCGCGGCCGAGGCGTCGCTCGCGGTGCTGCAGCCGATCCTGCGCGGCCTCACCGACGAGGACAAGGTCAAGCAGACCCCGTGCGCCGACTTCGACTGCCACGCCCTGGCCGAGCACCTCTTCGGCTCGCTGGTGGGCGTGGGCGCGATGGCCGGCGCCACCGTGACGAACCCGGAGGAGGGCTCGCTCGAGAACCGGATCTCGGTCATGGCCGACCAGGCGATCACGGCGTGGCGCCACTACGACGGCGACATGTCGGTCGACGGCAAGGTGCCGGCCGCGGTCGCCCAGGCGATCCTGTCGATCGAGCTGCTGCTGCACGGCTGGGACTTCGCGCAGGCCTCCGGCCAGCAGGTGCACGTGTCCGACGAGCTGGTCGCCTACGTCCGCGAGATCGGGACGCCGGTCATCGACAGCGTCCGGCCCAAGGGTGAGTTCGCCGCAGCGGTCCCGGCCGACGGCATGAGCGCGCTCGACGCGTTCGCGGCCTTCTCGGGTCGTACGCCGCTCGCAGCGGTGCCCGCGTAACGTCGAGGCGTGACCGAGGACCACGGCCCAGCAGACCAGCGGACCCAGCTCGAGCGGATGCTCGCCGGCGACCTGTACGTCGCCGACGACCCCGAGCTCGTGCGGCGGGCCGAGCGGGCCCGTGGCCTCGCCCACGCCTACGGCGTCGCCTCGGTCGAGCGGCCCGACGAAGCCCCCGGCATCCTCTCCGAGCTGCTCGGCGAGCTCGGTGAGGACGTCGTGGTCCGCGCACCGCTGTACGTCGACTACGGGTTCAACATCGCCATCGGACCGCGCACCTTCGTCAACCACGGCCTCACCGCCCTCGACGTCGCAGCGATCCGGATCGGTGCCGACTGCCAGATCGGGCCGCAGGTCCAGCTGTTGACGCCAACCCACCCCATCGAGCCGGGTCCGCGCCGCGACAAGCTCGAGGCGGCGGCGCCGATCACGATCGGCGACAACGTCTGGCTCGGTGGTGGGGTGATCGTGTGCCCGGGCGTCAGCATCGGTGACGACACCGTCGTCGGCGCAGGGGCCGTCGTCACCCGCGACCTCCCCGCGCGTGTCGTGGCCGTCGGCAACCCGGCGCGCGTGGTGCGCCGGATCGAGTGAGCCGTCCTCATGGAGGCGATCAGGCCCAGCGGGTCAGCTTCTCGGGGTTGAGCACGATCCAGACGTCCCGCACCCGGGCGTCCTCGACGCGCACGTTGACGACCCCGGCCACGCGCTCGCCGTCGAGGAACGCCACGGCCAGGCCGTCGCCGGTCTCGGTCAGGCCGAGGCGCCACGTCGCCTGCTTCTCGATGACGCCGAGCAGGAAGCGGGCGACCTTCGACGCGCCGACGATCGGGTTGCGGGCGGCCCGGACCACGCCGCCGCCGTCGGACCGGAGCTCGACCGTCGGCGCCAGGACCTCCATGAGCGCCCCGAGCTCGCCGCCCTCGCACGCGGCGAGGAAGGCGCGCACGACCGCCGCGTGCTCGGCCGTGGGCGCTGCTCCTTCGCGCGCGGCCTGCACCCGGCGGCGCGCCGAGGTGGCGAGCTGGCGGACCGCGGCGGGCGAGCGGCCGACCACCTCGGCGACATCGGGGAAGGGCACCTCGAACACGTCGTGCAGCACGAACGCGACCCGCTCCGCGGGCGTCATCGCGTCGAGGACCACCAGCAGGGCGGTGCTCACCGACTCGTCGAGGGTGATCCGGTCGGCGGGATCGGCGCTGCCGGTGGCACCGGCCAGCCCGCGGGCCGCGGCAGGGAGCGGCTCGGGCAACCACGGCCCGACGTACTGCTCCCGCCGGAGGCGGGCGGACTTCAGCACGTCGAGGCACACGTTGCTCGCCACCCGCGTCAACCAGCCCGGGACGTTCGCGACCGCGTCGCGCTCCTCCTCGGAGAGGCGGTACCACCGGGTGTAGGTCTCCTGGACCGCGTCCTCGGCCTCGGCCATCGTGCCGAGCATCCGGTAGGCCAGCGCCACCAGCCTGCGCCGCTCGCCGACGACGGTCCGGAGCTCCTCGCTCATCTCCTCCATGCCCTCCTGACGAGACACGGCCCCCGGCTGTGAGGTGGCCGCCCGGCGACCTCACACCTGCGGGGCTTGGCTCGTCAAGCAGTCGAGCGGCCCCGACCGGGGCCGGAGGAGAGGATCACCGATGGCTCACGTCAACATCAGCAAGGAGTACCCGGCGCCGTACGAGGCGCAGCTGGCCTTCGACAAGAGCTGCGAGGAGGCCGCGGAGGCCGCCGGCCTGCCGAAGATCCTGGCCGAGCTGGTGAAGATCCGCGTCTCGCAGCTCAACGGCTGCGCGTTCTGCCTGCGGATGCACACCCGCGACGCGGTCGCCGCCGGGGAGACGGCCGACCGGCTCGCCGTGCTGCCGGCCTGGTGGGAGTCGCAGTACTTCACCGTGGAGGAGCAGGCGGCGCTGACGATCGCGGAGCGGGTGACCCGGCTCGGCGAGGAGCACACCGCGCCGGCGTCCACCGTCGACGTCGAGGCCGCCCTGACAGCGCCCCAGATCGCCGCCGTCACCTGGCTCGCGGTGGTGATCAACGGCTGGAACCGGATCGCGGTCGCGAGCCACTACCCGGTCGCGCCGTAGCGGCGCGGGGTCAGGCCTGTCCCGGGGGCTCGGCGAACTCGACGAAGGCGTCGAAGGCTCGCGCCCCCCAGACCGTGGCCGGGCCGCCGTGCATCATGAAGGTCACGCCGATCGCCTCGGCGACCTCCTGCTTCGTCGCGCCGGCGCGGGCCGCTCCCTGGGCGTGGGCGGCGATGCAGCCGTCGCAGTGCTCGACCACGCCGATGGCGAGGGCGATCAGCTGCTTGGTCTTGCGCTCCAGGGCGCCGTCGGACATCGCCGCCTTCGAGATCTCCGCGTAGCCGGCGTAAACCTCGGGGATGTGCTGGCGGAGGTTCCGGCCGAGCGGGACGATCTCGTGCAGCACGGACCTGCCGTGCGTGTGGGTCTGCTCGGTCACCGGGGGTTCCTCTCGCGGGGCGGGTACGACGGGCACAGCATGCACCACGTCACGCGGACCGCCCGGGTTCAGCGTCTCCGCAACCGCCCGAGCAGGCTGGTACCACCTGGCTTCTCGTGGCCGGCGCACCACTGGTCGGCGGGGACGGCGGCGCGGACGGATGCGACGTGCGAGCCGCAGCCGGCCCAGGTCGTCTTGCCGCAGGTGCGGCACCGGACGGCGTGGCACATGGTGGTTCCTCTCGATCTCAGGGTTCAGGGGGAGTCAGGCCGACTGCTCGCCGGCCTCGAGCGCCTCGGCGAGCTCGCAGAAGGCGTCGTAGGCGCGGGCGCCGTGGATGGTCGCGGGGCCGCCGTGCATGAGGAAGGTGACGCCGATGGCCTCGGCGGCTTCCTGCCGGGTGGCCCCGGCGCGTGCTGCAGCCTGGGCGTGCGAGGCGATGCAGCCGTCGCAGCCCTCGACCACGCCGATCGCGAGCGCGATCAGCTCCTTGGTCCTCCGGTCCAGCGCGCCGTCGGCGAACGCCGCCTGGGAGAGCGCGCCGAACCCGGCGTACACCTCGGGGATGACGCGGCGCAGGTCGCGGTGCAGGGGTGCCAGGTCGCGCAGGACCTGCTTGCCGTGCGGGGAGTGCTCGGACATGGGTGGTTCCTCTCGGTGGTGGGTCTCGCGGTGGGTCAGGTAACCCCCTGGGGGGATGACTTCGTCAAGGTAACATATCCCCCCTGGGGGATATAGAATCGTGCTGACGAGAGGAGCCGTGATGACCGACTTCACACTGAGGGAGACGCTGTCCACGCCGTACGACGAGACCCTGGGCCGCGTGCGCGACCTGCTCGGCGACGCCGGGTTCGGCGTGCTGACCGAGATCGACCTGCAGGCGACGCTGCGCGCGAAGCTGGGGGTGGAGATGGCGCCGCAGGTGATCCTCGGCGCGTGCCGCCCACCGCTGGCGCACCGGGCGCTCGAGGCCGATCAGCGGCTCGCGACGCTGCTGCCGTGCAACGTGGTGGTCGCCGCCGAGGGGGAGGGCACCCGGGTCGAGGTCCTCGACCCCGCGGTGATGACCTCGTTCAGCGACGCGCCGGCCCTCGCCGCGCTCGCCGCCGAGGCACGCGAACGGCTCTCGGGGATGATGGAGGCACTGCGCTGCGAAGGGGAGGAATCCGATGCGTCTCGAGCCTGAGGACATCAAGCCGATCATCACCCGGCTGAAGAGGGCCAACGGCCACCTGGCATCGGTGATCCGGATGCTCGAGGAGGGCTCGGAGTGCGAGGACGCGCTCACCCAGCTCGCGGCCGTGAACAAGGCCATCGGCCGCGGTGGGTACGCCGTGGTCGCGGCCGGCCTGCAGCAGTGCATCGCCGAGGGCGGCGCCGACAGCGTGGACACCAAGAAGCTCGAGAAGCTCTTCCTCGCGCTGGCGTGACCATGAGCCTCCTCGGCACCGACCTCCCCGTCGTCGCCGCGCCGATGGCGGGCGGCGGCACGACCCCCGGCCTCGTCGCCGCGGTCGCCGGTGCCGGTGGCTTCGGCTTCCTGGCCGCCGGCTACAAGTCTGCGGAGGCGATGGCCGGCGACGTGGCGGCGCTGCGCGGCCTGGGTGTGGAGCGGTTCGGGATGAACCTCTTCCTGCCCGGCCCGTCCGGCATCGACGAGCCCACCTTCCGTGCCTACGCGGCACGGATCCAGCCCGACGCCGCCCGCTACGGCCTCGACGTGACCGCCGAGCCGCTGCGCGAGGACGACGACGCGTGGCGCGCCAAGGTCGACGCGCTCGTCGCCGACCCGGTCGAGGTCGTGTCGGTGACCTTCGGGATCCCGCCGGCCGACGACCTCCGGGCGCTCCAGCGCGCCGGCACGCGGGTGCTGGTCACGGTGACGACCGTGGCCGAGGCGCAGGCCGCGCAGGAGGCGGGCGCCGACGGCCTGGTGGTGCAGGGCAGCGCCGCCGGCGGCCACAGCGGCACCCACGACCCGCACCGCCCGATCGTGCCGGTCGCGACCGATGCGCTCGTCGCCGACGTGGTCGCCGCGACCGGGCTGCCGGTCGTCGCCGGCGGGGGAGTCGACGGCCCGGAGGCGGTACGCCGGATCCTGGCAGCGGGCGCCGAGGCGGTCGCCATCGGCACGATGCTGCTGCGCACCGACGAGAGCGGCGCGTCCCAGGTCCACCGCGACGCGCTCGTCGACCCTCGCTTCACCGAGACGGTCATCACCCACGCCTTCACGGGTCGTCCCGCCCGCGGCCTGCGCAACGCGTTCGTCGACGCGCACGAGGCCGCCGCGCCGTTCGGCTACCCCGCCCTCCACCACCTGACCCGCGGGATCCGGCAGGCCGCCGTACGCGCGGGTGATGCGGAGCGCGTCCACCTGTGGGCCGGGACCGGTCACCGCAGCGCCCCCACCGGGCCGGCTGCCGAGGTCGTCCGCGCCCTGGCCTCCTAGGCTGCGGACATGTCCCTCCGACGCGTCGCGGTGTTCTGCGGATCCGCGCCCGGCACCGATCCCGCCTGGATGGAGACGGCGTACGGCGTGGGGCGCCACCTCGCCGAGCTCGGCATCGGTCTCGTCTACGGCGGCGGTGGGGGCGGCCTGATGGGGGCCGTGTCCCAGGGCGCGCTCGACGCCGGCGGCGAGGTGATCGGCGTGATCCCGCAGTCCATGGTCGAGCGGGAGTGGGGACGCCACGACCTCACCGAGCTGCACGTCGTCGCGACGATGCACGAGCGCAAGGCGATGATGGCCGACCTCGCGGACGCCTTCCTGGGGCTGCCGGGCGGCCTCGGGACGCTGGAGGAGGTCATCGAGGTCTGGAGCTGGCGGCAGATCGGCTTCAACGACGACCCGGTCGGCCTCCTCGACGTCGGCGGCTTCTGGCAGCCGCTGCTCGGGGCGCTCGACGGCCTGGTCGAGGCCGGCTTCGTGCGGCAGCGGGTCATGGACGACCTCGTGGTCGCGACCACGACCGACGAGGCCCTCGCGCTCCTCGCCGAGCGGCGGGGCGCGGACCTCGGTGACAAGCTGCACGGGTAGCGCGCCGTCCGGCCCGCCCGACTTGTGGGGCCGGTCACCGCGCGTGTGATGTGCACCGGTCAGGCCGAGTGGGGTTTGATGGCCGGATGCGCAGTGTGATCGTCGTCCCGACGTACAACGAGAAGGACTCGGTCGTGCCCATGCTCGACCGGCTCACCTCCTTGGGCGCCGGCAGCTCGGCCGACCTGCCGGACGTGCTGGTCGTCGACGACTCCAGCCCCGACGGCACCGGTGACCTGGTCCGGTCGCACCCGGCGTACGA
The DNA here is from genome assembly GCA_035248385.1 of Nocardioides sp. Taxonomy (GTDB): domain Bacteria; phylum Actinomycetota; class Actinomycetes; order Propionibacteriales; family Nocardioidaceae; genus Nocardioides. Next base: position 9,085 of record DATFHM010000291.1, on the reverse strand, counting down.
CGACCGCATCCACCTGCTCACCCGCACCACCAAGGACGGCCTCGGCGCCGCCTACCGGGCCGGCTTCCGCGCCGCCCTGGACTCCGGCTACGACGCGGTCGTCCAGATGGACGCCGACGGCTCGCACCCGACCGACGCCGTGCTGCCGATGCTCGGCAAGCTGGCCGGCAACGACCTGGTCATCGGGTCGCGCTACGTGCCCGGAGGCGCCACCGAGAACTGGCCGTGGCAGCGTCGTTTCATCTCCTGGGGCGCCAACACCTACGCCCGCACCGTCCTCGGCCTCAAGACCCACGACGCCACCGCCGGCTTCCGCGCCTGGCGCTCGGACGCGCTCGTCGACGCGGGCGTGCTCGACACCCAGTCCAACGGCTACGGCTTCCAGGTCGAGAACACCTGGCACGCCGAGCGGCTCGGGTTCCGCATCGCCGAGCACCCGATCACGTTCGTCGAGCGGGTCCACGGCGCCTCGAAGATGACCAGTGACGTCGCCATCGAGGCCGCCCGGCTGATCCTGAAGTGGCGCTGGCAGGAGATCACCGGCCGCTCGAAGGTGCCGACCCGTGCCGGCGGTCCTGCCGTCTAGCCTCGCGCGGCTCTCGCCGCGCACCGCGACGGTCCTCGTCGCGCTCCTGGGGGTCGCCCTCCGGCTGACCTTCCTGGCCAAGCCGATGTCGTCCGACGAGGCCGGCTACCTGATGGTCGGCGGCCAGTGGGCGCCCGGGCACTCCCTGTACGGCGACTTCTGGGTCGACCGGCCACCGCTGCTGGTCGGCCTGTTCCAGCTCGCGCACGTGCTCGGCGGTCCGATCGCGCTCCGGATCCTCGGCATCGCCTGCCTCCTGGTCACGACGGCCGCCGCGGCCGGCATCGGCCGGCTCGCGACCGACTGGCGCTGGGCGCCGCCGCTGGTCGCCGCCGTACCGGCCCTGCTGCTCAGCGACACCCTCTACGGCTCGCTCAACGTCGACGGCGAGCTGCTCGCCGTCCCGTTCCTCACCGTCGGTCTGTACGCCGTCCTGCGCGGGCTGGCCGAGCCCGCCCGCACCTGGCGTCGCACGGGACTCTGGCTGGCCGCCGGGGTCCTGGCCGCGGCGGGCGCCGCCGTGAAGCAGAACATGGTCGACGTGGCTGTCGCGGCCGCGATCGGCGTGCTGTGGCTCGCCTGGCGCCGGCGCTGGGCGCTGGCGGTGCACGACGCCGTGGTGTTCGCGGCCGGGGCGCTGGCCGCCGGTGCGGCGGTGGTGGCCTGGGCGGACGCCCGCGGCACCCGTCCCGGCCCGCTCTGGGACGCGGTGGTCACCTTCCGGGGCGCGGCCTCGCGAGTGATCTCCCAGGAGGCGTCGGGCGACGTGCGCCACCAGGCGCTGCTCCTGCTCGGCTCGTTCGTGCTCAGCGGCGGCTGGGGGCTCGGGGTGCTCGCCGCGGTGGCGGTGGCGCGCCGCCTCCGCACCCCGCTGCCCACCGATCCCGCGCCCACGCCGCTCGGCTGGATCGCGGTCGGCGTCGCGGCCTGGGAGACCGTCGGTGTGGTCGTCGGCGGCAGCTACTGGCTGCACTACCTCACCGGCACCGTGCCGGGCAGCGTCCTGCTCCTGGCCGCCGTGCTGCGGACCGGCCGGGTGCGGCTGCGCTGGGTCCTCGCCGTGCTGGGCTACGTCGCCGCCACCACCCTCCCCGCCACGATCATCACCTCGCAGCTCGTGCAGGCGGCCGACGACGTCCAGGTCGCGCGCTACCTGCGCGCCCACGCGCACCCGGGGGAGACGGGCGTGGTGGCGTTCGGCCACACCAACGTCTTCGAGGGGACCGGGCTGACGGTTCCCTACGACAACCTCTGGAGCCTGCCGGTGCGGGTGCGCGACCCGCACCTGGTCGACTTCACGCGCGTCCTGCGGCAGGATCGACCCACCTGGCTCGTCGTGGACGGGCCACGGATCGACACCTGGGCCATCGACGCGCACAGCGCGAACGCCGCGATCGCCCGGGACTACCGCGTGGTGGCGCAGTTGGGGGACTGGTATGTGTTCCGAGCCCGTAGCGTCCGTTGATCATCGGCGTTGTTCGCACGGACGCTCCGCCCACAGGAGTCTCTCAGTGAAGGATGCGACGATCCCACGATGAAGTTGACGGCCTACTCGGACTACGGGTTCCGCATGCTGGTGTACCTGGCGGTCGCCCCGGGCAACCGGGCGACGGTGCGCGAGATCGCGGCGGCGTACGACCTCTCCCAGCACCACCTCGCGAAGATCGCGCAGCGGCTGGTGCACGCCGGTCTGCTGTCCAGCTACACGGGCCGCAACGGCGGGCTCGCGCTCAAGGTGGACCCGGCGACGCTGCGCGTCGGTGACATCGTCCGGGCCGTCGAGTCCGACTTCGCGGTCGTGGAGTGCCTCGCCGACCACGGCTCCTGCGCGGTGAAGGACCACTGCGGCGGCCGGCCCCTGTTCAGCCGTGCGGTCGACGCGTTCTTCGCGGTCCTCGACTCGCAGACGCTGGCGGACGCCGTCCGTGCCGAGCCGCAGCTGCGCAAGGACCTCTCGATCCTGTCGCTCACACCGGTCTAGTCACCGCGTCCGTGCTTGGATGGGCGCCGTGATCGACTACGTCCACGCGCCCGAGCAGCACCGCTACGAGATCCGTGACGACGACGCCCTGATCGGGCTCACGCAGTACCGGCTGCCCGACGACGTCCACGTCGACTTCGTGCACACCGAGGTCGACGACGCGTACGGCGGCCAGGGCCTGGCCTCCAAGCTGGTGGCCTTCGCGCTGGCCGACGTGCGCACCCAGGGCAAGCGGATCATCCCGCACTGCCCCTACGTCGCGGCCTGGATCAAGAAGCACCCCGGCCAGTACGACGACCTCACGGACTGGCCGGCTGGCTGAGGCTAATTCACGGGTTAACCCGTGAATTAGCCACTCCCGCGGGGAAATATCTCCGCAGGAGTGGCTATTTCTCCGCGTCGGTCGCCCCCGACCCCGCCGAGCGCCAGGCGATCAGGTGATCGTCAGGCCGCCGTCGACCGGCAGCGTCTGGCCGGTGATGTAGCCGGCCGCGTCGGAGGCCAGGAAGACCACGGTCGCGGCGAGCTCGCGCGGGTCGCCCTTGCGTGCCATCGGGATCCGCTGGCCCATCGCGTCCAGGTAACCCTCCGGGTACTGCTCGGTCATCTCCGAGGCGAAGAAGCCAGGAGCGATCGCGTTCACGCGGATGCCCTTGCGGCCGGTCCACTGCTGGGCGAGGTCGCGGGTGAGCCCGATCAGGCCGGCCTTCGAGGCGGCGTACGCGGCCTGGGGGAGCCCGGCCGTGGTGATGCCGAGGACGCTGGAGATGTTGATGATGCTCGAGCCCGGCTGCATGACCCGGCCGCACGCCTGCGCCATCCAGTAGCAGCCGTTGAGGTTGACGTCGATGACGCCGCGGAACTGTTCCGGCGTCTCCCGCGTGGCCGGTACGGCGGTGCCGACTCCCGCGTTGTTGACGAGCACGTCGACCCGGCCGAATTCGGCCATGGCGGCGTCGACGAGGGCCTGGCAGCTCGCCGGGTCGGCCACGTCGGTGGCCACGCTGACCGCACGCCTTCCGGCCGCCTCCACGAGCGCCGCGGTGTCGGCCAGCCGCTCGACACGACGGGCCCCGAGAGCGACGTCTGCGCCGGCCTCGGCGAGCGCCTGGGCGAAGGCGACGCCCAGGCCGGCAGAGGCTCCGGTGACGACGGCCACCTTGCCTTCGAGGGTGAACAGGTCAGCGAGCGGTCCCGTGGTCATGAGCGCACGCTATCGCCACTAAACTTCGCGTGTGAGTGAGCAGCCCCAGGAGCAGGTGACCGAGTCCGGTGCGGCGTCGTACGACGTGCACGCCGTCGAGGAGAAGTGGCTGCCTGTCTGGGACCGGCTCGAGGCCTTTCGTGCTGACGACGCCGTCGTGCTGTCGGGGGAGAAGCCGAAGTTCTACGCGCTCACGATGTTCCCGTACCCGAGCGGTGACCTGCACATGGGTCACGCCGAGGTCATGGCGCTGCACGACGTGATGGCGCGCTACAAGAAGTTCCGTGGCTTCGAGGTGCTCAACCCGATGGGCTGGGACTCCTTCGGCCTGCCCGCCGAGAACGCCGCGATCAAGCGCGACGAGCACCCGTCGACGTACACCTACGCCAACATCGAGACGCAGTACGGCTCGTTCAAGAAGTACGGCCTGAGCTTCGACTGGTCGCGTCGCCTCCACACCTCCGACCCGGGCTACTACAAGTGGACGCAGTGGCTGTTCCTCAAGCTGCGTGAGCAGGGCCTGGCCTACCGCAAGAACTCCCCGGTCAACTGGTGCCCCAACGACCAGACCGTGCTCGCCAACGAGCAGGTCCTGGCCGACGGCACCTGCGAGCGCTGCGGCGCGGAGGTGACCAAGAAGGAGCTCACGCAGTGGTACTTCAAGACCACGCACTACGCGCAGGAGCTCTACGACTGCCTCGATGACCTCCAGGACACCTGGATCCCCAAAGTGCTCAACGCCCAGCGCAACTGGATCGGTCGGTCCGAGGGTGCCCACGTCGACTTCGACGTCGAGGGCCACGATCCGATCAAGGTCTTCACGACGCGTCCGGACACCCTGGTCGGGGCGACCTTCATGGTCGTCGCTGCCGACGCCAAGCTCGCTCAGGAGCTGGTGAGCGAGGGCCAGAAGCAGGCGCTCGAGGACTACATCACCGAGGTCCGCAAGGCCTCCGACATCGACCGCCTCGCGACCGACCGGGAGAAGACCGGCGTCTACCTGGGCGTCACTGCCACCAACCCGCTGACCGGTGAGCAGATCCCGGTCTGGGCGGCCGACTACGTCCTGGCCGACTACGGCACCGGCGCCATCATGGCCGTGCCGGCGCACGACGACCGCGACCGCGAGTTCGCCGAGAAGTTCGGCCTCCCCATCGTCCCCGTGTACGACGAGGACGAGGCCTACGACAAGGCGGCGGCCGTGTCCGCGGCCATCGCAAAGATCGAGGCCAGCGGCCACGGCGAGGGCACCGTCAACTTCCGGCTGCGCGACTGGCTGCTGTCGCGGCAGCGCTACTGGGGCGCCCCGATCCCGATCATCCACTGCCCGGTGGACGGCGAGGTCGCCGTACCGGAGGACCAGCTGCCGGTGCTGCTGCCGGAGCTCAAGGGCGCCGACCTGAAGCCGAAGGGCACCTCGCCGCTCGGCGGCGCGCGGGAGTGGGTCGAGGTCACCTGCCCGACCTGCGGCGGCCCGGCCGAGCGGGACACCGACACCATGGACACCTTCGTGGACTCGTCCTGGTACTTCTTCCGCTACCTGTCGCCCAACGACGACACCCAGGCCTTCGACCCGGAGCTGGCCAAGGCCTGGGGCCCGATCGACTTCTACCTCGGTGGCGCCGAGCACGCCGTGCTGCACCTGCTCTACGCGCGGTTCTTCACCAAGGCGCTGCGCGACATGGGCTATATCGACTGGGACGAGCCGTTCTCGGCGTACCGCTCGCAGGGCACGGTCATCAACAACGGCCACAAGATGAGCAAGTCGCTCGGCAACGGCGTCAACCTCGGCTCGCAGCTGGAGGAGTTCGGCGTCGACGCGGTGCGTCTGACGCTGGTCTTCGCCAGCCCGCCGGAGGACGACATCGACTGGGCGGACGTCTCGCCCGCCGGCTCACTGAAGTTCCTGCAGCGCGCCTGGCGCCTCGCCGGCGACGTGACCTCCTCGCCGGGCGTCGACGCGACCACGGGTGACCTGGCCCTGCGCCGGGTCACCGCGCGCACCCTCGCGGACGCCGAGCAGCTGCTCGAGAGCTACCGCTTCAACGTGGTCGTCGCGCGCACCATGGAGCTGGTCAACGCGACCCGCAAGGCCATCGACTCCGGCTGCGGTCCGGCCGACCCGGCGGTGCGGGAGGCGGCCGAGGCCGTCGCGATCCTGCTGTCGCTGGTGGCGCCGTACACCGCCGAGGAGATGTGGGAGCAGCTCGGACACGCGCCGTCCGTCGCGCAGGCCGTCTGGCCGGTCGTGGACCCCGCGCTGCTCGTCGAGGAGTCCGTCACCGCGGTCGTCCAGATCCAGGGCAAGGTCAAGGGGCGGCTCGAGGTCGCGCCGGACATCTCCGAGGCCGATCTCGAGGCGCTCGCGCTCGCGGACGCCGACGTGGTCAAGGCGATCGACGGCCGCGAGGTACGCCGCGTCATCGTGCGGGCGCCCAAGCTCGTCAACATCGTCGTCTGATCGCGGCCGCGAGTAGCCTGAAACGGTGCGCATCGGGATCGTGACCGACTCGACCGCCGAGCTGTCGGCGGCCGAGGCGGAGGCGCTCGGCATCACGGTGGTGCCGTTGCAGGTGGTCATCGACGACGCGTCGTACGACGCGGGCTCGCCGGAGGTCGCTCCGGACCGGCTCGCCGAGGCGCTGCGTGCCAAGCGCGCCGTGAGCACGTCCCGTCCGGCTCCGGCGGCGTTCGGCGAGGTCTACGAGCGGCTGGCGGCCGAGGGCGCGGAGGCGATCGTCTCCGTGCACCTCTCCTCCGAGGTCAGCGGCACCTTCGAGTCCGCCGAGCTCGCCGCCCGGAGCGCGCCGGTGCCGGTCACCTGCGTCGACACCCGTCAGGTGGGCTTCGCGACCGGGTACGCCGTCGCGGCGGCCGCCGCCGTGGTGATCGCCGGCGGCTCGGCCGAGGACGCCGCGAAGGCCGCCGTCCTCCGGGCCGAGGCGGCCCGCACGCTGCTCTACGTCGACACCCTGGAGTACCTGCGCCGCGGCGGGCGGATCGGCGGCGCCTCCGCCGTGTTCGGGGGCGTGCTCGCCGTGAAGCCGCTGCTGGAGATCGAGGACGGCGTGATCGTCCCGGTGGCGAAGGTGCGCACGGCCGCGAAGGCCATCGCACGGCTCGAGGAGCTGGCGGTGGACGCCGCGGGCTGTGCCGCGGTCGAGGTCGGGGTCGCCCACCTCGCGTCGGCCGACCGGGCGGAGGCGTTCGCGGAGCGGCTGGGCGCGCGACTGGGCGACCGGGTCATCGGCGAGGTGCGCTGCACCGAGCTCGGCGGCGTGATCGGAGCCCACGTCGGGCCCGGGATGCTGGCCGTCTGCGTCGCTCCGGTGCTCTGAGGCTGACTTCCCACCTGTCCCAGCTGTCACAGGGAGAGCCGGTCCCGGGCTGCCGGGCTGGGGACGGCCGCGGCCGTCCACAGGCGGTCCGGCGGGCCCGCACGTGGTGTCGTCGGACCTTCTTAGCGTGCTGGCATGCGCATCTCGCAGGGGAGCAGCGGTGCCGACTCCGCCGACCGGGCCGATCGGGCTGACCGGGCCGCCCAGCGGCTGGCCCAGCTCGCGGCCGCGATCGAGGGGCGTCCGCCCGTCGCCGACGACGCTGAGGCCCGGCACGGACCGGACCTGACCGCCCCGCGGTGGGACGACCTGACCCGGGTGCGCGCCGCACCCGAGGAGCAGGCGGCCGAGCCGACCGTCGTACCCGAGCCGGGGCGGCACGCCACCCGCCGCCGGGAGACCGACCTGGTCGCCGCGGTGCGCGAGCGCTGGCCGGGTGCCGGGGTGCTGGGTGCCCAGCACCTCGCCGTGCTGGCGCTCGCGGTGGCCGTGGCCATGGGCGGCACGGCCTGGTGGCTGCTCCGCGACCACGGCTCGGTGGTGCCCGTCGCGATGTCGAGCTCGTCGCCGCTGGTGCCGGCCGACGCCTCGCCGGCAGCCCTCGACCCTGCCTCCCCGACGGACGCGCCCAGCGCCACCGCAGCTGCCTCGGCCGCCTCGGTGACGGTCGACGTCGTCGGCAAGGTCCGCCACCCGGGCATCGCGGTGCTGCGCTCCGGTGCGCGGGTCGTCGACGCGATCCGGGCGGCCGGCGGCGCCCGGCGCGGGGTCGACCTCACGTCCCTGAACCTCGCCCGGTTGCTCGTCGACGGGGAGCAGATCGCCGTCGGCGTGGCAGGCGCCGGTGCGGCACCCGTCGCCGCGGCCGGTGGCGGATCGCCCGCACCCGGCGCCCTGGTCAACCTCAACACCGCCACCCAGGCCCAGCTCGAGGCGCTGCCCGAGGTGGGTCCGGTGACGGCTCAGGCGATCCTGGCCTACCGCCAGCAGAACGGCGGCTTCACCAGCGTCGACCAGCTCCTGGACGTGCAGGGCATCGGCGACAAGACCATGGCCCAGCTCGAGCCGTACGTCACCGTCTGATGCCCGACCGTCACGACCTGCGGATGCCGCTGCTCGGGGTGGCCGCCTGGGCCACCGCCCTGGCGATGTACGTCGGCGGGCCGGCGCCCTGGGTCGTGCTGGCGGTGCTGGCGCTGCTCGCCGGCCGCACCCGCGCTCCATTGGCGTGCGCGGCGCTGGTGGTCGCGCTCGCCGTGGGCGGGGGAGTCGCGCTGCGCCACCGGGCCGCCGACACCAGCCCGCTGGCCGAGCTCGCGGCCCGCCGCGCGTCCGCGGACCTCGAGGCGACGGTGGTCTCCGACCCCCGGATCATCCACGGGACCTGGGGAGACACGGCCGTCGTGCGGATCCGTGTCCACCGGATCGGCGTCGGCGGATCGACGTACTCCGTGGGTGCGGCGGCGGTCGTGTTCGGCGACACCGACTGGGCCCAGGTGGGCTGGGGCGACGTGGTCCGGCTGCACGGCCACCTCGCGCCTGCCGACGACCCGGACACCTCGGCGGTGGTGACCGGGCCCGACCCGCCGGTGCGGCTCCGGTCACCGGACCCGTGGTGGCGCGGCGCCGCAGCCGTGCGGCACGGCATCCGCGACGCGGTGGCCGGCCGTCCCGACCAGCAGGCTGCGCTCGTGGCCGGCCTCGTCGACGGCGACGACGCCGGGCTGACCCCGATCACGCAGGCGGACTTCCGCACGACCGGGCTGACGCACCTCACCGCCGTCAGCGGCACCAACCTCACGCTCATCGTGGGCTTCCTGCTGGTGGTGGCCCGCTGGGCGGGCGTCCGCGGCCGGTGGCTGCACCTGCTCGGGGTGCTCGGGATCGTCGGCTTCGTGCTGCTCGCCCGCACCGAGCCCAGCGTGCTGCGTGCCGCGGCGATGGGCACGGTCGGGCTCTTCGCCCTCGGCTCCGAC
>DATFHM010000290.1:0-10956 GCA_035248385.1 Nocardioides sp. | reverse complement strand
ATCCGATTTTCCGCGACCTGCGCTTCGCCGCTCGCATCGAGCTCGAAGTGCTGTTCGACGCGCTTGCTCTGGAACCGGCCTGGCGCGCCGTTCGTCTTGGCGCCGGCTGGCTGGTTCTCGACGGAGATGGAGTGTTCATTTGCGCTTCAGGGGCGCGCAACGCCGACTATTGTTCGTGTGACTTCGACCTCTGGGCCTGCGACATCGCAACCCTCGAAGCGGCAAAGCAGCGCATCCTTGACAAGGCCGGGTCGACTCGCATTACCGAACCGATGTTCTCTATCGAGTGGCATTTCTCCCTGTCGGGAGGCCACGTGCAGCATGCATCGGTGGAGGAGCTGGCGAGCGACGAGCTCCACGACCGTGCCTATCCGGAAATCAAAGATGGCGTTGCCAATTTCATTCGCCGGTACCTGGACGCGGCCGAGACCGTGCTCGTGCTACAGGGCCCGCCGGGAACGGGCAAGACCCGTTTAATCCGCGCCATCCTCGGCGAGATATCGCGCCGCAAGGGAGAGCAGGCCGACGTGATGTACACCGGCGACGCAAAGGCTCTCGCCTCTGACGCGCTTTTCGTGAAGTTCATAACCGGCTACCACGACGCCTTCGTCATCGAAGACGCCGACCATCTGCTGAAGCCGAGGACGGACGGCAACCAGCACCTGCACCGCTTTCTGGCAATCGCCGACGGGGTTGTGCGCGCGCAGGGGCGCAAGATCATTTTCTCGACCAACCTGCCGAACGTCGGGGACCTCGACGAAGCGCTGATCCGGCCAGGACGCTGCTTCGCCCGGCTCCACGTGCGCGCGCTGACGCCGGCAGAAGCCCAGGCGCTGGCGGTGGAGCTCGCGCATGGCGATGCGAAGACGCTGGCGCGCGCGAGCGTCGCTCTCGCGGCGGACGGCACCCGCAAGCGCTCGCTCGCCGAGGTCTACGCGGCGCTGAGGTAACGGCATAATCCGCCTTGGGGCGGAGGCATGTCGGAAATCGTTCTCGAGCAGGTGACGAAGCGCTACGGCCGCGTGACGGCGGTCGAGGACGTGAGCTTTCGCGCGGAGCGCGCGAGCTTCGTCATGCTGCTCGGCCCGTCGGGCTGCGGCAAGTCGACGCTGCTCGACATGCTCGCCGGCTTCTCGCGACCCGACATCGGCCGGATCATGGTGGACGGCAGCCCGGTCGTCGGGCCGGGCCCGGACCGCGGCGTGCTGTTCCAGACGCCGCAGCTCTTCCCGTGGCTCTCGACCCGCGACAACGTGCTCTACGGTCCCCGTGCGCGGCACCAGCTCGACGCCGACGTACGCCGCCGGGCCGACGACCTGCTGCGGACCGTCGGCCTCGACGGCGCCGCCGACGCCTACCCGCACGAGCTCTCGGGCGGGATGCGGCACCGGGCCGCCTTCGCCCGGGTGCTCGTCAACCGCCCGCGGCTGCTGCTCATGGACGAGCCGTTCGGCGCGCTCGACGCGATCACCCGGGTGGCGATGCAGCGGTTCCTGCTGCACCTGTGGGAGCGCGACCGGATCACGATCGTCTTCGTGACCCACGACGTGGAGGAGGCCGTGCTGCTCGGTGACCGCATCTGCGTGATGACGGGCAGCCCTGGCCGGCTGCGTGCCACGTTCGACGTGGACCTGCCCCGGCCCCGGGACCTCGACATCGTCGACACCCTCGAGTTCGTCTCCCTCAAGCGCCAGGTGCGCGAGGCCCTCGAAGGACCGGCGGCATGACGGCCCAGGTGACCGGCCGCATCGACGCCGTCGCGGCCGGCCGTTCGGAGTCGACCGGCATCACCCGCCGGCGTCGGTTCTCCTGGTCGCGCATCGGCTGGGGTGCTGCCGGGATCGGTCTCGCGCTGGGGCTGTGGCAGCTGCTCGCCGTAGCCAAGGGCGACCCCGTCATCCTGCCGACCGTGCCGGCGACCGCCCACACGTTCGTCGACTACCTCGGCCGGCGCTACCCGGCCGGCACGGGCGAGACGCTCGGGGGCCATGCGCTGGTGAGCGTCGTCCGCATCCTCGCCGGATGGGGCGCGGGCGTTCTCGTCGGCGTCGCGGTCGGGGGCCTGATGGCCTCGGTCCCGGTCGTGCGACACCTCATCGACCCGCTCATCGAGCTCAGCCGTCCGCTGCCGCCGCTGGCCTTCATCCCGCTGTTCATCGTGTGGTTCGGCATCGGCGAGACCGCGAAGTTCCTGCTCATCGTCGTGGGCGTCGTCCCGATCATGATCATCGCCACCGTCTCGGCCCTGGACGGCGTTCCCAAGGAGCTGGTCCAGGCGAGCCGCGCGCTCGGGGCGTCGCCGCTGTGGTCGCTGCTCACCGTCCGGCTCCGGGCGGCCGTCCCGGGCATCATCACCGGCACCCGCCTGGCGATGGGTGCGGCGTGGACCAGCATCGTCGCCGTCGAGCTGATGGCGGCCACCCGCGGCCTCGGCTACCTGATCAACAACGCCGGGGTGAACCTGCAGACCAGCCTCGTGCTGAGCGGCATCGTCACGATCTCGATCCTCGGCATCACCTTCGACGCGCTGCTCCGCCTGCTCCACCACCGACTCGACCCCGCCCACCGCTGACAAGGACATCCCCATGAGCCTCGACACCCTCACCACCACGACCGGCCCGACCACCGAGCTGACCCTGGACCGGCTGGGCCCCACGCTCGGCGCCGAGGTCATCGGCCTCGACCTGCGCCGGGCCACCGACGCCGAGATCGCCGCCGTACGCCGGGCGCTGGTCGAGCACAAGGTGCTCTTCCTCCGCGGCCAGGACCTCACCGACGACGACCAGGTCGAGCTCGGGCGGCGCCTCGGCGCGGTCACGGCCGCCCACCCCGTCGCGCCCGGCCTGGACGCCGCGCACCCCGAGATCTACAACATCGACTCGGCCGACCCCGAGTTCAGCTTCTCCGACGTCTGGCACACCGACGTGACCTTCATGGAGGAGCCGCCGCTCGGGTCGATCCTGCGCGCCGTCGAGCTGCCGCCGACCGGTGGCGACACCAGCTGGGCGGACAGCCAGGCGGCGTACGACTCGCTCTCCGAGCCGGTCAAGGAGCTCATCGACGGGCTCACCGCCGTCCACGACGGCAACCGCGAGTGGGGCGCGTTCCTGCGGCGCCACCAGGGGATGGGCAACGAGTGGAACGGCAAGAAGATCACCGAGATCCCGCCCGTCGAACACCCCGTCGTCCGCGTCCACCCGGAGTCAGGGCGCAAGGGGCTGTTCGTCAACCCCGGCTTCACCTCGCACGTCGTCGGCGTCTCCGAGGCGGAGAGCCGCGGCATCCTGGACCTGCTCTACGCGCACCTCACCAAGCCCGAGCACATCGTCCGTCACCGGTGGCGCGCCGGCGACGTGGGCATCTGGGACAACCGCAGCACCGCCCACTACGCCAACCGCGACTACACCGCGCAGCGCGTGATGCGACGGATCACCCTGAAGGGCGACCGGCCGGTCGGTCCGCGCTGACAACCGCTACAGCAGGCCGGCCGCCCGGCCGACCTCGGCGTACGCCACGGCCAGCGACGCGACGGTCTCGTGCGCGTTCAGACCGCTCGGGTTGGGCACGACCCAGAGCTCGCTGCCGGCGAGGTCCTCGGGCTGGCGCCCCATCACCGCCTTGGGTAGCCGGAAGGCGGTGCGGTACGCCGTGATGCCCGCGACCGCCACCACCCGGGGCCGCCGCTCGGCGACGAGAGCCGTCAGCGCCTCGCCGCCGAGCAGCAGCTCCTGGGCCGTCAGCTCCGAGGCCTTCGCGGTCGCGCGGTGCACGAGGTTAGTGATGCCGATCCCGCGCTCGCGCAGCACGTCGCGCTCCGCGTCGGTCATGCCGTCGGCCGGGTCGATCGGCTGGGTGATCACGCCGGCTCGGAGAAGCGCAGGGTAGAACCGGTTGCCCGGGTGCGCGAAGTGGGTCTGCGTGGCCGCGGTCCACAGGCCGGGGTTGATGCCGACGAACAGCAGCCGCAGCTCCTGCCCCGGTGCGGGCAGCAGGTCGGGGACGACCGCGTCGTAGTAGGACTCGAGCTCCGCTCGGGAGAAGGTACGCCGGGCCACGCCGGTCAGTCTCCCAGGACCCGGCACGACTCAGTGGTGGTGGTGATGGCGTCGCCGCGGCTGCACGTAGGTGACCGCCAGTGCGTTGGCGACCGCCCGCTGCTGACCGTCGGACGGGGAGTTGAGCAGCTGCAGGGCGCCGCGCTCCTGCGCCACCAGGGTGGTCGACCCGCCGCCGTCGAGATTCAGTGCTCCGTCGCAGCCGAGCGCGCGGAACTTGCGCGCGAGCTCGACCATCGTGAAGCCGTCGCTGAACTCCTGGCGGCCCTCGACGACCAGGAGGTAGACGCGGTGCCGGCCGCGGTCGATCCCGACGGCCGTCCGCGGGTGCAGCTCGGTGTCGTCGGTCGCGACGATCTTCCCGCCCTGGACGAGGTAGGCGTTGCCGGTCACGGCCATCCGGGGCTGGTGCAGCGCCGAGATCCGCAGGCGGACGCTGTCGCCCACCGAGAGCCGCTTCAGCCGTGCGACGGCCTCGGCGCCGCGGGCCACCAGGTACTGACCCGTGAGCAGCTGGCCCGCCGGGTAGGTCGTGGCGAAACCTTCGACCCTGTGGTCGACGAGATGGGCCATCAGCACGTCCTTGTCGCCCTGCACCCACGCGCGTCCGGCCGTCCGGCCCCAGCGGAAGTTGTAGACGCCGATGCCGCCCGGGCGGACCCAGGGCGAGTTCACGTTGGTGACGCCGAGCTTCGGATGGGTGGGCGACACCGCCGTCAGCGGCTCCTCGCCGATGTGCGGGTCGCCGCGCCGGTCGACGTAGAACGCGCGGTTCCACCCGGCGTTGATGCCGTGCTGGACCCGGCCCCGGAGCACGCCGAGCCCCAGCGGGGCACCGGTCCTGCCGATGTCGAAGAAGTCACCGTTGACCCCGACCACCGCGTGCGGCGTCTTCTCCGTCATCCAGCGCACGCGCTGGACCATGTCGGTGTCCCGGGGCTGCGCGAGCGTGAAGCCGACGCCCCTGCGGCGCCAGTCGATCGTCACCAGGTAGTAGCGGATGTTCCGCGCGCCGATGCGCTGCTGGTACGACGCCACGTGGATGCCCGGCCGGACCTGGTAGCCGAAGCGCAGCCGGGTCCGCGTCACCACCCGGGCGTACGGCGGCGCGGTCGGCCGGGCGGGGCCGACGACGTGCTCCGAGGTCTGCCAGTGGTGCTGGTGCGGGCGTGGCGTCGGGCTCGTCGTCGCCGACGCGGGCGCCAGGGTCAGGGGCAGGGCAAGGCACAGCAGCGCGGGGAAGAGACGCATGCGCCTCACGGTAAGGAAATCGCCGGGCCCGATCGGGGAGTTCGCACGGCGTTTGGCCGATTCCGGAGAAGATGGCGACGTGCGGGAGCCGTGGAACACCTTCGTCGAGGGCGACAACCTCGAGGTGCTCGGCCGGCTCGCGCCCGCGTCGTACGACCTGATCTACCTGGACCCGCCGTACAACACCGGCAACGACTTCGCCTACCGCGACGCGTTCCGCGGCCGGCACGGCGAGGGGCGCGAGGGCAGCCACGCGGCCTGGCGCGACTTCATGCGACCGCGGCTGGAGGCGGGGCGGCGGGTGCTGGCCGACACCGGCGCGATCGCGGTCAGCATCGACGACCACGAGGTGGCGCACCTGCGGCTGCTGCTCGACGAGGTGTACGGCGAGGGCAACTTCCTCGCCCAGGTGGTGGTGAACCTCAACCCGAAGGGCCGCCAGCTCGGTGGTGGCTTCGCGACGTCGCACGAGTACCTGCTGGTCTACGCGCGCGACGCCGCGCGGTGCGTCCTCGACCCCTCGTCGGCGTCATCGGTGGTGGAGAGCGACTTCCCGCTGACGGCCGGCGACGGACGGCGCTACCGGCGGCTGCCGCTGCGCAACACCAACAAGCGGTTCAACCCGCTCACCGCGCCGACGCTGCACTTCCCGGTCTGGGGCGACCCGGAGAGCGGCGAGGTGCGGCTCGAGCCGTTCGCCGGCGCCGTGGAGATCAAGCCCGTCTTCGGCGACGGCACGCCCGCGGTCTGGCGCTGGTCCCCGCCGCGGATCGCCGAGCGTCCCGACGACCTGGAGTGCCGGTGGGTGCGCGGGTCCGGCGGCCGCCGCCCCGACGTCTTCCAGCGCGACTGGCGGCACCCGGTGGGCGGCCGGCGCAAGAAGCTGCGCACGATCTGGCTCGCCGAGGAGATCGGGTCGACCGACACCGCGGTCGCGGAGGTGAAGTCGCTCATCGGACCGGTGTTCGCCTCGCCGAAGCCGACCGGGCTCCTGCGCCGGATCGTCGAGACCATGCCGTCGGACGCGCGGGTCCTCGACTACTTCGCGGGCAGCGGCACGACCGGCCACGCGGTGGCGCTCTGCAACGCGGCTGACGGGGGTCGGCGTACGTGCCTGTCGGTGAACTCCGCCGAGCCCGTCGTCCCCGGCTCCAGCGCCGACGTCGCCGGCTACGCCACTGTCTCCGCGATCACCCGGGCGCGGCTGCGGGCGGTGGCGGAGCGGGTCGGGGGCGGGTTCGCCGAGCGTCAGATTTCCCAAGGGATGTAGGAAAACCCGCACTCCCCAGCCGCTGCAGCGGCGGGGAAGCGCAGACTTCGCTACATACCTTGGGAAATCTGCACCACCTGCACCACCTAGACCCCGGCCGCCTTCTCCAGCGCCGCCACCTCGGTGTCGAGGTGGGTGAGCAGCCGCTGCAGGTGGGGGACGGTACGCCGGCAGCCGGTCAGGCCGAAGCCCATGTTGCCGTCGTACGAGGTGCAGGTGATGTTGAGCGCCATGCCGTTGATCGGGATGGAGACCGGGTAGTTGCCGACCATCTTGGCGCCGTTCCAGTAGTGGGCGGTGCGGGGGCCGGGGACGTTGCTGATGATCAGGTTGAAGGGCGGCCGCACCCATCCCTGCATCTTCAGGATCGGCTGGATCATGGCGGGCGCCATGCCGATCGCGCTCATGGCGACGATCTGGGTCGGCGTCATCGAGGACAGCGCCTCCTTGCCGTCCTGCATGGACTTGTGGATCGCCTTCAGCCGGTCGGCCGGGTCGGCCAGGTCGGTGGCCAGGCGCACCATCACCGACCCGACCGCGTTGCCGCCGCTCGCCGATGCGATGCCCGCCTCCTTGGCCTTCAGCCCGACCGGCACCATCGAGACGAGCGGCTCGTCCGGGAGGGCGCCCAGCTCCATCAGGTAGGTCCGCAGCGCACCGCTGCACATCGCGAGCACCACGTCGTTGATGGTGGTCCCCGTCGCCTTGCCGATCCCGCGCAGCCGCTCGATCGGCCAGTCGTCGGCGGCGAAGCGGCGCGAACCGGTGATGTTCTGGTTGAAGATCGTCCGCGGCGCCGAGAGGGACAGGGCGGAGGTCTCGTTCTTGATGCCCTTGCGCAGCGTCTTCACGAGCGCGACCGGCATCCCGGCCGCCTCGGCGCTGATGCTGAGCGCCGTGCGGACGACGTCGGCGGGCAGGTCGGCGATGGTTCGGGCGGCCGCGCCGGCCGCTCCCGTGGCGACCTCGGCCACCACCTCGGCCACCGCCCCGGCCGCGCCCACCGCCGCCTCCGAGACGGTCGCCGCGTCGGTCGTCTCGGGCTCGGCCGGCTTGCGGCGTCCCGACGCACCCTCCGCGAACGGCGCGAGCATGTTGCGCCGGTCGGGATCGGTCGACAGCACGCTGGCCAGCAGCCGGTTGGCGGAGATGCCGTCGACCAGGCCGTGGTGGATCTTGGTGTACATCGCGACCCGGCCGTCGGCGAGGCCCTCGATCACGTGCAGCTCCCACAGCGGCCGCTCCCACGCCAGGCGCGTGGAGTGCAGCCGGCTGACGAGCTCGAGCAGCTCGCGGATGCGCCCGGGCTGCGGGAGCGCGTTGTGCCGGACGTGGTGCTCGATGTCGAACTGCTCGTCGTCGCGCCAGACCAGCTGGCCCGCCGTACCGACGGAGCGGTAGGGGTGCTTGAGGAACAGCGGCGCGATCTTCTCGGTGTCCCGCATCGACTCGAACATCTCGCGCACGAACTCGGGTCCCGCGCCCTCGGGCTTCTCGAACAGCTGCAGGCCGGCGACGTGCATCGGCTGGTTGCGGGTCTCGGCGAGCAGGAACGCCGCCGAGGTGGGGTCGATGGGCCGGACGGAGGGGAGAGACGGGAGCGAGACCACGAGGGAACCTTTCGGCAGCAGTGGCCTGCATCCTCCCGCCGACGCCACCCCCTCACAAGGGTTTCGGCGCAGGTGGGGCCCGGCGAGATGACAGTGGGGTCCTCCCGGCACCAGGTGCCGGGAGGACCCCGCTCGTCGTCTGCGTCGTCGGTCAGACGGCCTTGGCCGGCAGGATCCGCTTCGAGACCTTCGCGATGATGTCCTCGTAGCGCGAGCCGGTGAACTTCTGGAAGTTGTGCAGCGCGTGCGCGTCGAGGCCGACGAGCACCCGCGCCTGGTTCTTCAGGATGCCCTTGACGATGATCTCGGCCGCCCGCTCGGGCGTCATCTTCGCGAGCTTCTCGTCGAACAGCTTGGCCGTGGCCGCCTTGTCTTCCTTGTCCGAGACGCGCGCGTTCCGGGCGATCGCGGTCTTGATGCCGCCGGGGTGGACGACGGTGACGCCGACCGGGTGACCCGCGATGAGCATCTCCTCGCGCAGCGCCTCGGACATGCCGCGCACCGCGAACTTCGTGGCGTTGTACGCGCTCTGGCCGGGCATCGCGAGCAGGCCGAACAGCGAGGACAGGTTCACCACGTGGCCGTCGCCGGAGGCGATCAGGTGCGGCAGGAACTCCTTGGTGCCGTGCACGACGCCCCAGAAGTTGATGCCGACGATCCAGTCCATGTCCTGGTATGTCAGGTCGTTTAGGTCGCCCGACAGAGCGACACCCGCGTTGTTGATGACCACGTTGACCCGGCCGAGCTCGTCGGCGACCGAGGTGGCGTACGCCGCGAACGCGTCCCGGTCGGCCACGTCGAGCCGGTCGGTGCGCACGCTCTTCGCGCCGGCCTTCTCGGCGAGCGCCCGGGTCTCCTCGAGGCCGGCCTCGTTGACGTCGGAGAGCGCCAGGTGGCCGCCCTTGCCCGCGATGTTGATCGCCAGCGCGCGGCCGATGCCGGAACCGGCACCGGTGATGACGACGACCTTGTCGTTCAGGGACTTCATGCGGGGACTGCCTCTCGTTCGGTGATGGGCGTGACGTCGTACTTGTCGATGTCGAAGGCGCGCAGGTGCTGGCGGAAGGTGAAGGTCTGGCCCGGCCACAGGGTGGTGTTGTTGCCGAACTTGTCGAGGTACCACGACGCGCAGCCGCCGGTCTGCCAGACCGTGGGCTTCATCCGCCGCCGGATCTCGGCGGTCCAGGCGTCCTGGGCCTCCTTGGTCGGCTCGACCGCCGCGACGCCGTTCGCGCGCATCGCCTTGGCCGCCTCGACGACGTACCGGACCTGCGACTCGATGATGAAGATCATCGAGGAGTGGCCCAGGGCGGTGTTCGGGCCGACGACCTGGAACAGGTTGGGGAAGCCGTGGATCGTCGTGCCCTTGTACGCCGCCATGCCGGCCTCGTCCCAGACCTCGGCCAGCGTGCGGCCACCGCGGCCGGTGATGTGCTGGGCGATGGGCGGCTCGGTCACGTAGAAGCCGGTGGCCACCACGAGCACGTCGATCGGGCGCTCGACGCCGTCGGCGGTGACGATCGCGTTGCCGGTGATCTTGGCGATCGGGTCGGTCACCAGGTCGACGTTGTTGGCGTCGAGCGCGGGGTACCACTTGTTCGAGATCAGGATCCGCTTGCAGCCGGCGCGGTAGCTCGGGGTGACCTTCGCGCGGAGCTCGGGGTCCTTGATGCCCTGGGCGATGTTCTTCTTCCCCTGCAGCTCGACCGCGCGCATCGCCTGCGGGAAGCGGGCGAACGCCGGGACGCGGGCCTCGAGGGTGCCGTAGACGAACGAGCGCAGCGCGCGCTGGGCGCCGGGCACGTGCTTGAAGACGGCCTTCTCGAAGCCGGAGAACGCGCGCTCGTTGCGGGGGATGATCCAGTTCGGCGTGCGCTGGTAGACGTCCATGTGCCCGACGACCTTCTGCAGCTCGGGCACGAGCTGGATCGCCGAGGCGCCGGTGCCGATGACGGCGACGCGCTTGCCGGTGAGGTCGACGTCGTGGTTCCAGCGGGCCGAGTGGAAGACCTCGCCCTGGAAGGTGTCGATGCCGTCGATCTCGGGCAGCCGCGGCTCGGAGAGACCGCCGGCGCCGGCGATGACGGTGCGGGCGGCGTACGTGGTGCTGGGCCCGCCGGTGGTTGAGCTTGTCGAAACCATCCAGCGCTGCTGGTCCTCGTCCCAGGTCGCGTCCTCGACGGCCGTGCCGAACACGAAGCGGTCCAGCGTGCCGGAGTCCTCGGCGACCTTGCGGGTGTACTCCCAGATCTCGCGCTGCGGCGAGTAGACCTTCGACCAGCTCGGGTTGAGCGCGAAGGAGTAGCTGTACAGCTGGCTCGGGACGTCGCACTCGGCACCCGGGTAGGTGTTGATGTGCCAGGTGCCGCCGACGTCGCTGTCCTTCTCGATCACGACGAAGTCGCGCTCGCCGGCCTCGTCGAGCTTGATCGCCGCACAGAGCCCGGCGAAGCCGGCGCCGACGATGAGGTGGTCGACCTGCGTGGTGGTGGGAGTGGGCATGCGGAGGACGGTATTGCCGTTATTGAACAAGTGTCAATAGAATGGTCCGCGTGACGACCGCCACCACGAGGACCCGGCTCAGCCCGGAGGAGCGGCGTACCCGGCTGCTCGAGCTCGGGGTGCGCCTGTTCAGCACCCGCACCATCGACGAGATCTCGATCGACCTGGTGATGGAGGAGGCGGGCGTCTCGCGCGGGCTGATCTACCACTACTTCGACGGCAAGCAGGGCTACCGCGAGGCGGTGGTGCGGTACGCCGCCGACGACCT
>DATFHM010000289.1:0-2577 GCA_035248385.1 Nocardioides sp. | reverse complement strand
TCGAGGCGAACAACAAGGACCTGATCAACAGCTTCTACGGAGGCTGATGACCCTCGGGTTCTACGTCCACGTGCCGTTCTGCTCGGTGCGCTGCGGCTACTGCGACTTCAACACCTACACGGCCCTGGAGCTGGGGGGCGGTGGGTCGCAGGCCGAGTACGCCGGGCAGGCGGTCGCCGAGGTCGCGCTGGCAGCGCGGGCGCTGGCCGGGCGGCAGGTCGACACCGTCTTCTTCGGGGGCGGTACGCCGACCCAGCTGCCCGCCGCCGACCTGGTGTCGATCCTCCGGGCGATCGATGCCTCGGTCGGCCTGGCGCCCGGCGCCGAGGTGACCACGGAGGCCAACCCGGACTCGGTGAGCCCGGAGTCGCTGGCGGCGCTGCGCGAGGGCGGCTTCAACCGGATCTCCTTCGGCATGCAGTCCGCCGTCCCGCACGTGCTGCGGGTCCTCGACCGCACCCACGACCCCGAGCGGGTGCCGCAGGTGGTCGCGTGGGCGCGGGAGGCCGGCTTCGAGCAGATCAGCCTGGACCTGATCTACGGCACGCCGGGGGAGTCGGCCGAGGACTGGCAGACGTCGCTCGACGCGGCGCTCGCGTGCGAGCCCGACCACGTCTCGGCGTACTCGCTGATCGTGGAGGAGGGCACCGCGCTCGGCCGACGGGTGCGCCGCGGCGAGCTGCCGATGCCCGACGAGGACGACCTGGCCGACAAGTACGCCCAGGCCGATCGCGCCCTCCGCGCGGCCGGGCTGGAGTGGTACGAGGTCTCGAACTGGGCCCGCGACGACACGGCCCGCTGCCGGCACAACATCGGCTACTGGCGCAGCGGGGACTGGTGGGGGATCGGCCCGGGTGCCCACTCGCACCTGGATGGCCGCCGCTGGTGGAACGTCAAGCACCCGCGCGCGTACGCCGAGCGGCTCGCCGCGGGGGAGTCACCCGAGGCCGACGCCGAGCTGCTCGACGCGGAGACGCGACGGGTGGAGCGGGTGCTGCTCGAGGTGCGGCTGCGGGACGGGCTGCCGGTGGAGGTCCTCGACGCCGACGGCCGCGCCGCCCTTCCCGACCTGGTCGCCCGCGGTCTCATCCACGAGCCCACCGACGCGCTGGTGCGCCTCACCGACGCCGGTCGGCTCCTCGCCGACGGGGTCGTCCGCGACCTCCTCTGACCGCGAAAGAAGCCTCCGGGCCCGCCGAAAGAAGGGTTCTGGCCCTCCGACAGACGTCTTTCGGAGGGCCAGAACCCTTCTTTCGCGCTCAGGTGGTCACGAAGTCGATGAGCTCCTCGACCCGGCCCAGCAGGGCGGGCTCGAGGTCGTCGAAGGAGCCGACCCGGCCCAGGATCGTCTGCCAGGCGCGGGCGATGTCGGCCTGGTCGGCGTAGGGCCAGCCGAGGTGGCGGCAGACGCCCTTCTTCCACTCGATGTCGCGGGGGATCTGCGGCCACTCCCGCAAACCGAGCCGGTCGGGCTTGACGGCCTGCCAGACGTCGACGAAGGGGTGGCCGACGATGAGCACGCTGTCGCCGTACGGGCCGCGTGCGATCGAGTCGGCGATCCGCGACTCCTTGGAGCCGGCGACGAGGTGGTCGACGAGTACACCGACCTTGCGGTCCGGCCCGGGGCCGAACTCGGCGAGGTGGCCGGCGAGGTCGTCGACGCCGCCGAGGTACTCCACGACCACGCCCTCGATGCGCAGGTCGTCGCCCCACACCTTCTCGACCAGCTCCGCGTCGTGCCGGCCCTCGACGAAGATCCGGCTCGCGCGCGCCACGCGTGCCCGGGCGTCGTGGACGGCGATCGACCCGGAGGCGGTGCGGGTGGGCTTGGCCGGCGCGGCGCGCCGGAGCGGCGGGGTGAGGATGACCGGCTTGCCCTCGAGCAGGAAGCCCGGCCCCAGCTCGAAGGTACGACGCTTGCCGCGCCGGTCCTCGAGGGTGACGGTGGCGATGTCGCGGTCGACCGCGACGATCTCGCCGCACCAGTCGGTCATGACCTCCTCGACCACCAGGCCGATGTCGGCGGGCATCTCCACGGCACGCCCACGCTTGGGCACCCTCCAGTCCCCGCCGAGTACGTCGGTGCCATAGCGATCCACGACCGGAAACGCTAGGCCGTCGGGCCGGTCGCGGTGGGTCGGCGCGCCGGACGCGACGCGCGTCACTGCTCCTGCGGCGCGCTGCCGGTCTGGAACCCGTCCTGCCCGTCCTCGTCGTCACCCTCGTCCTCGGAGTCGAGCAGCCCCTCGGCGGTCTCGCCGGGCGGCAGGCCCTCGGCGAGCGGGTTGTCCTCGCCCGCGACGAGGTCCTCGGGCAGTGCCTCGTCCGGGATGCCCATCGGGGCGTCGGTCCGGTCGTCGTCCTGGTGCTCCTGGCGTTCACTCATGTGCGCAGCGGTACCCGAACGCGCCCGCGGCAGTCGTCACGGTGAACCGCGCGGCACCACGCGATAGACTTGGCACTCGTCCGTGGTGAGTGCCAGGGTTGGGATGACGGAGGTGGGCATGCAGGAGGAACGACGGCTCGCCGTGCTCCGCGCCATCGTGGAGGACTACGTCGCCACCGAGGAGCCGGTCG
>DATFHM010000288.1:0-4085 GCA_035248385.1 Nocardioides sp. | reverse complement strand
CTCGTCCTCGGCCAGCTCCAGGACCCGCTCGTTGAAGCGCAGCCAGGACAGCTCGCGGTCCAGGAAGCGGTTGCTGACCGCGGCGATCGAGTCCACCAGCGCCGGGTCCGGGACGTACGCCGGACCCGACTCGGTCTCCTCGAGCGGCTGCTCGACGGCCTCGCTGGCGTCGGTGAGGTCCGGTGCGGCGACGGCGGTCTCGGCTTCGGTCGTCATGCCACGATCCTCCCACCGCAGGATGAACGGCGGGTGACTCGCTGCGTAGGCTGCCCGGCGTGGACCTGCGATCGACCGTCGAAGGGGCTGCGCTGCGCGCCCTGACCGCCGTGCCCGCCCCGCTGCAGCGGGCCCTGAGCGGCGGGCGCACCGTCCTGGACGGCCAGACGCTCGCCGCCGACCTGCAGCTGATGCTGGCCGCGCAGGGGCTGTTGCGGCGCAACGACGCGCAGGTGCCGATCGAGGAGATCCGCGCGGGGACGCGCCGCGACGCGGCGATCGCCGGCGGCCGGCAGCCCATCGGAGCGGTGCGCGACCTCGAGGTCGCCGGCCTGCCCGCGCGCCACTACCTGCCGACCGTGCCGCTCGTCGCCGAGGGGACACCCGGACCGCTGCTGGTGTTCGTGCACGGTGGCGGCTACATCGAGGGCGATGTCGACACCCACGACGCTCC
Organism: Nocardioides sp.; assembly: GCA_035248385.1. Classification (GTDB taxonomy): domain Bacteria; phylum Actinomycetota; class Actinomycetes; order Propionibacteriales; family Nocardioidaceae; genus Nocardioides. The sequence continues at coordinate 3,415 of DATFHM010000288.1, read as the reverse complement.
CTGCCGCATGCTGGCCGAGCGGTCTGGCGTACCGGTGCTGTCGGTGAGCTACCGACTCGCGCCCGAGCACCCGTTCCCCGCGGCCCACGACGACGCGTACGCCGCCTTCCGGGACGTCCACGCCCGCGCCGCCGAGCTCGGCGCGGATCCCGCACGGATCGCCGTGGGTGGCGACTCGGCCGGCGGCAACCTCGCCGGGTGGATCGCGATCGCGGCCGCGCGCGACGGGCTGCCGGTGGCGTTCCAGCTGCTCATCTACCCGGTGGCCGACGGGCCGCACCCGGGCGAGAGCGCGCGGATGTTCAACGAGGGCTTCTACCTGACCCAGGAGTTCATCGACCGCGCGGACGCGTCCTACACCCCGAACCGCGCGGACCTGCTGGACGAGCGGATCAGCCTCGTGCGGGCCGAGCTGCCGGCGGGTCTCGCACCGGCGTACGTCGTCACGGCGGGGTTCGACCCGCTGCGCGACGAGGGCGAGGCCTACGCGCGGCTGCTCGCGGCTGGCGGCCACCAGGTCGAGCTGGAGCGCTTCCCGGGCCAGATCCACGGCTTCATCAACATGCCGGTGGTGCCGAGCTGCCGTGCCGCCACGGTCACGATCGCCGGCCGGCTGCGCGCGGCGTTCGCCTGAGGTCCTTCCTCAGATCGACGCGCGCCACTGGCGCAGCTCGGCCATGAAGCTGACCGGCTCGACCATGCTCGCGTTGATGACGAACGGGTCCATGCCCTTGCGGGCGAAGCGCAGCTCCCAGCCGGGCTCACCCGGGGTGCCGAGCTGCTCCACCTCGGTCGAGGCGCTGCGCACGTCGAAGCGGTAGCTGCTCTCGCCCTTCTTCACGTACACCAGCCCGCGCACGATGCTCACCTCGATCGGCTCGACCTTGGTGCGCATCGCGGCCCAGGCGAGGACGACGGTGAGGGCTGCGATCAGCAGGCCGAACGGGCTCATCAGCGTGCCGCTGAGCAACGCCAGCACGGTGACCATGCCGGCCACGACGGCCGTGGCGGCGAGCGCGAAGGACAGCACCCTCGGGTCGCTGCCGTCGCCCGTGATCCGCCCGCCCGGGTCGGAGCCACCCTCGAAGATGGACAGGGGTCCCTCGGCAGCGCGGACGCGCGCCTCGAGGGCGGCGATCGTCGCGCGGGCATCGGCGAGCTCGGCCTTGGTCCGATCGAGCTCGGCCTGGATGTCGGCGTGGCTGCGCACGAGCGCGTCGTGCTCGTGGCGGAGCGCGCCCGCCTCGGCGTCTACAGGTCCGGTCGCCACTGTCGCAGTGCCTCCATGAACGTCGTGGGGTCGACGACCTTCGCGTCGATGGTCACCGGGGCCATGCTCTTGCGCAGGACCTTGATCCTCCAGCCGCGCTCGCCGGCCGTGCCCTCCTGCTCGATCTGGGTGTTCGGGCTGGTCAGGTCGAAGCGGCTGTTCATCTCGCCGACAGTGACCTTGAGCAGACCGGCCTCGTCGATGTCGACGCTGCGCGAGGAGTTGTTGGCCCGCAGCGCGTAGGCGAGCAGCACGGCCGTCACGCCGGACAGCGTCGCCGCGAGCGGGATGTCGCTGCGCAGGGTGTGCGAGAACGCCATCCGGGCGACGACCGCGGCACAGCCCAGGGCGATGATGATCGCCACCGGCGCCAGGCTGGAGGTGCCGCGCTTGGCGTGGAAGGGCTGACGGGCGCCGCCGTCGGCGACGGCCGCGGCGACCTGGGGTGCCGGCTCGGGCTCGGGCTCGGGGTCGACGGGGGTCTCGGCGAGATCCTCGTCGGCGGGCTCCGCGACCGGTGCCTCGGCGGCGGGCTCCTCGACGGCCGGCTCCTCGACGGGAGACTCCTCGGCGGGAGACTCCTCGACCACGGGCAGCTCGGCGGTCGCTGGGTGCGCCGCGTCGGCGGGCTCCTCCGCGACGGGCTCCTGCTCGAGGGGAACGTCCTCGGCGGGCTCCTCGGCGAGCAGCGCGGGCTCGTCCTCGACGACGGCGGGAGCGTCGGCCCCGTCCTCGTCGACGAGCTCCTGGGCGGCGGCGGCCGACCGGGCCCGCCAGCGCTCGAGCAGGCTCGCCGTGGGGGCCAGGGAGGCCGACAGGTCGTCGTCCTCGTCGCTCACGTCGGTCGGCTCGACCTCGTCGACCGCGTCCTCGGCCGGCTGCGGCTCCGGCTCGGCCTCGTCAGCGACGACGGCTTCCGGCTCGGGCTCGGGCTCGGCGACCGGCTCCGGGGCCTCGTCCACCTCGGCGACGTCCGCGACCACGGGCACGACGTCCTCGGTCGCGGCGGGAGGCTCGACGTCCTCGACCTCGTCGGCAGCCTCGGCGGGTCCATCCGTGGCCCCGGCCAGCGCACGCCAGCGGTCGATGACCGATCCTTCGGCCGGCGCGGGCGCGGCCGGCGCGCTGCGCGCGGCCTGCCACCGGCCGAACAGGTCCTCGGCGTCCGAGGACTCGCCGCCCACCGGCGCCTCGACCTCGGCGGCGGCGGTGTCCGTCGCCTCGTCGGCGACCGGCAGGGTCTCCTCCTCGGCGCTGGCCTCGACGATCTCCTCGCCGGACGCATCGTCGGCCTGGTCGCGCAGAGCGGAGAGGCTGCGCCAGCGGTCGACGACCGAGCCCTCCTCGACCGCGACGGGCTCGGCCCGCTCCTCGGGCTCGATCGGTGCGGGAGCCTCCGACCGCGACGCCTGCCACTTGTCGAAGACGTCGTCGATCGCGACGGTCTCGGCAACCGGTGCGGCGGGCTCGGGCTCGGCGACCGGCTCGTCCGGTACGACGGGCGTCCGGGCCGCGTTCCAGCGGTCCAGCAGGTCGGCGGCCTCGGTCGGCGCGACCGGCTCCTCGACCTCAGCGGCGACGGCCTCGGGCTCCTCGGCCTGCGGCTCGGCGACCGGCTCGGCGACCGCCTCCGGCTCCTCAGCGACCTCGGGCTCGTCGGCGGTGGCCTCGGCGGAGCGCTGGGCGAGCTCCTCACGAGCGCTCGCCACCTCGGCGGCCAGCGCCTCGGCGCGAGCCTCGGCCTCGGCACGTGCCCGGGCGTGCTCGGCCGCTCGGGCGTCGGCCTCCTCGCGGGCTCGCGCCGCCTCGTCGGCGAGCGCGGTGGCCCGGGCCTCGGCGTCCTCGCGGGCGCTGGTCTGCTCCTTGAGGTCGGCCAGGCTGCGCAGGTGCGCGTCGGCGAGGTCCGCGGTCCGCGCGTTGGCGACCCGGGTCGCCTCCTGCTGGTCGGTGGCGGCCTGGACGGCGGCCTCCTTGGCGGAGGCTGCTTCGGCGGCGAGCTGCTCGGCGCGTGCTTCTGCCTCGGCGCGGGCCTGGGCGTGCTCGGCGGTGGTGGCCTCGGCGGCCTGCTTCGCGTCGTACGCCTCCTGCGCCAGCTGAGCCGCGAGCGCCTCCGCGTCGCTGCGCGCCTTGGCGTGCTCGGCGGTG
>DATFHM010000287.1:0-2649 GCA_035248385.1 Nocardioides sp. | reverse complement strand
CACCCGGTCCCATCCCGAACCCGGAAGTTAAGCCTGCCAGCGCCGATGGTACTGCAGTGGAGACGCTGTGGGAGAGTAGGACGCCGCCGGACAAACATTGCCGCAGGGGCCACTCGCTAGAGTGGCCCCTGCGTTGCTTTTCGTACTACAGCAGAAGAGAGATCGTCGTGTCCGAGGACCGTGGCCGTCGCACAGGCCCCCGCAAGTCGAGTGGTCAGGGCTCCAGCCCGAGGTCGGGTTCCGGCCGCCCCGGTGCCGGCCAGCGTGGTTCCGGAGACGGCTCCGCCAAGGGCTCGTACCGCCAGGGCGGGAAGCCCACCAGTGAGCGTCGTGGCGGTCCCGGCAAGCCGACGGGCGACCGTCGTGGCAGCGGGGGCAAGCCTTCGGGCGAGCGTCGCGGTGGCACGGGTAAGCCCACCGGCGATCGACGCGGTGGGGCCGGCCGGCCGGACCGTCGCGTCGCTTCCGAGCAGGGACCGCGGACCAAGGACCAGCAGGTCTACGATGGTCCGCCGCTGCCCGAGGAGATCACCGGCCAGGAGCTGGACGCGTCGGTCCGCGCCCAGCTGCGCAGCATCCCCGAGAAGCTGGGCCAGCGGGTCGCGCGTCACCTGGTCGCGGCCGGCGAGCTCGTCGACACCGACCCGGAGACCGCGTACCAGCACGCCCTCGCGGCGCGGGCGCGTGCTCCGCGTATCGCGGTGGTGCGCGAGGCGACCGGCGAGACGGCGTACGCCGCCGGCCACTACGCCGAGGCGCTGGCCGAGCTGCGTGCGGCGAAGCGGATGAACGGTGCGACGGCGTACCTGCCGATCATGGCGGACTGCCACCGTGCCCTCGGCAACGCCAAGCGGGCGATCGAGCTCGCCAAGAGCCCGTCGGTGGCTCGGTTCCCGTCCGAGGCGAAGGCCGAGATGACGATCGTCGAGGCGGGTGCCCGTCGTGACCTCGGTCAGATGGACGCCGCGCTGCGCACCCTGGAGCTGGCGCCGCTCAACAGCAAGAGCCGGGAGTCGTGGGTCGTGCGGTTGCGCTACGCGTACGCCGACACCCTCGAGCAGGCCGGCCGTCTCGAGGACGCCCTCGCGTGGTTCCACCGCACCAACGCCATCGACGGTGAGGAGCTCACCGACGCCGCCGATCGGGCCGAAGCGCTCGAGAAGCGGCTCGCCGAGTAGCTCGCGCTACTGCTGGGCCACGAACGAGACCGTCGCGCCGGCGTGTCCGGCCGGCTTCGTTCCCCAGCGCAGGCCTTCCTGGAAGGCGATACGGATCTGGTCGACGTCCGCGACGACTGGGGCGTCGCTGTGCAGCTTGAGCATGATCGAGTCGCCGGCGCTGAGGCGCTGACCGGCGGGGTCGTCGATGCTCTTGCAGAAGGCCGTCGGGTCGGTCGTGACGGCGATCGATCCCTGGTGGCACAGCAGCGGGGTGACGTCGAACTCGGCCGACGCGGTCGCGTGCACCTTGATCCCGGAGATGTGGATCGCCCGGTGGAAGTCTCCGCTGGCGGTGAACATGCCGACGTAGAGGTCGTGGCCGACGACGCCGGTCGCCGGCGTGGTCTGGTCGTCGGTCTGCAGCGGCGGAGGCGTGGTGACGTACCAGGCCACCCAGCCGACGAGCAGCGCGATCGCGGCCACGGGAGCCGCCCACCGCCAGATCCGCGACAGGCGCCGGGGCCGGGGCAGGTGGGGGGCCTCGAGCGCGAGGTCGTCGCTGCGGTGCTGCATGGGCGAAGCCTATGCGAGCGAGGAGTGGGATCGTGCCCGTGCCGCGGCCGGCTCGTGCCACACTCCTCGCCATGGTCCAGCGCCCGGTTCTCGAAGGCAGCGTCGCGGTTCGCGACGGCCGACGCCTCAGCTTCGCCGAGCACGGCGCCGCCCAGGGCGAGGCCCTGGTGTGGTTGCACGGGACGCCGGGTGCGCGTCGCCAGATCCCCTTCGAGGCGCGCGCGTACGCCGAGGAGAACGGGCTGCGGCTCATTGGCATCGATCGTCCCGGCATCGGGACCTCGACCCCTCACCTCTACGAGAACGTCCTCGACTGGACCGCCGACTTCGAGCTGCTCCTCGACGCGCTGGCCATCGACAAGGTGCGCGTCATCGGGCTGTCCGGCGGCGGCCCGTACACCCTCGCGGCAGCCGCTGCGCTGCCTGATCGCGTCCACGCCGTCGGGGTGCTCGGTGGTGTCGCGCCGACCCGCGGCCCGGACGCCGCCGACGGCGGCATCATCCAGCTCGCCGTGAAGTGCGCACCGCTGCTGGCCGCGGCCCGGATCCCGGCCGGGGTGGCGCTCACCTCCGCGATCCGTGTGGTCCGACCGCTCGCGAGCCCCGCGCTCGACCTGTACGCCGCCGTGCAGCCGGCCGGTGACAAGCAGCTCCTCGCGCGCCCGGAGTTCAAGGCGATGTTCCTCGACGACCTGCTCAACGGGAGTCGCCACCAGATGTCCGCGCCGCTGGCCGACCTGGTGCTGTTCACCCGCGACTGGGGCTTCGCCCTCGCGGACGTCCGGGTGCCGGTCCGGTGGTGGCACGGCAACGCCGACCACATCGTGCCGTTCGCGCACGGGGAGCACGTCGTCAGCCGCCTGCCGAACGCGACGCTCTCGGTCATCGACGGGGAGTCGCACCTCGGCGGCCTGGG
>DATFHM010000286.1:0-2787 GCA_035248385.1 Nocardioides sp. | reverse complement strand
GCGGCTGTGGCGCGACCTCCCCGTCGGGGTGCGCCAGGCGGTCGTGGACCGGGTCCAGGCCCAGCTGCCGTCGGTCGTGAAGACGATCACCGACGAGATCGGCGTGCACATCAACCAGCTGCTCGACCCGAAGATCATGGTGATCGACCACTTCCGGAAGAACCCGGACCTGGTGGTCAAGGTCTTCAAGGACGTCGGTCAGCGCGAGCTGAACCTGATGGTGGCGTTCGGCTTCATCTTCGGCTTCCTGCTCGGCATCCCGGTCGCGCTGATCGACCAGACCTGGCACATCGCGTGGCTGCTGCCGCTGATGGGCGTGGTGGTCGGGTGGATCACCAACCTGCTCGGCATGTGGCTGATCTTCGACCCGCCGGAGCCGCACCGGTTCCTCGGCATCAAGGTCCAGGGCCTGTTCCTGCGTCGCCAGGACGAGTGCGCCGAGGTCTACGCCCGGATCATCGCCGACGACGTGATCACCCTGGAGCGGATCGGCGACTTCCTCATGGACGGCCCGCGCGGCGACCGCACCCGGCAGATGATCGGCACGGCGATGGCGCCGGCCATCGACAAGGCCGCCGGTCCGCTGCGTGGCGCGATCAACGTCGCGATGGGCGCCCGGCGCTACGAGAGCATCAAGCAGGGGTTCGCCTCCGAGGCGGTCGGCCGGACGATCACGCCCTTCCGCGACCCGGAGTTCAGCCGCAAGCAGTCGCAGAAGATCCAGGTCCTCATCGCGCGGCGCACCAAGGAGCTGCCGCCTCGTGACTTCGTCGAGATGATGCGCTCGGCGATCAAGGAGGACGAGTGGATGCTCTACGCCCACGGCGCGATCATGGGTCTGGCCGGCGGCTTCCTGCACCTGGCGATCTTCAACTGGCACCTCATCCCCGGCTTCCCGCCGGCCTGATCTGCGGACATCGATGGACATGGGAGTAGACGTGGCGAAGCGATCGACGAACGACGAGGCGTACGACGAGGAGGGCCTGCCGCGCCTCCCCGCGGTGCCCGGGTCGTTCTCGACCCCAGCGGTCGTCGAGACGCTGCCCGGCCTGGCCCGGGTGGCCGGCTCGGCCGCCCTGCACACGGCCGGCTGGGGGCTGCGCACGACCAGCCGCAACTGGATGCGGGTCGGGCGCGCGGTGACCAGCCGCGACGAGGCCGCCGCGCTGGTCCGCGAGGTCAGCCAGTACGTCGGCACGCTGGGCGAGATCGCCAAGCAGGTCGCCGACGGCGTGCCCGTCGCGACCGCGCTGATGAACGCCGGCACCGCCCTCGGTGGCACCCCCGCGCCCCGCGGTCGTGCCTCGGCCACCATCGACGGCCAGGTCCTCGACAGCCGGCCCACCTCGCTGCGCGAGCGCGGCCAGGACCTGCTGGCCAAGTCGCGCGACGTGTGGAGCAGCGACAACCGGCACCCCGCCTTCGACCGGATCCTCGACGAGATGGCGCCGGACGAGGCGCGGATCCTGGTGATGCTGCTCGAGCGCGGCCCGCAGCCGAGCGTCGACGTGCGCACCGGCGGCCCGATCGGCATGGTCTCCTCGCAGCTGGTGGCGCCGGGCCTGAACATGGTCGGTCCGCGGGCCGGCCTGCGCTACCTGGACCAGGTGCCGGCGTACCTCAACAACCTGTTCCGGCTCGGCCTGGTCTGGTTCTCCCGCGAGGCCGTCAAGGAGCACCAGGAGTACCAGGTCCTCGAGGCGCAGCCGGACGTCCTGGCCGCGCTGCACTCGGTGAAGTTCGCCAAGGTCGTGCGCCGCTCCATCCACCTCACGCCCTTCGGTGAGGAGTTCACCAAGCTGGCGCTGGTCGACGAGCGGACCGCCGCGAGCGAGGACCTCCCCGAGCACGACGTACCGCCGGAGATCGACGCGGAGTAGGCTCCTGGAAAACCCAGAGTTGAGTGGAATGGACTCAACTTTGCGCGTGTTGGAAATGACGTAGGGCACGACGCCGGGGATCCCGGCGAACCGTGCCGAAGATCGTTCCGACCATCCAAAGGAGCCTGCATTGAGCCAGTTCGGGGCCGACAAGTTCACCACGCGAGCCCGCGAGGCGATCGAGGCCGCCAACCTTGCCGCCACGTCGGCGGGGAACAGCACCCTCGAGCCCATCCACCTCCTCGTCGCGCTGCTGCTGCAGAGCGAGGGGAGCGCCGCCAGCGTCGTCGCCAAGGCCGGCGTCGACGCCCCCACCCTCGTCCGTGCCGCGGTCGCCGAGCGCGACAAGCTGCCGTCCGCCAGCGGCGCGACGGTCAAGCAGCCCACGGCCTCACCGGCCACGACCCGCGTCCTCGCCTCGGCGCTGGAGCTCGCCCAGTCGATGCAGGACGAGTACGTCGCCTCCGAGCACCTGCTGATCGCGCTCGCGACCGTGGAGTCGACCGCGAAGTCGGTCCTCGAGGACGCCGATCTCACCTCCGACGGCCTGCTCGAGGTCGTCGCAGCCATGCGCGGTGGCCGGCGGGTCACCAGCGAGAACGCCGAGGACACCTACGAGGCGCTCGACAAGTACTCCGTGGACCTCACCGCGGCCGCGGAGGAGGGCAAGCTCGACCCGGTCATCGGTCGCGACCAGGAGATCCGCCGGGTGATCCAGGTCCTGAGCCGGCGTACCAAGAACAACCCGGTGCTCATCGGTGAGCCGGGCGTCGGCAAGACCGCCGTGGTCGAGGGCCTCGCGCAGCGCGTGGTCGACGGCGACGTGCCCGACAGCCTCAAGGGCAAGCGGGTGCTGAGCCTGGACCTGATGGGCATGGTCGCGGGCGCGAAGTACCGCGGCGAGTTC
>DATFHM010000285.1:0-14288 GCA_035248385.1 Nocardioides sp. | reverse complement strand
GGTGTCCTTCGTCGTGACCAGCTCGTCCAGGCGCACCTGGCGCGGCGGGACCTGGGCCCAGGCCTTCGCCGTCAGCCCGTGCTCGGGGTACGGCCGACCGTCCCCCACCCGCTTGAAGATCACCGTCGGATTCTACGTTGGCGGCTCTACGCTGTGGGCCATGACCGAAGCGCAGACCCCGCAGCAGAGCCCGATCGAGGCCGCCGTCGCTCCCGGCTACCAGTTCCAGGGGGCTGCCCTCGAGCTCGGCGGGCTGATGGTCGACGCCACGACGCTGACCGGGACCCACATCCGGATCCCGCTGGCGATGCTCAACCGGCACGGCCTGGTCGCCGGCGCCACGGGCACCGGCAAGACCAAGACCCTGCAGCTGCTCGCCGAGCAGATCTCGGCGGCCGGGGTGCCGGTCTTCGCGGCCGACATCAAGGGCGACCTGTCCGGTCTCGCGGTGCCGGGCGCGGCCAGCGACAAGCTGACCGAGCGGGCCACGTCGGTCGGCCAGGACTGGCAGGCGAAGGGCTTCCCGGTGGAGTACTTCGCGCTGGGCGGCCAGGGCACCGGCGTACCGATCAGGGTGACGGTGTCCGCCTTCGGCCCGCTCCTGCTCAGTCGCGTGCTCGGCCTCAACGAGACCCAGGAGTCCTCGCTGGGCCTGGTCTTCCACTACGCCGACCAGGCCGGGCTCCCGCTGCTCGACCTGGCCGACCTGCGCGCGGTCGTCCAGCACCTCACCAGCGACGAGGGCAAGGCGGACCTCAAGGAGCTCGGCGGGCTGTCGTCGGCCACGGCCGGGGTCATCCTGCGCGAGCTGATCGCGTTCGGCGACCAGGGCGCGGACGCGTTCTTCGGCGAGCCCGAGTTCGCCTCGGCCGACCTGCTCGCGGTCACCCCCGAAGGCAAGGGCGTCATCAACCTGGTCGAGCTGCCGAACCTGCAGGACAAGCCGGCCGTCTTCTCCACCTTCCTGATGTGGCTGCTCGCCGACCTGTTCCACGACCTGCCCGAGGTCGGCGACGCCGACAAGCCGAAGCTCGTCTTCTTCTTCGACGAGGCGCACCTGCTCTTCCACGACGCCTCGAAGGACTTCCTGGACCAGGTCGCCCAGACCGTGCGGCTGATCCGCTCCAAGGGCGTCGGCGTCTTCTTCGTGACGCAGTCGCCCACCGACGTACCCGACGACGTGCTGGGGCAGCTGGCCTCACGCGTCCAGCACCAGCTGCGCGCCCACACGCCCAACGACGCCAAGGCGCTCAAGGCGACCGTCAGCACCTACCCCAACAGCGCGTACGCCGACCTCGGCGCGGTCATCACCGGCCTCGGCATCGGCGAGGCGATCGTGACCGTCATGGACGAGCGCGGTGCCCCGACCCCGGTCGCGTGGACCCGGCTCCGGGCCCCCGAGTCGCTGATGGGCCCGAACACCGCCGACGCCATGGCCGCGGCGGTCCAGGCCAGCCCGCTCGACGCGAAGTACGGCCAGGTCGTCGACCGCGAGTCGGCCCGGGAGATCCTCGCCAAGAAGCTGGAGGAGGGTGCGGCCAAGGCTCAGGAGGCTCCGGCGGGCGCACCCGCGCCGGCGACTCCGGCTCCCGCGCCCGCCGGCCCCTCGCGAGGCGAGCAGGCCGGCGAGCTCGTGATGAACGTCGTGAAGTCCTCGGCGTTCAAGCAGTTCATGCGCACCGCCGCCTCCGAGGTCGCGCGGGGCATGTTCAAGACCGGCCGCCGCTGACCCGCTTCGGCGGTGAGGGGTCGGGGTTCAGGCGGTCCAGCGGAGGGACTCGTCGACGAAGTCGGCGAGGGCGTTGACGCCGCGCAGGTCGCTGCGCTCCTCCATCAGTCGCGCCACGCCCTGGCGGTGCTTCTCGCGCAGCGCGGCTCGGCGGGCGACGGCCTCCTCGATGAACCGGGGGTCGATGGACGTGGGGTTGGTGGCGTTGTTCGTGCTCATGTCCCCAACTTTGAGCGCGCTGGTGTTCCGCCAGGTTGAGCGCGGGTTAGCGCTCGGTGACACGGCCCGTGAGGCCGCTCACGTCGGCCGGGGCTGGCGCCGGGAACGAAACCCCTTCATACTTCTATGAAGGTAGAACGTGTTCTAGTTTCGACACCCGGGGGACCCGATGTACGACTTCGAGGGCGAGAAGGCCGAGAGCGCCGAGACCCGCCAGCGCGGTGAGGCGCCGCACCGCGCGCTGATGCTGCTCGAGCTGCCCCGGGTCGTCGGCGAGCTCACCGCGTCCAAGGTGGTCGACGTGCTCGCCCCGCGCCGCCCGAGCGGTCAGGGACGCCCCGTGCTGGTCATCCCCGGCTTCCGGGCCACCGACGGCATGACGGGCCGGCTCCGCGGTCACCTCAAGCAGCACGACTTCCGGGTCCACGGCTGGGGCCAGGGCGCCAACATCGGCCTGACCGACAAGCTCGTCGACGGGCTGATCGAGCGGTTCGAGGGCCTGCGGGAGGAGTACGACGGGCCGATCAGCATCGTCGGCTGGAGCTTCGGCGGGGTGCTCGCCCGCTGGCTGGCCCACACCTACCCCGACGACGTCCGGCAGATCGTCTGCCTGGGATCGCCGTGGCGGGCCGACGGCGAGAGGACCCGCGCCACCGCGATGTTCGAGCGCTCCCGCCAGAAGCACGGCATCTCCGACCGGGCCCGGCCGATGGTCGACCTGCTGCGCGGCCCGGTGCCGGCGCCGTGCACGGCGGTGTGGTCGAAGACCGACGGCATCGTGCCGTGGCGGGGGTGCGCGGTCGACGCCGCCACCGAGCCGCCGGCCGAGAACGTGGTCGTCCCGAGCAGCCATGTCGGCATGGTCGCGAACCCGCTCGTGCTCGACGTCGTCGTCGACCGGCTCTGCCAGGACCCGGCCGACTGGCAGGACTTCTCCTGGCGCGCCACCCTCACCCGCAAGTGGGTCGGGGCATGAGTGGCGGGCCGCTCGACGAGCGCGACCCGGCGTACGTCGCCGCGGCCCTGCCGCTCCTCAAGCTGGCCATGAAGGGCTACTTCCGCTCCCGGGTCCGCGGCATGGAGCGGGTCCCCGAGGGCGGCGTGCTGATGGTCGGCAACCACTCCGGCGGGATGCTCGCCATGGACGTGCCGATCATCGCGGTGGCCTTCGCCGAGCAGTTCGGGGCGGAGCGTCCGCTGTACTGCCTGGCCCACGACATGCTCTTCACCGGCGTGGCCGGCCCGTTCTTCCGCAAGTTCGGCTTCGTGCCGGCCGACCGCGCCAGCGCCCACGAGGTGCTCGAGTCCGGCGCGGTGACCATCGTCTTCCCGGGCGGCGACTACGACACCTTCCGGCCGACGCTGAAGGCCAACCGGATCGACTTCGACGGCCGCACCGGCTACGTCCGTACGGCGATCCGGGCCGGCGTGCCGATCGTGCCGGTCGTGTCGATCGGTGGCCAGGAGGCCCAGTTCCACCTCACCCGCGGGCAGTGGCTCGGGAGGTTCTCGCCGCTGCGCAGGGTGATGCGGACCGACCTGCTGCCGCTCACCATCGGCTTCCCGTTCGGGCTGGTGCCCGCCGGGGTCGGCAACATCCCGCTGCCCACCAAGATCGTCACCGAGGTGCTCGACCCGATCGATCCGGCCGACTTCGGGCCCGACCCGGACATCGCCGAGATCGACGCGCTCGTCCGTGCGCGGATGCAGGACGCGCTCGACCGACTCGCCCGCGAGCGGAAGCTGCCGGTGCTGGGATGAGCATCCGGACCCAGGTCTGGTCGACCGGTCACCTGCTGCGCAGCGGCATGATCGGCCCGATGCGCCCTGACCGGTACGTCGGGATGGCCCGCATCCTGCGCCGCTACGGCCCGCACGCCACGACCGGGTTCGCGCTGGCCGCCAACCGCTGCCCCGACGCCGTCGGCCTGATCGACGAGCGCGGCGCCCTCACCTGGCGCGAGATCCAGGTCCGCGCGGACGCGCTGGCGGTGGGCCTCGTGGCCGCGACCGGCGCGACGCCCACGTCGGTGGCCATCCTGTGCCGCAACCACCGCGGCTTCGTCGACGCGCTGCTGGCGGCCGGCCGGCTCGGCGTGCCGGCCCTGCTGCTGAACACCGGCTTCTCCGGCCCGCAGCTCGCCGACGTGCTGGAGCGCGAGCAGAGCACCCTGGTCGTGTACGACGAGGAGTTCGCGGGGCTGGTCGCCGAGGCGCGGGAGCGGATCCCCGGGCTGACCGAGGTCATCGCCTGGACGGACTCGCCGCACACGACCCTGGCCACGGTCGACGGGCTGATCGGGGCGTTCCGCGGCCGGACCGCGCCCGTCGTACCTCCCGGCAAGGTGGTGCTGCTGACCTCCGGCACCACGGGCACGCCCAAGGGCGCGCGCCGCGGCGGCGGTGGTCCCGAGGAGCTCGCCGCGATGCTGGAGCGGATCCCGTGGCACGGCCGCGAGACCGTCGTGGTGGCCGCGCCGACCTTCCACGCGTGGGGGTTCGGGCAGCTCGTCATCGCGGCGACGATGGCGTGCACCGTGGTGCTGCGCCGGAGGTTCGACCCCGAGGCGACGCTCGCGCTCGCCGACCGGCACGGCGCCGCGGGGATCTCGCTGGTGCCGGTGATGCTCGAACGGATCATGGAGCTGCCCGCCGAGGTCCTCGACCGCTACTCGCTGGGCTCGGTGCGCTTCGTCTCCGCCAGCGGTTCGCGGATGCGCGGCGAGGCCGTCATCGCCTTCATGGACCGCTTCGGCGACAAGGTCTACAACAGCTACAACGCCACGGAGGCCGGGCAGATCAGCGTGGCCTCGCCCGCCGACCTGCGGCACGCCCCGGACACCGCCGGCCGCCCGGTCACCGGCACGACGCTGCGCCTCGTGGACGACGCCGGGCGCGACGTCCCGGCCGGCGAGGTCGGCCGGATCCTCGTGAAGGGCGCCTCGGAGTTCGACGGCTACACGGCCGGCGGTGGCAAGGAGTCGCTCGACGGGTTCATGGTCTCCGGCGACGTCGGGCGGCTCGACGCGGAGGGCCGGCTCTCCGTCGTCGGCCGCGACGACGACATGATCGTGTCGGGCGGGGAGAACGTCTACCCGGTCGAGGTCGAGCGGGCGATCGGCGAGCTCGCCGAGGTCCGCGAGGTCGTGGTCGTGGGGGTCCCCGACGAGGCGTTCGGCCAGCGGCTGGCGGCGTACGTCGTCCCGGTGGGGGACGAGGCGATCGACGCCGACGCCGTGCGGGGCCACGTGAAGGCGCGGCTCGCGAGCTACAAGGTGCCACGCGACGTCGTGCTGATGGACGAGCTGCCGCGCAACGCGTCGGGCAAGGTCGTCGTACGGGACCTGCCGGGTGTGTCGGCATGAGCGGAGTCAGCCGGATGGCCGGTGGAGACGCGGGATTCCTGTACCTGGAGACCCCGTCCATGCACATGCACACCCTCAAGATCGCGGTGCTCGAGGCGTCCCCGGACAACACCTACGACCGGCTCGTGCGGCTGATGACCGAGCGGCTGCGAATGCTGCCCGCGATGCGGCGGCGGGTCGTGCCGGTGCCGTTCGGGCTGCACCACCCGGTTCTGGTGACGCAGCGGACGATCGACCCGCGCAGGCACTTCTTCCGGCACCGGGTCGGCGGCGACGGCTCGATGCGCGAGCTGGAGAAGCTGATCGGCCGGATCTGCAGCACCCCGCTGGACCGCAGCGTGCCGCTGTGGGAGCTGCACATGTGCGAGGGTCTGGCCGACGGGAAGATCGCGATCGTCGGCAAGATCCACCACGCCATGGCCGACGGGCTCGCCGCCAACGCCATGCTCGCCAACATCATGGACGTCAGCTCGACCGAGGTCCGGACCGCCGTGTACGTCGAGGACGACGAGGGCGCCGACGTACCGAGCCGGAGCCTGCTCGTGCGGCACGCGCTGCACGACGGAGCACGGCAGCTGCTGATCTTCCCGAGGCTGATCGCCAGCACCTTCGGCCGGCTGCGGGCCGTGCTGCGCTACCGCAAGGCGATGGACGGCCGGGTGCCGCTGCCCGTCAAGGACGCGCCGCGAACGTCGTTCAACGGCCCGCTGACCCCGCGCCGCAGCTTCGCCACGGTGAGCATGCCGATCGCCGACCTGAAGCGGGTGCGGCAGGTGCACGGCGACATCGCCGGGCTGACCCTCAACGACGTGGTGCTCGGCGTGACCTCCGGTGCGCTGCGCCGGTGGCTGGACCTGCACGACGAGCACCCGCGCTCCTCGCTGCTGGCGGGCGTGCCGGTGGGCCTGGACGCCAGGGACATCGAGCCCCGGCTGATGGGCAACAACGTGTCCAACCTGTTCACCACGCTCGCCACCGACATCGACGACCCGGCCGCCCGGCTGCGGGCGATCTCGGTGACGACCAAGCACGCCAAGGCGATCTCGCAGACCCTCGGCTCAGCGCTGATGGAGTGGTCGCAGTTCAGCCCGCCCGCGCCGTTCGCGGCCGCCGTGCGGGGCTACTCCCGGATCCGCGGGGCGCGGTTCCACCGGCCGCCGTTCAACGCGATCGTGTCCAACGTCCCCGGCCCGCGCGAGCGGGTGAAGATCGCCGGCGCCCAGCTGGCCGACGTGTTGAGCGTCGGTCCGCTCACCGAGGGCATCGGCCTCAACGTCACCGTCTGGTCGTACGTCGACCGGATGAACTTCTCGCTGCTCGCCTGCCCGGACCTGATGCCGGACGTGGAGGCCCTGGCAGCGCTGTTCCCGGCCGCCCTGGCCGAGCTGCTCGGGTCGCCCGAGCCGAGCGCGTCCGCCTCGACCGAACCAACCGAACCGACCGCCTCGACCGACTCGCCGGAGTCCCAGGAGACCGCATGACCTTCCAGCTCGTCGGCCGCTACGCCCTCGACGGGTTCCGGCGGCTGACCGAGAACGCCGTGCCGGACGTGGCGGTCCCGCCCACCGGCGTACCCCTCGAGCTGCCGGGCCGGGGCACGACGTATGTCGTCGACCTGCCGGGCCCGACCCCGGACGCCCCGGTGCTGCTGCTCATGCACGGCATCGCGACGACCGGTCCGCTCACCTGGTTCGCGGTGCTCGCCGAGCTCGCCGAGCACTACCGCGTCGTGACCTTCGACCAGCGCTGGCACGGCCGCGGCATCCGGTCGGGAACGTTCGCGCTGGCCGACTGCGCGGACGACGGCGTCGCGGTCCTCGACGCCCTGGGCATCGCCACCGCCGTGGTGGTCGGCTACTCGATGGGCGGCGCGAGCGCGCAGGTGCTCTGGCGCCGCCACCCGGACCGGGTCGCCGGCCTGGTGCTCTGCTCGACCGCGGGGGAGTGGCAGGGGCACCTGGGGGAGCGGGTCTTCTTCGCCACGCTGCGCGCGCTGAACGTCGGGCTGGCCGGGATCGCCGCCGACCGGGTGCGCGCCCACGTCGAGGGCGTCGAGCCGCCGACCGCCGAGCTGGCGCTGCGGGACTGGTGCCTGGCCGAGCTGCGCACGACCAGCCTGTGGTCCCTCCCGGTCGTGATGGCCGAGCTCGGGCGCTTCGACTCGGCGGAGTGGATCGGCGGCGTGGACGTCCCGACGGGAGTCCTCGTCACCGCGCGCGACCACGCCATCCCGACCGCGCGCCAGCGCGACCTGGCCGCCCGGATCCCGGGGGCCGTCGTGCGCGAGGCCCCCGGTGGGCACACCTCGCTGATCTTCGACCTCGTCCGCTGGAGGCCGCTCTTCCTCGACCTCGTCGGCGAGGTCGTCAGGCTCAGCGAGCCGTCGTCCGACCGCTCGGCCTGACGACCCGGCGCTACCGCAGCGACTGGGCGGCGCGGACCCCGCTCGCGAGGGCACCGTTCATCGTCCCGGAGTCCTCCGGGTCGGTGTACTCGCCGGCGAGGACGAGGTTGCCGACCGGCTCGGCGAGCAGCGCGTTCGCGGACCAGGTGTGGCCGGTGAGCATGTGGGAGTAGCCGCCGGCGGTCCACGGCTCGGTGGCCCAGTCGGTGAGCAGCGCGTGCTCGGGGCGCACCCGGAGGTCGTGGCGCAACCGGAGGACCTCCTCGGTCCACCGGGCGGGGCCCTGTTCGACCTCGAGCGCGGTGCGTGCCGCGTCCCCGCCGGCGAACCCGGACACCGCGGCGATGCCCGCGCGTCCGGAGTAGTCGAGCGAGTTCCAGGCCCACCAGGCGTGCTCGGGGTGCTGGACCCCGCGCGGGCGGTCACGCAACGCGGGCAGCGACAGCTTCACGGCCGTGCCGGTGGCGACGTGCGCCAGCCCCTCCCGCCAGGCATTGGGGAACTCGGGGTCCCAGGTCAGGGAGTCCAGCAGCGCGAGGGGTACGGCGACCACGACCCGGTCCGCCGGCACGGTGCTGCCGTCGGCGAGCCCGACGCCGTCCTGGCCGATCGCCGCGACGGGGGTGCTGAGGCGGACCGTGCCCAGCCGGTGGGCGAGCTCCTGGCTGATCCGCTGGTTGCCGCCGACGACCCGGCCCGCGCCGTCGATCCCGGCCGCCTCGGCGCGTGCCACGTGGAAGCGCGCGCTCGCCCGGCCCGGGTCGCCCGCGGTCGAGGTCACGATCCGCAGGTACGCCGGGTCCTCGGCGTACCGCTCGCCCAGGGCGGCCTCGAACGCCTCAGTGACCGAGCAGTCCTCCGGCGGGATCTCCTTGCTGACGGCCTCCAGCGTGCTCTCGAGCTCGTCGAGGCCGGGGAGCCGGCCGCGGACCATCCGGCGGTGGAAGCTCACGCCGTGCGGGGCGATGGGCAGGCCGAGGTCGGCGCAGAACCGGCGGATGACGTGCTGGTCGGCACCGATCCACTCGCCGCCGCGCTCCACCACGACGCCCGGTGCGATCTCGTGGGACCAGGTCCGGCCGCCGACGCGATCGCGCGCCTCGAGCACGGTCACCTCGTGCCCGTCGGCGCGCGCCACCCAAGCCGCAGCAAGTCCTGCGAGGCCGGCACCGACAACCACGATCCGCATCTGCCGATTATTGGGCATCCGGGGGAATGTGGACACCCCCGTCCGTTCTCAGCCCGAGAGGAAGCCACGCAGGCGGGCCATCGTGTCCCCGAGGATCGCGAGCAGGTCCTCGTCCTCCGAGGCCAGCCACAGCTCGTAGGAGGTGAGCGCGAGGGACAGGCTGACGTGGCCGGCGAGCAGCGGCTCGGCGTCCGTCGGGCGGCAGCCGAGGCGCGCGGCGACGTGGTCGGCGATGACGGCCCGCCAGGCGGCGTACTGGTGCACGGAGTGGGCCTGGAGCTCGGGGGTCCCGAGGATCAGCCGCATCCGCTCGCGGTGGTGCTCGCCGGCCTCGGCCGGGAACCGGTTGAACTCGATCACGCCGCGGTGCACGGACGCGTGCACGGGCAGCCCCGTCGGCATGCCGTCGAGGATGGAACGGAACCACTCGAGGGTGCGGGCGAACTGTCCCCACGGGATGTCGTTCTTGCTGGGGTAGTAGCGGAACAGGGTGCGTCTCCCGACGCCGACCTCGGTCGCGATGGCCTGCAGCGTCGTCCGTGCGAAGCCGTCCCGCGCGAACAGCGCGAAGGCCGCGCGCTCGATGTCCGCGTGCGTCGTGGCACCCGGCCGGCCACGCGTTCCGGGGCCTTCTCGATCGGTCGACACCTCGAAAAAACTATCGGTCCGCAGAGCCCCTGAACCCCTCCGTTCGGCGGGTCTATTCGGCCACGGGTGCCATTAACGTCCGAGGGGTCACATTGCCCAGCCAGAGGAGCCGAGATGGCCAACATCGAGGAGCAGCACAGCAGCGCCGACGTCGCCGAGGACCTGATCGAAGAGGTGTCCATCGACGGCATGTGCGGCGTGTACTGATGGACGCGCTGCTGGGAGAGCCGTGGGCGTTGTCGCCGTCGGTGGCGCTGCGCCCCGAGCCGTTCGGTGCGCTCGCGTACCACTTCGGGAACCGGAAGCTGACCTTCCTCAAGCGGCCCGAGCTGGTCGCGGTCGTGCGTGGCCTCGGCGAGGCGCCGGACGTGCGCACGGCACTGGTCGCGGCGGGGGTCCCGGCCTCCCAGCACGCGGCGTACGCGACGGCCCTGCGGGGCCTGGCCGCGACCGACATGATCCGACCCCGTTCCACGACCGTCGAGGAGGTGGCGTGATGACGCTGGCGCCTGAACGTCCGACGACCGGGTCGTTGGTGCAGCAGTTCGAGTACGGGCTGGACGCCCCGATCTGCCTGACCTGGGAGCTGACCTACGCCTGCAACCTGGAGTGCGCCCACTGCCTGTCCTCCTCGGGCCGTCGTGACCCCCGCGAGCTGAGCACCGAGCAGTGCAAGGCGGTCATCGACGAGCTGCAGCGGATGCAGGTCTTCTACGTCAACATCGGCGGAGGTGAGCCCACGATCCGCCCCGACTTCTGGGAGCTGCTGGAGTACGCCGTGGACCACCAGGTCGGCGTGAAGTTCTCCACCAACGGCGTCCGCATCACCCCCGAGCGTGCGGCGTTCCTGGCGTCCACGGACTACGTGGACGTGCAGATCTCGCTGGACGGCGCGACCGCGGAGGTCAACGACTACGTCCGCGGCCCCGGCTCCTACGACACCGCCCTACGTGCGTTGGCGAACCTGCAGGACGCGGGCTTCAAGGACGCGAAGATCTCGGTGGTCTGCACCCGGGAGAACATCGGCCAGCTCGACGAGTTCAAGGCCCTGGCCGACCGGTACGACGCCACCCTGCGGCTGACCCGCCTGCGTCCTTCGGGTCGTGGTGCGGACGTGTGGGACGAGCTGCACCCGCTGCCCGAGCAGCAGCGGGAGCTGTACGACTGGCTGATGGCCCACGGCGAGGACGTGCTGACCGGGGACTCCTTCTTCCACCTCGCCGCGTTCGGTGAGTCCCTGCCGGGCCTGAACCTGTGCGGTGCCGGCCGGGTGGTGTGCCTGATCGACCCCGTCGGGGACGTGTACGCCTGCCCGTTCGCGATCCACGACAACTTCCACGCCGGCAACCTGCTCGAGGGCGGCTTCCAGCAGGTCTGGCAGACCAGCCCTCTGTTCCAGGAGCTGCGGTCCCCGCAGACCGGCGGCGCCTGCGCGTCGTGTCAGTTCTTCGACTCGTGCCGCGGCGGCTGCATGGCGGCGAAGTTCTTCACCGGGCTGCCGCTGGACGGCCCGGACCCCGAGTGCGTCCAGGGGTACGGCGAGCACGCCCTCGCCGGGGACCGGACCATCCCCGCAGCCAGCCAGGACCACTCCAAGACCGCCCCGACCCGCAACCAGCCGGTCATGCTCCAGATCCTCACCCGCCCGCCGGTCTCGGCGTGCGCCGAGAGCCCCCTCGCCGGGTTCGACCCACAGACCCCCTGACCCCGGACCGCCGCCGTGGATACGGCCCAAGGGCGGCGGCGGTCCGGACACCACCAACGAAGGCAGTGAAGATGAAGATCGAGAACCCCTGGAAGCAGAACCCCTGGTTCGAGTCCGTCGCGGTCGCGCAGCAGCGCGCCCGCAAGCGGCTGCCGCAGCCGGTGTACGGCGCGCTGGTGGCCGGCTCGGAGCGCGGTCAGTCCATCGCCGACAACGAGGCCGCCTTCGCCGAGCTGGGCCTGGCCCCGCACGTGGTCGGCCAGCAGGCCGAGCGCAGCCAGGCGACCACGGTGTTCGGCCGGCAGATCAACAGCCCGGTGATCATCAGCCCTACCGGCGTCCAGGCGGTGCACCCGGACGGTGAGGTCGCGGTCGCCCGCGCCGCGGCCGCGCGGGGCACGATCATGGGCCTGTCGAACTTCGCCTCCAAGTCCGTGGAGGAGGTGTGCGCGACCGGCGCGACGACGTTCTTCCAGATGTACTGGACGGGCGATCGCGACACGGTGGTCCAGCGGATGCAGCGCGCCCACGCCGCCGGCGCGAAGGGCTTGATCGCCACGCTGGACTGGTCGTTCTCGATCGGGCGGGACTGGGGCAGCCCGGAGATCCCGGAGAAGGTCGACCTCAAGGCGGTGGTGCGGCTCGCGCCCAAGGTCGCGACCAAGCCGCGGTGGCTCTACCAGTTCGGCAAGCAGTTCACCGCGACCGGGAAGCTGCCCGACCTGACCGCCCCGAACCTCGCCCCGCCCGGGGAGCAGACCGGACCGACGTTCTTCGGCGCCTACTACGAGTGGATGACCACCCCGCCCCCGTCCTGGGAGGACGTGGCGTGGATGCGCGAGACCTGGGCGCAGATCTCCGGCACGCCGTTCGTGCTCAAGGGCGTGTGCCGCATCGACGACGCCTTCCGCGCGGTCGACGCCGGTGTCGACGGGATCTCGGTGTCCAACCACGGCGGCAACAACCTCGACGGCACCCCGGCGGCGATCCGGATGGTCCGCCCGATCGCGCAGGCGGTGGGTGAGCAGGTCGACGTGGTGATGGACGGCGGCGTACGCCGGGGCTCGGACGTGGTCAAGGCGCTCGCGATGGGCGCCAAGGCGGTGCTCATCGGCCGTGCCTACCTGTGGGGCCTCGCGGCCAACGGCCAGGCCGGCGTGGAGAACGTCCTCGACGTCCTGTCCGGCGGCATCGACTCCGCCCTGCGTGGCCTCAGCCTGTCCTCGACCGCCGAGCTGCGACCCGAGCACCTGCTGGTCCCCGACGACTTCGACCGAGCCCTCGGCGTACCGGCGCTCGCCCCGGTCCGATGAATGCATCCGCCGTCCTGCTCGCCTCCGCGGTCTCGCCGGAGATCGGCACGGAGCCGGTGGTGCTGGTCCCGGTCGGCTCGACGGAGCAGCACGGCCCGCACCTGCCGCTGGACACCGACACCGCCATCGCGGTCGCCGTGGCGACGCGCGCCGCGGAGGACCTGGTGGCCGGGGGGCACCAGGTCCTGGTCGGACCCGCGCTGAGCTACGGGTCCAGCGGTGAGCACCAGGACTTCGCCGGCACCAGCTCGATCGGCGCCAGCGTCCTGCACGACGTCCTCGTCGAGCTCACCCGGTCGATGCGGACCTGGGCCCGGCGGGTCGTGTTCGTCAACGCCCACGGCGGCAACACCGCCGCCCTCCGCGGAGCGGTCCGTCAGCTCCTCGACGAGGGCCACGACGTCGCGTGGGTGCCGTGCGCGACCGAGGAGGTCGACCTGCACGCCGGCCGCACCGAGACCTCGCTGATGCTGCACCTGCGCCCCTCCGACGTGCGCCTGGACCGCGCCGCGGCCGGCAACACCGGCACCCTGGAGCAGCTGCTGCCCTGGATGATCCGAGGTGGGATCAAGGCTGTCTCGGCCAACGGCGTCCTCGGCGACCCGGCCGGCGCCAGCGCGGCGGAGGGCGCCGGGCTGCTGGCGGACATGGTCGCCGACGTGGTCGCCGCGGTGGGGGCCGGCGCCGGGCGGGCGCTCGCCGGGCGATGACCAGGGTCGCGCTCGTCACCGGTGCCGCGCGGGGCATCGGCGCCGCGACGGTACGACGCCTGGTGGCCGACGGGCACCACGTGCTCGCCCTCGACGGCTGCCAGGGCGACGACACCTCCCTGCCCTACCGGCTGGCCACCCGGGACCAGCTCGACGCCGTCGTGGCCGACGGCGAGGGCCGGGTCGTCGGCCACGTGGTCGACGTCCGGGACCGCTCCGCCCTGGCCCGCGCCGCCGAGAGCGCGCTCGACCGGTGGGGGCGCCTCGACGCGGTGGTCGCCGCGGCGGCGGTCATCGCCGGCGGCGTACCGCTGTGGGAGACACCGGACGCCGACCTCGACCTGCTGTGGGACGTCGACGCCAAGGGCGTGTGGAACACCGCCGCGGCCACGATCCCCGCCCTGCTCGCCAACCCGGATCCGGCGGGCTGCCGGTTCGTCGCGGTGGCGTCCGCCGCCGGGACCCACGGGCTCTACCGGCTGGCCGCCTACAACGCCGCCAAGCACGCGGTGGTTGGCATCGTGAAGGGTCTCGCGGCCGACCTGGTCGGCACCGGCGTCACCGCGTGCGCCGTGTCGCCGGGCTCCACGCGGACGCCCATGCTGGAGGCGACCGCAGCCCTCTACGGCCTGACCGACGTCGCGTCCTTCGCCGAGCACCAGCTGCTCGGCCGCATCCTCGAGCCGGAGGACCTCGCGGCCGTGATCGCCCACTGCGCGGGCCGCGAGGGCGCCGCCCTCAACGGCACCGTGGTCCACGCCGACGGGGGGTTCACTCCATGACCCTGCTGCCCGACGGGTTCGAGGTGCGCCTGCGCCCCGACGTGCTGCGAGCCGACCGCGGCACCGTGCTCGTGGGCGGGTCGCCGACCACCACCCTGCGGCTCTCGCGTGCCGCTCGCGAGCTGCTCGACGAGGACCTCGTCTACGTCGACGGCCCCCGCTCCG
This sequence comes from Nocardioides sp., assembly GCA_035248385.1. Lineage (GTDB taxonomy): Bacteria > Actinomycetota > Actinomycetes > Propionibacteriales > Nocardioidaceae > Nocardioides. The sequence continues at coordinate 59 of DATFHM010000285.1, read as the reverse complement.
ACGCGCTCGCCCGCCGGCTGCTCGACACCAACATGGCCGAGCCGGTCCTCGCCGCCCTG